>NZ_AZSJ01000004.1:0-300000 GCF_000516555.1 Afipia sp. P52-10 | reverse complement strand
GCAGGGGATCATCGTCTACACGGCCTTTCCACGCCATCTCCTGGCAACCAAGCCGGCATGGCGGACCGGCGAATGGCTGCGTGCATCGTCGCATTTCTGGATCACCTCGATCCTTGAAGCCCTGAATCAGTACTTCGACGTGCTGGTGGTTTATTGGCTGCTCGATGCCCAGTCAGCCGGCGTCTACTTTGTCGCGACGCGTCTTGCGAATGTCTTCGGCACGCTCCTTTCGGCTGTGCATGCGTTTGCCACACGCCGGATTCCCGGCCTCTACTTCAACCGGAATATGGAGGAATTGAACCGCGTTCTGCTGAGCATGGCGGAAGTTGTTCTTCTGTGCGTGATCGGCGGGCTGCTCGTCGTCTGGGTGGGCGGCGGGCTGCTGTTGGGGTTGTTCGGTCCCTCCTTCGCCGGCGAGAAATGGACACTGCTCGTTCTGGTCACTGGCACGTCGCTCTATGCGGCCGGCGGGCCGGCGCCGGCGATCCTGATGATTGCAGGCTTCGAGGGCCGTTATCCGTGGATTTTGGCGGGAAGCATCGCCCTTAGGCTGGTTGGTTTCATCGTCCTCATTCCCTTCTTCGGCCTGATGGGCGCGGCGATGGCGGCGACGTTATCGTTACTGATTATGACGGTAACTATGAACGTCCTGTGCCGACGTTGGACCGGTATCGATCCCTCGGTGCTGGCTGTGGTGCGAAAGTTTCGGCGTTCGCGGATGATTGCCGCAAATTAGCTATTCATGAAGCACTGCACGATAGTTAGGGTGTTGATCGAGATATCACGATGAGCGCTCGCCCTAAACGAATCCTGCTGGTTCAAACGCAAGCTGAAAATGCCGGAGCGCAGGAGATCACGCGTCTCCTCGGTGGCGGCCTGGCCGCCCGGGGATATGACGTCCATAACCTGTTCTTCTTCCGCAAGTCGACCACTTTCACCGAGCCGCCGAATACAGCATATTGCGTCGATCAAAGGCCGTCCTCTCCGGCTTCGTTCCTCAGCTTCTGCAGGGCGCTTGCCCGGCAAATCCGTCACGCCAAGCCCGATATCGTTCTGACGTTTCAGCACTATGGCAACATCCTTGCCGGTCCGATTGCGAGGCTTGCGAGTGCGGCGCCGGTCGTTGCCAATCAGGTGTCGGCGCTTCCGACGATGAGCCGATTGGTGCGGACGGCTGACTACTGGCTCGGCATGGCCGGGTGCTTCAAGGCCGTAACGGTGAACTCCCTCGATGTGAAGCGCGTGTACGAGGCCTATCCCAAGCCGTACAGCCGCAGGCTTGTCTACGTTGCGCATGGCTTCGAGGAGAGGGTGTCTAAGCTGACACCAGAGCAGGCTCGCCGGGAGTTTGGTCTCCCTGCTGACGTAACGTTACTTGGTTGTGTTGCGAGACTGCATCCGCTGAAGCGGCTCGATATTGCAATTCGGATGCTGCCGTTGCGTCCGGCTTGGCATCTCGCATTGCTCGGGCAAGGGCCCGATCGCGAGCGGCTTGAAAATCTGGCCTCCGAGCTTAAAGTTGCTGACCGGGTTTACTTCGTTGGCGAAGTTGCTCCCACGCGGATCGGTGATTTTCTCGCAGCGCTCGATGTCTTCGTCTTTCCGACGATCGCGGAGACCTTCGGCTTGGCGGCCGTGGAGGCGGCGCAAGCCGGCGTTCCGGTTGTTGCGAACGGATTGCCCGTTCTGCGCGAGGTCTTATCTGTCGAGGACGAGCCCGCAGCTGTGTTTGTCGATGCGAGCAGCCCGGAGAACCTGGCGGCCGCGACGGCAAGCGTTCTGGAAAGCGAAAGCTTGAAAGCCGCGTTGCGGCAAAGTTCGCAGCGGCTGAAGAGCAGATACTCTGTTGATGCAATGGTTGACGACTACGAACGGATCTTCGAACAAATCACCTAACACCTCGCCGGCAAGAGCATTTGCCGGGCATGTTTCAAATGATTCTTGAACTCCGCTTTGACCGGTCTCGCCCGCGGACTTGGATGGAACGCGCCATTCGCGCCCTCTCCAAGGATGATACTGCGGTGCAGATTGCATGGGTCGATGACAGCGCGCCCAAGCCCGCCGGTTTGGACTTTCTGTTCGACCTGGAGCGCATGTTGTTGAAGCGAGGCGCTGTCGACGGCTCGCGCGCTACATCGGTCGGGGTGATCGACCGTGGTTCGTCCGCCGGGCAGACCGCCGACGTCGTCATCGATTTTTCTTCCGAGCTCGTCACGCCTACAGGCCTGTCCAAGCAGCGGTTCAAACCGCTCTATAACGGCATAGCGGGCGAAAACGGCCTGCTACAGGCGATCCTGGACGGCGATCTGCCGAGGATCGATATCGTTGACGAAAGCCGGTCTGTCGTCGTTGCCAGTGCTTATCCGTCAGCGGAGGCCGCGCAAGGCTTGAGCGGTGCGCTGGATACGGTAATGGCACGCACGATCACCTTGCTAAGCGGACTCCTGTCGGGCGGACTGGCGGTTTCTGATCAACATGTCTCTCGTCGGTCCGTCGATGCTGCCGAAGTACGTTCGCCTGTCCCTTACGTATTGGCTGGGTTGACCCGATCGCTCGCACGAGAAATCTACCGGCTGTGTTGTTATTCACCGCACTGGCACGTCGGATGGCGCATGGTCGATGGCGGCGGTGTTTGGGAGCGAGGAGATCTGTCGGGGGTGGCTTGGCGTGTCGCTCCAGATCCCGGCATGCGCTTCTACGCGGATCCATTTCCGATGACGTGGCAGGGCAAGACTTTCGTCTTCGTGGAGGAACTCGATCACCGCGTCGGCAAGGGTTTCATCTCGGCGATCGAATTCGACCAAACGGGTCCGACGGCCGCGGCGATGCCGGTGTTGGAAGAGAGTTGGCACCTGTCGTATCCATTCCTGATGGTCCATGACGGTTCACTCTGGATGATTCCGGAAGGCATGGCGAGCCACGAGGTCGCGCTCTATCGATGTGTCGATTTTCCGCATCGATGGGAGCGGCATGCGACCTTGCTGTCCAATCTCCAGCTGTCAGACGCGACCGTTACTGAACACAACGGACGATACTATATGTTCGGCACGCTTTGGGACGGTGCCGGTGGCTACTCCGATACGTTGGCTATCTATCATGCGGATAGCCTGTTGGGACCTTGGCATCCTCACGCCAAGAACCCCGTACTGATCGATCGTTCCAGCGCGAGGCCAGCTGGTGCATTCGTGAAGAGGGGAGATCGCCTGTGGCGTCCGATTCAAGATTGCAGCGAGGGCTACGGCAGCGGTCTTGCGCTGGCCGAGGTCGTCGAGCTTTCTCCGGATGCATTTCGTCAGACGGTGCATCGGAGGCTGAAGCCGAGCCAGCAATGGCCCGGCCGCAAGCTGCATACACTGAATCGGTGCGGTCGGCTTGAGGTCATCGACGGAACGACCATTCGTCCGAAGCTGTTTCCGCACCTGTTCGTAAAGTGACGCGAACGACAATTATCGTTGAAGGCTGAAGCGTTGCAGCAGCCAGCCGAGGATCAAGCCGAGCGTTCCTCCCGACATTTTGACGACCGCGTCGAACAGACGGCCATGGCGCGAAGGGGAGGCAATCTGCAGAATTTCCAGCAGGAATGCGGCTCCCAGGACGATGATCAGCGTCAGCCAGAAATGTCTCGGATAGGCCGCGGCAAACACGAGCCCGATCGCAGCGAACGCAAAGAACCGCTCGATGTTCGGCGGCATGCCGCTTTCCGGTCGGAGCTCGATGGGGCTGAGCGTCGCAAACGCGATCATCGCCAGGCTCGTCCAGGCCAGAATGCGGAAGATGGTCGGGTTCATGTGTCCCATTGATCGCTAGCGACTATCGATATTCCGATGGCCCCTATTCGCGTCAGGGACCGTGCGCCTTGGTGCGCGTGTGTAGCCTATCCGGCTCTTCGTTGGCATGAACTTCCGGAACATCGTAAACGAGTTTCCGAAAATTTCCTTCAAAGTTTATGCATCTGGAACTTCCCAACGTTTCGTTTCATGTGGGGTTAATAATTGTTGGTTCGGATTGCTCTCTCTTAACCTAAACCGGAACATCACTGATCAATAACGCGCGCAGAGAACGCAGACACGTTAGAATGCTATCCCAATAATCGCTGCAAGAACTCAACGCAAAAATCCGCGGCGGACTGGAGCGCGTCATGAATTCAATGAGCATGAACACGGACATTATTGCCAACTGGCAGCCGCAGCATGAGCGCCTCTTCGGCCATCATGCAATCAAGCTGCAGCATCGCCTTGCAGAGACGGGCCTTTTCACCAGAGAGGCGCTTGGCCGCCTGATCGAGCGTTGTCCGAAGGGAGAACTCGGTCTCGAGTCGATGGGCACGGAAACCGACAATCCTCATCGGTTGTATGGTGAGTTGGGTGGAGCAACCGGCCTTGAAGCGATCGAAGCCATCGAGAAGGGACGTATCTGGATGAACATCCGTCGCGTGATGGATTGGGCTCCGGAGTATCGCGACTTGCTCAACAAGGTGTTCGATGAATTCCAGGCGCGGATGCCAGGGTTCACTACCTACAAGCGCAATATCGGCGTGCTCATTTCGTCACCGAACGCAAAGGTCTACTATCACGCCGATATTCAGGGGCAGTCGCTTTGGCAGATTAGCGGCGTCAAGCGCGTCTATATCTATCCTCAGTCGGAAATTTTTCTGAATCCGAGAAACATCGAGAAGATCCTGTTGCGCGAGACGGCGGAAGATATGCCGTATCAGAATTGGTTCGATGATTACGCGACAGCTTTCGATCTGCATCCGGGAGAGATGCTGACTTGGCCGCTTTATGCTCCGCACCGCGTGCAGAACCACGACTGCTTGAACATCTCGGTCACCATGGAGCACTGGACGGATCCGATTTGGCGGTCTTATGCCGTTCACTACGGCAACGGAGTCCTGCGACGGGCCTTGGGACTTCAGAAGCTATCGACGACCAGCGATGGATTGTCTGTTTATCCGAAGGCCGCCTCAGCGCTGGTTTGGAAGAAGCTTGGTCGGCAGATCAAGGGCGACGTTATCAAGCGTCGGGATTTCCGGATCGATGCTTCGTCACCGAATGGCCGTAGAGACATTGCCGAGGCTTGATCGGCAGCAGGTGGGGCGACTTTCATGCTGGCAATCAGCGCTGACTTGTTGCGCCTCGACGTCGTTGTCGGCGTAGAGGAGAGTTTCGACTTTCTGTCCGAGGAGTACCGTAGTTTCTTCAACCTGCATCGGGGGACTGTTTTTCAGTCTCCCGTCTGGATGGACTTGATCCACAAGCGGCTCGTGGCGAATCTGTCGGCCAGGCAGCACACTATAACGGTTCGTCGGCCCGACGATGGGGCGCTGTTGGCTGTGATCCCTACAGTTGTGCAACGCGCAGCGAAGGTCGATGTGTTGCAGCCTGCCGATTTCGGCGTCTGCGACTACAATTGCGTGGTGGGAGACCGGATCGTCCTCGAAACGCTTGCGAACGATCCGTCGGCTGTCGCGCGTTTCGACGCTCTCGTCGACGACGCGCACGTCCTGCTGTTCCGAAAGATCAGGGACGACGGGTTCGATCCCGCGCGGCTCTTTAGCCGGACGACCACGACCCGCTGCGACAATGCCGCGTATCACAGCGAGGTAGGGAATGACTTCGAAGTTTGGCAGCGCCGCACCGTTCGGCGTAAGTTTTCGAAGGAGCTGGGGCGCCTCGCGCGTCAGCTCGAGCGGGAGGGCGGATCTTATGAGCACCGGCCGGCCCGCACGGAGCAGGAGGTGCGGGAGGCTTTCGCGTTCTTGAGAAAGGTCAGGGGTGGTCGTTTCGATTCCGATCTTCTATCGCAGAACGTCTACTGGAGTTTCTATTTGGATTTTGCGATCGCCGGCTTGAGTTGCGGCGAGTGCGTGACCTATGTGAGCTATCTGGGCGGGAAACCCGTCGCCGTTCTGTTCGGGCTCGCGGGGGAGGGGCAGTTCCATGCCGTGCTCAACGGGTTCGATGCCGAGGGGTATGGCAAGTACTCGGTCGGTCTGCAGATCATCTACCGCGTTATCAAGCTGCGGTTCGATCAAGGGTTCCAGCGCTTCGATATGGGGCTGGGTAACACAGGTTACAAATCGCATTTCAGGGTCGAGGAAACGACGCTTCATAACTTCACGCGGGCCAGCACGCTCAGCGGCTCAGCGTTTTCGTTCATCTATCACCGGGCAAAGCCGATCAAGAATGCGTTGAAGCGCTATGTGCCACAACTGCGCTAGTCGCGAGGTCAGCTAACGTGAACGCTCAAGGCGCGGTCCACCGGTTGTTCGGCTTGCTGAATGTTGCTGCGGTGCGGAGCATGGTCAGTGTGTTCGGCCTGAAGGCCGTTATCACCGTGTTGAACTTTGCACTGATTACTCTTGCTGCCCGCAAGTTGGGAACGAACGAGTTCGGCAGCTATTCGGTTCTGTTCTCTGCGGCAGGGTTGTTGAGCATCGTTGCGACGCTCGGCCAGCAGGTGCTGGTGATGCGCTTCTGGAGTGAGTACACGTCCAACGCGCGGAGCGATCTTCTCAAAGGCGCCATGATATTCAGCCTCGCCGTCTGTCTGGCGGGCTGTGTTCTGGTCGGTGTTCCGTTCTATGCGTGGGCATCTGCGACTTACTCCGTCCCAGTCGGACTTGCTGTGACGTGTTATCTCGTGGCGCTGTCGATGGTTCTGACCTCGTCGCATCTCGTGAGAAGCGCAGTGGGGGTCGAGGCCGGCGATGGCATCGGCAATCTTCTCTTGCTTGGCCCGCCTACGGCATATCTCGGGCTGTGCATGGTATCGGGGCAGGCCGCGGATCTCGCTCTGCTGTTCACGATCATGGCCGCCGGCGCAGGAATCGCCGTGCTTATCCATGCGGGAGTGACGTATCGGACAATCGTCGCACGATTTCCAACGATCATTCGCGACAGGGCGGCTTTTCAGGTGCGGGAATGGAGTAGCCGCTCGTTCAAGCTCTGGATGTCGAATGGGCTCGAGGCCTCCAACCAGTACCTCGATGTCCTCGTCGTCGGCTATCTCTTGAGTCCGACCGTGGCGGGCGCTTACTTTGTCGTATCGCGTGTTGCGAATATCTTCTCGATCGCGACCGATGCGATCCACATGTTCTCGACCCGGTATATTCCGGGACTGTTCTACCGGCGGCAATTCGATCAGCTGAATCGGATGCTGGACATGGTGGCGTGGGTCATTCTTGCCGTTGTTTTCGGCAGCATGGCTGTTATCGTCGCGGGTGGTCCGTGGCTTTTGGGCATCTTCAACAGCACCTATGCATCCTATCATGGAGCCTTGATCATGTTGTCGATCGGCGTGGCGGCCCTCGCGTCAGCCGGCCCATCCGGATCGCTCCTGATGCTGACCGGACATGAGGGGCGCTACTTGCTGATCGTCGGTGCGATCGTTGCCATACGTGTAACCGGTCTGCTCGTGTTGATCCCGCTGTTCGGCGTGATGGGTGGTGCAACGGCGACGGCGTCTTCGCTGTTGCTGATGGCTCTGCTGTTGCGAGGCTCAGCAAAGACGCTCGTCGGCATTGACGGTTCCGTGCTGCGGCTTCCAGGATACCTGCATCGTTTTCAGCAGAATTCGCTGCGACCGGCGGAATAGGCGTTCGCTGTCGGCGACCCGGATCAGCGACGATCGCGGGCCTTGTATATCGAATCCAATATCGGCGATATGACGGGTCGCGGAGCGGACCGCGCTGCCGCATGAAATAGGGGTATCATGAAAGCTGTGTTGCAATACCGCGCGAGCCCCGAGTTCGCGCGCCGTCTTGCCGCTGTGGCGCCGGATTGGCTTCAAGTGACGATCGTCGAGGAGGTGGATAAGGCCCGTTTCGCGCGTGAGATGCACGATACGGACGTTCTGCTGCATGCGCTAGAGCCGGTAACGGCCGAGGTGATCGCCAATGCGCCGCGGTTGAAGCTGATTCAAAAAATCGGTGTTGGCGTGAACACGATCGATCTCAAGGCCGCTGCCGCCGCCGGGGTGAAGGTCGCGAACATGCCGGGGACGAACAGCCAGGCGGTGGCGGAGATGACGCTAGCTTTGCTGTTCGCGGTACTGCGTCGGATCGTATTTCTTGATGCGCAGACGCGGCAGGGACAAGGTTGGACGCTGCCGCTGGATGCCTTGGATAGGGTGGGTGAGATCGCAGGCCGGACGGTTGGCTTGGTTGGCTTTGGCGAGATTCCGCAGCGCCTGCTGCCGGTGTTCGAAGCGCTCGGTGCCACTGTCGTCTATACAGCCCGGACACGAAGGCCGGATGCGCGGGCCCGCTGGTGTTCTTTGGACGAGTTGCTCACGGTCTCTGACATCGTGTCTTTGCATGTCCCATTGACCGAGCAAACGCGCCATATGCTCAACGGCGATAGCTTCGCCTCGTTCAAGCGCGGCAGCATTCTGATCAATACCGCGCGCGGCGGCTTGGTCGATGAAATCGCTCTCGCTCGGGCTTTGCGCGATGGTCAACTCGCAGGGGCGGGCCTTGACGTGATGGCGTCCGAACCTCTGCCGGCGCACGATGGTTTGACCTCATTGCCCAACGTGGTGCTTGCACCGCATGTGGCATGGCTTACGCCGGAAACGCTCGACCGCAGCCTGATCGTGGCGATGGAGAATTGTAAACGACTTCGAGCCGGACAGCCATTGTTGAATGAGATTCGCATCTGAGCTCTCGTGCGCAGCGCATTGATGGCATGTGACAATCGGAAGCGCGAACGTCTGGCGCGTCGTTGCCGGGTGTTTCTTTGCACGGTCAGCGTGTGAGGTCTCCACAGGGGAACCTGAGCTCATTGTAATTCGCCTATTGAAATCCAGCCCCGTTGAAGATGCCGGGATCTGTGTCCGAAATAGCCGGTTTGCAGCGTTGTCAGAACCGCAGAACATGTTAGAAGGCCCGCCTTGGTTAAGGAGCGGGTTTTGGCGAAGACAAAGGTCAAGAAGGCGGTCAAGCGAGCCGTCGGCAAGAAGGTGGCTGCGGCGCCCAAGGTGCGTGCGGTAAAGGCAGCGAAGCGGACCAAGACCGCTGCGACCACCAAGACCTTGCCGAAAGCAGCTTCAGCGAAAACGACGTTGTCGAAAACGGCATCGCCCAAAGCAAAGAAGACTGCGAAGAAGCCTGCTGTTGTCATCGGATCTGCGCCCGCTCCGGAAGCCGTTGTCGTTGCGCCGCTGGTTGAGTCGGCGAAGGCACCTGCATCCGAAGTCGTGGCGCCCGCGGCGCGGCCGGAGATTCTCACGGTCAAGCGACCAACCGCCGCTGGTGGCCGCGTCAAGACAACTCAGCGTGCGGATTTGCCGCCGACGGAAGGCTACACGCTTCTGGTCGATGGCCACTTCAAGAACGGGTTCGAGGACCCGGAAATGGCGCGGGCCGCCGCCACCAAATTGCTCAGCAAGTTTCCGAAGCTGAGGATCGAAATTTATGACGCCGTCAGCAAAACGCGCACGCGGGTTTAGAACTCATCACGCCGATGCCCTGAATCATTCCGGGACACATCTGGGATACGTGGGCTGCCGTCATTAACAAAGCGAACGCTCCGCGAACAAGACGAGTCCGAATCGGGATGCGCGATTCGTCGGTTTGAAGGTGTTGGTAATCGGTAAACAGACCCGCGATCCTGCCGCCTGTTTGAAGGCCGTTCCAGGTGACCAGTCGCAGATATCGTTGGTCGCAGCAGCGCTCGGCTTTGAGGTTTGCCGTAGGGCGGGGAGGCGTCAACGCTTCTGCGGGCGTGCAAGGACATGCCTTGCTGCAGGGTGGGAGCCGAAAGAAGTGATCGTCCAAAAGCTGCCTTCGATGAGAGGCGGTTCTAACGTCGCCGATTCGGGACGCAGCAGCCCGGTGCGAGCTTGATCGACTTGACGGTCCAAAGGTATACACGACGCGGACGTGTTCCGTGGGCTAGAATGCCTGGCAAGGATATCTGAAGACGAGCATTGGCACGGCTTTGAGCACTGTAACTGAGCTTTCGGCAGGCAAGCGCGAGCAGACTAAGGCCCGCAACAGGGAGGCCATCCTTGCGGCTGCGAAGCAGGTGTTTGCCGAGAAGGGTTACGAGGCGGCAACCGTGCGCGATATCATCCGGTGCACGGATTTGGCGTCCGGAACCTTCTATAACTATTTCAAATCCAAGGAAGAGATTGCGGAAGCGCTGGCGATTGACGCCTCAAGCAAGTTGCGTGTCATTCTGACCGAACAGCGTCGTCGGACGAAGGACTTTCCAGATTACCTGAACGGGATCTTTGGCGCGTATTTTCATTTTTTGATCGAGGAGTACTCGATCGAAGGGACTGACGGGCGTCATGTCATGCGGCCACCGGCAACACAAAGCGTTACACCGGCACAGAAGGCCGTGTTCGAAGAAATTCGTTCGGCCATTTCGCAGCGGCTCGGCAAAGAGCTCCCGGTCGGTTCGGACGTTGAGCTCATAACGGCATCGATTACCGGGATCGCGCGGAACGTCGGACTGCAGATGCTCTATCGCAAGCCGCAGGATCCGGATGGTGCGGCCCGATTTGCCGCGGGTATGATCCTGCATGGGCTTTCGATCGTCGAAGGGCGTGGGAGTCAATAGCAGTTCGGCCAGCCTTCCGAAGAAGACTGGCCGATGAAGAAGCCAAATTGGGAAGCGTCGCTCAAGCGGGGATGCGAACCGGCAGTTCGGTGATGCCATGCACGAACGCCGAGTAGATGCGTTTTGGCTCGCCAACCAGTTCGATCTTGTCGAAGCGCTTCAGGATCTCTTCCCATAGAATGCGCAGCTGAAGCTCGGCCAGTCGGTTACCGACGCAACGGTGCAGCCCGAAGCCGAACGACAGATGCTGCCGCGGCCGCTTGCGGTCGATGATGAATGCATCGGGGTTTTCGATCGCATCGCTGTCGCGATTGCCCGAGATGTACCACATCACCACCTTGTCGCCCTTCTTGATCTGTTTCCCGCCGAGGACGGTGTCCTGCACGGCCGTACGCCGCATATGGTTCAGCGGCGTGTGGAAGCGGATCACCTCGGGCACCATGGATTCGACGAGGGCATGGTTCTCGCGGAGCTTCTGGTACTCCTGCGGGTTCTGGTTCATGAACAACACGCTGGCGCTCATGGAATTACGCGTCGTGTCGTTGCCGCCGACGATCAGCAGCGTCAGCGTGCCGAGGAACTCCTTCGGCGACAGGTTCTTGGTTGCGGGGCCGTGCGCCAGCATGGAGATCAGGTCGGAGGTCGGCGGCTTCTGCGCCCGCTCCGCCCACAGGCGGGAAAAGTATTCCAGGCACTCCTGCAGCACTGCCGTCCGCTTTTCTTCGGAATCGATCTCGCCGCCGGCATTGATGTCGGCGGTCGATACGTCCGACCAGTAGGTCAGCTTGCGTCGATCTTCGAAGGGGAAGTCGAACAGGGTCGCGAGCATGCGCGTGGTCAGCTCGATCGAGACGCGATCAACCCAATCGAAGGTTTCGTTGCGCGGCAAGCTGTCGAGCACGCTGCAGGTGCGCTCGCGGATGATCTGCTCCATCTTTGCGAGATTGGCCGGCGCGACGATCGGCTGGACGACCTTGCGGTGTTCGTCATGGCGCGGCGGATCCATCGAGATGAAGCTCTGCCTGCGGAACTCGACCGGCCGATCGACGATCGAGATGCCGCCAAGCGCCGATTCCGACGAATAAATCTGGTGGCTGGTCTCCACCGTCATGATGTCCTTGTATTTGGTGACAGACCAGTAGGGCCCGAACCGGCTCTCCTTGCAGTAGTGAACCGGATCTTCCTGCCGGAGCCGCGCGAAGTAGGGCATCCAGACATCGTCCTGGAACAGCTTCGGGTCCCCTGGATGCATCTCGTCAAGCGGAATGGTCCGTGCGAGAGTTTCGTGATCGATCTTGGCCGCGACATTCATTGGCGTTCTCCTTGGCGTTTCCAGGCGCTTGTTGAGTGGCACTGTGGATCAGTGCTGGGCCTCCGGCAGTCTTACGACGAGCCCGTTCAGGTCTTCACTGACGTTGATCTGGCACGACAGACGCGAGTTGTCCTGCAATGTGGCGGCAAAGCCGAGCAGGCGACTTTCCTCTTCGCCAGCCGTTCCGGTTTTCGCGAGCCACTCGCCTTCGACGAAGACGTGACAAGTGGCGCACGCGCATTCGCCGCCGCAATCGGCATCAATGCCCGGAATGTTGTTGTCCACGGCGTTGCGCATCAATGACTTGCCGATCTCGCCGTCAATCTGATGCTCGGTTCCGTCGTGTTCGATAAACGTCAGTTTGGGCATTTTCTCCGTACTCTTCTTCGTCGTTGCTCTTGCCGCGCGTCTAGGCGGCGATCTCTTGCATGGGCAGGGTCGCGTTGCTCAACCTGTCGCGAGCCACGCGCTTGCCCTGTGCGATGAGTTGCTTGCCGGCCATGAATTCGACCGAGGCATTGATCGCCTCGACGGCACGGACGGTGTTGTCGCCGGCGAGATGAAACACGGCAAACCGTGCGCGATCCGGATCGCCGCGAATGACGCTCTCGGTTTGCTCCAGGCGCAATCCGGCGATCTGGATTCTGAGGTCAAACTGATCCGACCAGAACCACGGCACTTCAGGTTTGGGAAGGGGGCGCTGGCAGATCGCCGATGCCGCCTGCTTTGCCTGCTCCAAGGCGTTGGGCACGCTCTCCAGCCGGCCACAGGTGCCGTAAAGCGGCAGCGGCCGATTGGTGCAATCGCCGATCGCGAAAATGCTTTCGTCGCTGGTCCGCGCAGACTGATCCACGGTCACACCGTTGCCGCACAAGATGCCGGCGGCGCGCATGAGCTCGTCGTTTGGGTTTGCCCCAATCCCGATCAGCGCGGCCGTGCAAGTAATTTGACGGCCATTGGAAAGGCGCACGCCGGTCATCTTGCCGTCGTGGCTTTCGAAGGACTCGATGGTGCAGCCGAGTTCGATCTGCACACCTTGGGTTCGGAAGTAGCTTTCGATGAACTTCGCAAATGGCTGGCTTGCGACCCGTGCCAGCAAACGCGGTTCGCGCTCGATGACCACGACATTGAGGCCGAGCCGGCGTGCGGTTGCCGCGACTTCAAGGCCGACATAGCCGCCGCCGACAACCACGAGGGTCGCGCCCGGCTGCAGCGTCTGGCGAATTCGCTCGGCGTCGGCGCTGGTTCGCAAATAGAGAACGCCCTCGATGTCTTGGATATGTGACATGCGCCGGGCGCCGGCGCCGGTGGCAACGATCAGGTGGGAGTAGGCCAGAGCCTCGCCGTTCTCCAGGGTCACGGTACGCTGCTGCCGGTCGATGCCGACTGCGCGGGTGCCGAGACGCACGGTGATATTTTGATCGGCGTAGAACTTCGCTGGGCGAAGAAGCAGGCTAGCTTCGGTGGCCTCTCCCTTCAGCAGGGCTTTGGAGAGTGGCGGGCGCTGATAAGGAAGTGCGCTTTCTTCCCCGATCAATGTGATCGGGGCTTTCCAGCCAAACTGTCGTAGAAAAGCGGCCGCAGAACCGCCCGCGTGGCCGGCGCCAACGATAATGACGTGTGAGGGCGTTCCGTTCATCACAACACTCCAACGTCAATAATGCGTAAGATGACGCTGGCGTCAAGTTTTACTTAGTCTTGTTCGCAGGACCGCTATTGCTGCGTCGCAGCAAGTCCTCGACTCGGTTGCACGTTCTCGATTTGATGGGAATGGCGCGGTCAGTTCAGCCGCGGTGTAAAGTCCAGCTCGCCGGGCGATGGATACGCCCGGCGTGTTGGTGTGCAAGCTCGCCGATCGCCTAGATCAGCGAGCAGGGATCAGCGAGCCAGCTCTTGCGTCGGCGTCGCTGGAGCATGGTGCTCATGCTCAGCGGACGTGGATGCGTCCTCCGCATGCGGCATCTGGATGACGGTGGCAGTCTGACCGGTGACGACACGGGTCACGAGGACCAACTGTCCATCGGCGAATTCCAGAGCGTCATGATGGGCATAGACATTGTCGAGATCGACCTGTCTGAAGCGGGCGACACGGCTCTTCGTGCGGCTCGCCGGAAGGATGGGATAATTCGACTCGAACTTGACCTCATCATCGAAGGCGATTTCCGTTCCGGGGCGGAGGCACACCGCCACTCCCGGATTATCAAGAGCGGCAAAGCCCTTTGTCATGGAGTTTGGGAATCTCGACGAGATCAGCTTGTCGCCAGCTTTTGCATCTCTGGAGGCGACGTTCTCAAGACTGTAGTCGCACATGCCATGGTCTCCTGTACAAGCGGTGAATCACCGCGTCACAACAATTGACCCGTCCGAGCGAAGTTCCTCGAGAAACGCATTAAATCAGCAGGACAGAAAATAGGCAGGGCAGACTAATGCCCGCGCGCAGACGTATCTTTCGCGATGGCTTTGGCTGTGGCCGCCAGCTCGCGATAGAGATTGGCGAGAGCGGCATTCTTCTTCCGCGTCTCTTCCTCGACGGCGAGTTCTGCCAGCAGCTCATGATCGGCTGCTTTGCGTGTCAGGGTCTCGATATCTTGTACGGTCTGCATCCAGGCCCTCCATGGTCGAAGGACGGGAACGTCATGATCGCTCCCCTATCGTCGATGCGCCAGTAATCGAAAAGCAGCATGCACCCATTAGGCGGATCGTGCGCACCAACTTTTCGTGATCATTGCGGCAACTGCCCACCCAAATGTCATGTGCAGGTCACCCGCGAGTGGATGAACGCGTTATGACCAAAGCCCTGCCGGCCGCGAGCACGATTTGGCCATCGCTGTCATATTTTCTGCGTATTTTACGACGTTTCTTCTGGCGTACGAGCTTTCTCTCTTGCGTGGGCATCAGGAAAGAATAATTTGCTGCTAATGGGCGGCAGTTGGGGCGTGATGTTGAGGCGGTTGAGCAACACTCTGAGATGGCGGGCGGCGTGGCTGCTGTCGCTTGTCTATGTGTTGGCGACACTCGCGCCTGCGGCAGCCAACGCTCTGGCGATCTCGCCGACCTCGCTGGCGCATCATGCCGGAGCGCAGGCGATGCTGGCGCATTCAGAGCAAATGAGCGTCTATGCGCGGGCGAACGCCAAGGCAGACGGCCATCACCATCATCACGATCAGGCTCAGGTATCTCACCAGCAGGGCCATTCTCATGGGCATGACCATGCCCCAGCCAAGGGCCATCTAGGCGACCTTCAGTGCTGCGGTCTCGCCTGTATCAGTGCGCTACCCGCAAGCCTGTCGGGCGTGCAAGGACCCGACGTGCCGCAGAGTATCCGCCTTGCCCTGAGCATGGCCGAAGCTGACGGCCGTGCCCCCGTGCAGCTTTATCGTCCTCCGATTTCCTGACTGCTGATCTGTTCGCCCGTGCGCCCTTCGGGGGTGCGAACGCGTGTCCTGTCATCAGTCGAGGAAACTTTCATGTCTACGCCATCTTTGGCGGAGCGCGCTGCCGCCTTGCGCCTGCTCGGTCCGGCGATTGCTCTGCTGTCGGTGATGCTGCCTATCGCCGGCTGCGCGCCGCTGCCGCCTCCGTTTATCGGAGCCGACCCAATTGATTCTGCCTCGCCGGTCGCGTTGACCAGCTATCGCTCGGGCTTGAGCGGTTATCGTTCGCAGCGCCCGGTCGATCCCGGCTCATGGATCGAACAGAACCAGCGCGTCGCGCCGGAAAACAACCGGTAGGGCGCGCGATGCTGGATGTGATCTCCCATGTGATGCGACGCCGGAGACCGGTTCTCGCACTGGCCGCGCTATCCTCGATCTCGGTCGCCGGATGCGCACAATTTTCACCCGACGGCGGGATGGCCTTTGTGGCGTCAGCCGTGCAGCAGGAGACCGGCAAGAGCATTGCTCCGGTCAGGACGCAGGACGAGGCATACTCCGCGCGCGAAACAGTCGACAAACTCCTGAAGCGGGAGCTTTCGGCGGAGAGCGCCGTTCAGATCGCGCTCCTCAACAACCGCGGCTTGCAGGCACGCTTCAACGAGCTTGCCCTTGCCGAAGCGCGCCGGATCGGCGACAGCCTGCCGCCGAATCCGGGCCTTTCGCTTTCGCGGATGTCCGGCGCATTCGAGATCGAGATCGAACGTCGCATCGTCGCCGAGGTCATCGGTCTTGCGACCCTGCCGTTCCGGTCGGAGCTCGCGGCGGCGCGGTTCCGCGAGGCGCAGTTGCAGACGGTCCTTGCGACGTTGGGGACGGCGGTCGAAACGCGCCGCACCTACTACCGCGCCGTAGCGAGTCGCGAGCTGGTCAGGTTTCTGCAACAGGCGCAGGAGGCTGCAGCGACGACGACAAAGTTCGCCGCCCGTCTTGGCGAAACCGGCGCGATGAACAAGCTCGATCAGGCTCGCGAGCTTGCATTCTATGCAGAATTGAGCGGGCAGCTGGCCAGTGCGCGGCAGCGGGCATTGTCGGATCGGGAGGCCCTGATCCGGCGGCTGGGACTTTGGGGTGAGGACTTGGCGCTCAAGCTGCCGAACGCGTTGCCGGCATTGCCGCGAAAGGCGCGGTCGCTTGCGCATGTCGAGGTGGAGGCGATCCGGCGGCGTGTCGATCTGCAGATCGGCCGTATGGAGCTCGATGCATTGCGCAAATCGTACGGCCTGACGCAAGCCACCCGCGTCGTCAGCTTTCTCGATGCCGGCTACACCGAGAAGGTGTTGAAGGACAGGGCAACAGGCGAGCGGAACAGGGAGCGCGGCTTCGAGCTCGATCTGGAGATTCCGATCTTCGATTTCGGCGAAGTCAAAGTACGAGAGGCCGAGGCGATCTACATGGCCGGGGTCAACCGCCTGCTCGAACGGGCCGTCAATGCCCGTTCCGAGGCGCGCGATGCATATCGCGTCTATCGATCCAGCTACGATATCGCCAATCACTATACGCGGGAGGTGCTGCCGCTGCGCAAGATCATCACCGACGAAAGCCAGCTTCGCTACAACGGCATGCTGATCGACGTCTTCACGCTGTTGAATGAGGCTCGGCAGCGGATCGTTGCGACGACGGAAGCAATCAACGCCCGGCGCGAATTCTGGCTCGCGGCGACCAACCTTGATGCTGCGATCACGGTTGGCGGAATTGCCCCAGGCGAGAGCGGGGGTGTGCAGATGACGGCCGCTGCTGCGGCGGGTGCAGGACATTGAAGGAGAAGGCAGATGATGTCTCGACGCGGGTTATTGGGGTCTGCGGCGCTGCTCGCTGGTGCATCCGCCGTCAGCGGACGTGTACAGGCGGCCAGCATTCCGGAGGCGCCGACGACGACAACCAACACGATGCAGCCGCCCTTGGTGCCGACCACGGGACCTGACTATCAGCCGGTGGTGACGCTGAACGGCTGGACGTTGCCCTGGCGAATGAACGGCGACTGGAAGGAATTCCATCTCGTCGCCGAACCCGTGGTGCGGGAGATGGCGCCTGGCATGAAGGCGCATTTGTGGGGCTACAATGGTCAGTCTCCCGGTCCGACGATCGAGGCCGTGGAGGGCGACAAGGTGCGCATCTTCGTCACCAACAGATTGCCCGAGCACACGACCATTCACTGGCACGGCATGCTGTTGCCGAACGGAATGGACGGCGTCGGCGGATTGACCCAGCCGCACATCAAGCCCGGCAAGACGTTCGTGTATGAGTTCGAGCTGCGCAAGAGTGGTACGTTCATGTATCACCCGCACGCCGACGAAATGGTGCAGATGGCGATGGGTATGATGGGCTTCTTCGTCGTTCATCCGAAGGATCCGGCCTTCATGCGCGTCGATCGGGATTTCGTCTTCCTGCTCAGTGCCTACGATATCGACCCCGGCACCTACGTCCCGAAGGTTGCCGAGATGACCGATTTCAACATGTGGACATTCAATACGCGCGTCTTTCCCGGAATAGACCATCTCGTTGCGGCAAAGAACGACCGTGTGCGGGTGCGTGTCGGCAATCTGACGATGACGAACCACCCGATCCATATGCATGGTTATCATTTCGAAGTCACATGCACCGATGGCGGCTGGGTCCGGCCGGAGGCGCGTTGGCCCGAGGTAACGATTGATATCCCCGTCGGCGCGATGCGGGCATACGAGTTTGTCGCGACCGATGCAGGCGACTGGGCGTTGCATTGTCACAAGTCGCACCATGCGATGAACGCGATGGGACATGACATCCGCAATTTCATCGGCGTGCAGAAACGGGACCTCGTGCGTTCGGTCAAGAAGCTTGCTCCGGACTACATGGCGATGGGCAGCGCCGGCATGGCGGATATGGGCGATATGGAGATGCCGCTGCCGGACAACACGTTGCCGATGATGACCGGGTTCGGTCAGTTCGGTCCGCTGGAGATGGGCGGCATGTTCACGGTGATGAAGGTGCGCGAAGGATTGGCACGCAACGACTATGCCGATCCTGGATGGTTCAAGCATCCGCCGGGGACGGTCGCCTATGAAATCGACAGCCCCGCTGCTGCGCCTGTGCGCAAGAGCGAGCAAGGCAAAGACAAGAGCATCGAAATCAACGTGATGAAGCCAAAGGGCAATCACCAGCATCACCACTAAGAGGAATGACCGATGAAAATGAGCCTATCCATCGCGATTGGCGCTTATCTGTTGAGCACGGTTGCTGTGATCGCCGGACCTGGGCCTACCGGATCTGGGTCTGCTGGTCACCGCCACGGCCATGCCACCTTTTCCGCAGGCGAGCCTGGTGATCCGAAGCGGACGGCGCGCATCGTCCAGGTGGTGATGCGCGAAGCGGATGGGAAAATGCTGTTCGTGCCAGACCGGCTCGAGCTGAAGAAGGGTGAGCAGGTCAAGTTCGTGCTGCGCAACAACGGCGACATCGAGCACGAATTCGTGCTCGCAACGGCAGCCGAAAATCTCAAACATGCTGAGGCGATGAAAAAGAATCCGGATATGGAGCACGACGATCCGAATGCCAAGCGCGTCCAATCGAAGAAGTCGGATGAGCTGGTGTGGAAATTCACCAAGGCTGGCGAGTTCGAATACGGCTGCCTGATCCCGGGTCATCGTGAGGCGGGGATGGTCGGCGTCGTCATCGTCAAGTGACGTGTGGTCTTCATCAAACATCATAGGACATAGAAAAGGATAAGACATGAAACGTCGTATCGTTCTCGTTGTGTTGTCGTCTCTTGCTGCAAGCGTGTTCGCGTCCGCCGGCGCATCTGCGCAAACCGTGCTGGTCGACGGCTCCGTTGAAAAGATCGATCAGGCCGCGGCGAAGATCACCTTGAACCACGGCCCGATCAAGAATCTCGATATGGACGCCATGAAGATGGTGTTCCGCGTCAAGGATCCGGAGATGTTGAAGGGATTGAAGGTCGGGCAGCGGATCAAGTTCGAGGCCGACCGTGTCAATGGTCAGATCACGGTCACCCGTATCGAGCCGGGGGAGGGCACTACCCAGAAGAAGAAAGGCCGATGAGAGAGGCTTTGAACCGGAAGCCGGATCGTTTGCCGCGGTTTGTTGCGCTGTGCGGAACATGGGAGGCGGATGCGAACAGGCAGCCTGTTTTCCATGATCGATCCGGCGGTACCGATCGTGCTAAAGCATGACCTACACGAAGCGAGGTGTTCGCGGCCCGGTGTTTTTCCAGGCCGCGAACGAGGGGAGGCATAATGAAGCTGTTTTGGTCGTCACGGTCGCCGTTCGTCCGCAAGGTGATGGTCGCCGTCCATGAGATTGGCGTCGCTGATCGTATCGAGACCCAGCGGGTCGTGGTGTCTGCCAACAATCCGAATGCGGAGGTGATGGCGATCAATCCGCTGAACAAGATCCCGACGTTGATCCGCGACGACGGTTCTGCGATCTACGACTCGCGGGTGATCTGCGAATTCCTCGACCAGGTTTATGGGAAGAAGACGCTGTTTCCGTCCGACCCGGCTCGGCGCTGGGAGGCGCTGCGACGTCAGGCGCTGGGTGATGGCCTGATGGAAGTGATCGTGTTGCTGCTTGGCGAACGCGCTCGCGCCGAAGGGCTGCGATCCGAGCCACATTTGTCGACACACCAGCTCAAGATCAAGACGACCTTGGATTGTCTTGAGCGCGAAGCACCGCCACCGCCTGCCGATACGGTCGATATCGGCGATATCGCAATCGCCTCGGGCTTGTCACATCTCGACTTCCGTTTTGCGGCGGATAACTGGCGGCAAGGACGGGCCAAGCTGGCGGCCTGGCACGCGGCTATGGCTGGCCGGCCCTCGATGAAGGCGACTGAATTCGCCGATGTCTACTAAGCCGTGTGATTTGCACCCGCGCCCGGCGAGATTGCTGCCGAGGCGCGGGCTCTGAGCGGCGCTAGCTCTTCATTCTGAGCCTGCCCATATAATACCGCTTGCCGAGCGGCACGCCTTTCAAGCGCAGGATGTCGTAAGTCGTTGCGGCGTGGAAGTAAAAGTTCGGCAGCGAGAACGACATCAGGAAGTTCTCCGCCGTGAATGGCAGCGTGCGGTCTCCCATCTTGAACACCATGTCACGCCCTTCAAGCGCATTGACCGCATCGCGCGAGAGGTTGGACAGCTCTTTCTCCGTGTCGGTGACGAGCGCCTGCAAACCCGCGTAGTCGAGTTGGTTCATCGTCGGCGGCGTGAAGACACCGTTCTTCGCGGCTTCGATAGCACCGCGCGAATGATGGGCCACCGAGATGATCTGAAATCGAAACGGCAGCATGTCAGGCGCGAGGCGGGTTTCGACGATCTGCTCCGGATCGACATTGTTCTCGCGGAAATAGGTGAGGCCGCGGTCGAGCACCACGCTGACCGCGCCCAAGGTCTGAAGGTAATTCGCCACGCTGGCGTCGTAGAGTGAAAAGGCCATGCCCCCTCCCGATATGTTTCTGTCGGGGAGGATAATTTCAGCGTCTGCGCGGCAAATCAAACACGAAAGTGCCAGCGTGACCTATTCGATCGTCAATTTTAGGCTCTTGATCAGTGGGGACCAACGGTTTGTCTCCGCCAGGATGAAGGCATCCAGCTCGGCCGGCGTCGACGTCGCAAGCTCGATCGCCGTCAAGCGCTCACCGAGATCGGGAGATTTCAGGATGCGCTTCATTTCGGCATTCAGTTTGTCGATGATGGGGTTCGGTGTGCCTGCCGGAGCGAGCAGGCCGAACCATTCGGTCGTCACCACATCGAAGCCCTGTTCCTTGAATGTCGGGACTTCCGGAATCGAGGGGTATCGTGTCTCGGACGAGACGGCGAGCGCCTTCAAGGCGCCGGCTTTGTACTGTGGCAGCGCTTGACCGACGGTGCCGAACTGCATCGGCAGATGCCCGGCGATCAGATCGTTCATTGCGGGCGTGCCGCCACGATAGATGATGTGTGTCATTTCCACCTTTGCCGTGGCTTTGAACTGCTCTGCGGTGAGATGGGTCATAGTGCCGACGCCGGCGGAGGCGAAGTTCAGTCCCTTATCCTGGGTCTTGGCGTAGGCCACCAGTTCCTTCAGGTTGTTGGGCGGAAACGAAGGATGGGCATAGAGAACGACCGGCGCGCGAGCCAGCAGCGACACGGAGGCGAAGTCCTTCCGCGGATCGAACGGTAGTTTGGCACTGAGGCTTGGGTTGGTTGTGTGGCTGGAAACGGCGATCATCAACGTATAGCCATCCGGCGGCGCCTTGGCCAAGGCTGTGGTGCCGATGATGGTGCTTGCGCCTGCGCGGTTCTCCACCACCACCGGCTTGCCCCACGCTTCGTTTAGTTTCTGCGCGATTGTTCGGCCGAGAACGTCGACGGAACCGCCAGGCGGGAAGGGCACAATGATCTGAATGCCGCGTTCTGGATAGGTGTCGGCTGATTGCGCGGATGCTGTTGTCGCCACGATCGCTGCAGAGATCAGCGCCGCTGCGAATCCGATGATGCATCGTGCTAACGTGCCAATCGGCGTGAGCTTGCCTGCGACGAGATCATCCATCGCTGCTCTCCCTGATTGTCGTTTTGTTCGTTGTTCGCCGCTCGTTGTGTTTTTGCGGAGGCGTTGAGCGATCATGACTCAACTTTGTTGGTTGATCACCACGTTTCTCGCCAGTTTGATGGGTTCGTTTTACGAGGCGGCACAAAGCAAAGGGCCCTCGCATTGCGAGGGCCCGATGTTCGTCTGAATGTTCCTTGGGCTGGTCCGGGTTTACTCTGCCGCCTGCTGGCTCACCCCTTCAGGGGGCATGTGCGGCACGCTGCCGTGCAGCTTGAGCGGGCGGTTGCCGGTCAGCTTGCGGAGCAGCACGTAGAACACCGGCGTCAGGAAGATGCCGAATGCCGTGACGCCGATCATGCCCGCGAACACCGCGACACCCATCGCCTGTCGCATTTCGGCGCCGGCGCCGGTCGAGGTGACCAGCGGCACCACGCCCATGATGAACGCCATCGACGTCATCAGAATCGGGCGCAGCCGTAAGCGGCTCGCCTCGATCGCAGCCTCGATCGGCTTGCGCCCGGCGAATTCGAGTTCGCGGGCGAACTCGACGATTAGGATTGCATTCTTGGCCGACAGGCCGACCAGCACCATCAAACCGATTTGTGTGAACACGTTGTTGTCTCCATTGGAGATCCAGACGCCGAAGATGGCCGCAAACAGGCCCATCGGCACGATCAGAAGGATCGCAAGCGGCAGCGTGAGGCTTTCGTACTGAGCGGCCAGCACCAGAAACACCAGCAAGATCGCAAGCGGAAACACGATGATGGCCGAGTTGCCGGCGAGAACTTCCTGATAGGTCAGATCCGTCCACTCGAAGCTGAAGCCCTTCGGCAGGCTTTCGTCGGCGACGCGCTGGATCGCTGCCTGGGCTTCGCCCGACGAGTAACCCGGACTTGCGCCGCCGTTGACGTCCGCCGTGAGGAAGCCGTTGTAGCGCATCGCACGCTCTGGCCCCGCGCTTGCCTTCACGCGCAACAGAGCCGAGAGCTGGATCATCTCGCCGGATGCCGAACGAACCTTGAGCTGGCCGACGTCATCGGCCCGAGCGCGGAACGGAGCGTCGGCCTGGACGCGAACGGAATAGGTGCGTCCGAACCGGTTGAAGTCGTTGACGTACAGCGATCCGAGATAGATCTGCATGGTGTCGAACACGTCCGTCACCGGGATGCCGAGCTGCCGCGCCTTGGTTCGATCGATGTCTGCATAGAGCTGCGGGACATTGACCTGGAAGCTCGAGAACAGGCCTGCGAGCTCCGGTGCTTGCGCGGCCTTGGCGAGGAAGGCCTTGGTTGCATCGTTCAGCGCGTCATAGCCGAGGCCGGCCTGATCCTCGATCTGCAGCTTGAAGCCGCCGATCGTGCCTAGCCCTTCCACCGGCGGCGGCGGGAACATGGCGATGAATGCTTCCTGGATCGACGCGAACTTGACGTTGAGCGTCCGTGCCAACGCGTTGCCCGACAGTTCGGGCGAGCGACGCTCCGCAAACGGCTTGAGCGTCACGAACACGATGCCGGCGTTGGCGCTGTTGGTGAAGCCGTTGATCGACAGGCCGGGGAAAGCGACGGCGCTTTCGACGCCGGGCTCCTTCAGGGCGATGTCGCTCATACGGCGGATCACCTCCTCGGTCCGATCCAGCGTCGCGCCGTCCGGCAGTTGCGCGAAGCCGACCAGATACTGCTTGTCCTGACCGGGCACGAAGCCGCCCGGCACAGCCTTGAACAGACCGAAGGTCGCAACCAGGACGACGGCGTAGATCCCGAGCATGATCGCCTTGCGTGAGATCGCGCCGCGGACGCTGTTGCCGTAGGAAATGCCTGCGCTCCTGAAACCCTTGTTGAAGGCCCTGAAGAACCAGCCGAAGCCCTTGTCCATTGCGCGCGTCAGGGCGTCCTTCGGTGCATCGTGCGACCGCAGAAGCTGCGCCGCCATCGCCGGGGACAGGGTGAGGGAGTTGATCGCCGAGATCACTGTCGAGATTGCGATGGTGAGTGCGAACTGCTTGTAGAACTGGCCGGTAAGGCCGGTGATGAAAGCGAGCGGCACGAACACAGCCACCAACACCAGGGCGATGGCGATGATCGGTCCGGAAACTTCCTGCATGGCGCGATAGGTGGCTTCGCGCGGCGACAGACCTTCTTCGATATTGCGCTCGACGTTCTCGACCACGACGATAGCGTCGTCCACGACGATGCCGATCGCGAGCACGAGACCGAACAGGCTGAGGGCATTGATGGAGAATCCCAACAGGTACATGACCGCGAACGTGCCGACGATCGACACCGGAACCGCCAGCAGCGGAATGATCGACGCCCGCCATGTCTGCAGGAACAGGATCACCACCAGCACCACCAGCACGACGGCTTCGAGCAGCGTGTGGACCACCGCCTCGATCGAGGCGCGGATGAACTGCGTCGGGTCATAGACGATCCGGTAGTCCACGCCTTCCGGCATGTTCTTCTGGATTTCTGCCATCGTCCGGCGAACGTCGTCGGAGATCTGGATCGCGTTCGAACCCGGGGCCTGGAAGATGCCGAGCGCGACCGCCGACTTGTTGTCGAGCAGCGAGCGCAACGCGTATTCCGAAGCGCCAAGTTCGATACGGGCGACATCGCGCAGGCGGGTGACTTCACCCTGGGTGCCGCCCTTGACGATGATGTCGCCGAACTCTTCCTCGGTCTGCAGCCGGCCTTGGGCGTTGATCGACAGTTGCAAGTCAGTGTCGGGAAGGCCGGGCGATGCGCCGACCACGCCGGCGGCGGCCTGCACGTTCTGAGCGCGGATTTCCCGGACGACGTCGCTGGCGGACAGGCCGCGCTCGGCAACCTTCTGCGGATCGAGCCAGATGCGCATCGAGTAATCGCCGCCGCCGAACAATTGCACCTGGCCGATGCCGTTCAGCCGGGCGAGGCGGTCCTTGACGTTCAGCAGGCCGTAGTTGCGCAGATAGGTGACATCATAACGATCGTTCGGCGACAACAGGTGAACGACCATGGTCAGGTTGGGCGAGCTCTTGACCGTGGTGATGCCGAGGCGGCGAACCTCCTCCGGCAGCCGCGGTTCGGCCTGCGAGACGCGGTTTTGAACGAGCTGCTGCGCCTTGTCCGGATCGACGCCGAGCTTGAAGGTGACGGTCAGCGTCATCTGGCCATCGGTCGTGGCCTGGCTGCTCATGTAGAGCATGCCTTCGACGCCGTTGATCTGCTCTTCGATGGGAGTCGAGACGGTTTCGGCGATGACCTTCGGGTTGGCACCGGGATACTGCGCACGCACCACGACCGATGGTGGCGAAACCTCCGGATATTCGGAGATCGGCATGACCCGCATCGCCAGCAAGCCGGCCAGAAAGATCAGGACTGAGAGAACGCCCGCAAAAATCGGACGATCGACAAAGAATTTGGAGATGTTCATGACACGAAAGCCCCGCGGCGCATCTTCCTCGAGGCCATCCATTGGCCCTCGGTACGGAAGCTGCCCGAATGATCGGCTGGCGTGGCGATGGGCTTCACGAAGCCTGATCCGGCCGCGCCAGAGATGTGAATGTGCTGTTACGTCAGGCTGCCGCCTGACGCCTACTGTCCGGCTTGGACCGCAGCGACGGAGGAGCCGTCCATGCTGACCTGTTCGGGAGCCACCACGGCGCCAGGGCGAACCCGCTGCAAGCCTTTGACTACGATGCGTTCACCTTCCTTGAGGCCGCTGGTCACGACGCGCAGGCCTTCGGCCGTCTCTCCGAGGGTGATCTCCCGGTAGCTTGCCTTGTTGTCCGCGTCGACGACGATGACGAACTTCTTGTCCTGATCTGTGCCGACAGCTCGCTCGCTCACCATCAATGCCTGTTGCGGTTCGGCGTGCCCCATGCGAATGCGTGCGAACTGGCCCGGCATCAACGTACCGTCGGCATTGTCGAACTTGGCGCGAACGCGCACCGTGCCGCTGCGTACGTCGACTTGGTTGTCGATCAGTTGCAAGCCGCCTCGGTATGGCGTGCCGTCGGTCATGGTCGTGCCCATCTGCACAGGGATGCGTTCGATCCCGCGCAGAGCCGTGGCATCCACCCCATTGGACTGGAGCGCACGCATCACGACCCGTTCATCCGCATTGAAGCTTGCGTAGATCGGGTTGACCGAGACGAGTGTGGTCAGCAGCGGCGCGGTAGGGCCTGCCGCAACGAGATTGCCGACGGTGATCTCAAGCTTGCCGACGCGCCCGTCAACCGGCGCGCGGACCTTGGTGTAATCGAGGTTCAGTTGCGCTGATTGCAGGGCGGCCTGGGCCGCGCGCAGATTGGCTTCCGCTTCGCGTTGCGCGTTCACGCGCTGATCGTAATCGCGCTGTGAAATCGTTCGCGAATCCCAGAGCTGTTGACCGCGATCGAGATCGTTCTTGGTCAGGGCAATGCGAGCTTGCATCGCCAGCACCTGGGCTTGCGCGCGCTCGACCTCGGCGGCGAAAGGAGCCGGGTCGATCGTGACAAGCAGGTCTCCCTGCTTGACCAGAGCGCCTTCGCGGAAGTGGATTGCTTGAATGGCGCCCGCCACCCGTGGCCGGAGCTCGACCCGCTCGATCGCTTCGAGACGGCCGGAGAACTCATCCCAGGTCACGGCATTCCGCTTCTCGACGGTTGCAACCGAGACCGCAACGGCCGGAGTTGCCGCGGGCGGATTGTTTGCGTTCGCTGGGCTCTTCGGCAGGGCGAACAGAATGGCTGCGCTGATGCCGATGCCTGCCAGCACCGTTCCGAGCGCCCAATTCCGATAACGAGACAGATAAGACATGGTGGCTCCTCGGGGCGTCACGTTGGAATGAGTTGAGGGGATACCGACCGCCGCAACTGGGCTGCGCAATCGGAGAAAAAGTGAACGAACTGCTCGCGCAGCACGGAAGCCCAGCCCTGCGAGCTGCAATCGCAACAGCAGAGCGCTCCCGGCCAGGCTGTCGGAGCGGGAAGCACATGGCTGCGGACAAAGACACCCGATTGCTGCAAACGCTCGGCGTATTTCAGGCTCTCGTCGCGCATCGGATCATCCTGCGCCGTGACGATCAGCGCCGGCGCGATTCCGGCCAGGCGCGTGGCTTCGAGTGGGGCCGCATAGGGGTGTGAGGCCTTGTCGGCGGAGCCGAGATAGTGCTGCCAGCCGTCGGCCCATTTGCAGCCGGCGGCGCCCGCATCGGCTTGGCGGACCGAGCCGGTGGCAAGGCAAGGATCGAGCATCGGCGACAGCAGGATTTGTCCTGCGAGCCGCGGGGTGCGCTGGTCGCGAGCCATCATGGCGAGGCTTGCCGCGAGATTGCCGCCAGCTTCTTCGCCGGCCACGAAAACCCGCGACGTCTTTCCGCTCCAGCGGTCGCGGGTTTCGTGCAGGGTCTTGAGTGCGGCGAAAATCGTCTCCAGCGCCTCGGGAAACTGCTGCCGGGGCGCGAGCGGATATTCGGTCGAGACGACAACGGCACCCGCGTCCGCCATCAGCTTGGGGATCGCCGGATACTCGTCCATCGAGCCGTCGCAAAAGGCGCCGCCGTGCAAGTGGAGCACCAGTGGCGCCGAACGCGGCGCCTTAGGGCGGCGGTAGACGCGGGCTTCCAGTTGCCCGGCTTCCGCAACCTGAATGGCTGCCTCGGTTGTGGTGATCGCCATGATCCAGCCTTGCCTGACTGAACATCGCCATATTGCGATGCAGAATCGTGCTTAGGCGGAGAGAATTAATTGGCGCTGCAGATCCAATAAATATCGGTTAGAGAACATCATTGTTTCTGGATATAAACAATAGAGCATTTCTAATCGACGAAGAATGAATGTTACCTTGCGGCGCACAACAATGAAATCCTATTTCAGTTGCGCCGCCAAATGTCGGCGCGAGACTTGAGGTTTTTCCATGGACCAGCTTGCGGCCATGCGCGCGTTCATTCGGGTGGTGGAGGCCGGCACCTTTACATCGGCAGCCGAGTCACTGCGGATGCCGAAGCCCACCGTCACCAAACTCATTCAGTCGCTGGAGACGCATGTGAGCGCCAAGCTGCTGAATCGCACCACGCGGCGGGTGACCGTGACTCCCGATGGGGCAGCTTACTACGAAAGAGCGCTGCGGCTGATCACCGAACTTGAAGAACTCGACGGCAGCATGGCGATGTCGCGGCTCAACCCGAAAGGGCGGCTGCGCGTAGACGTCGGCACCTCGCTTGCGATCCTCGTCATTATTCCAGCCCTGGCCAGTTTCTACGAGCGCTATCCGGAGATTCAGATCGATCTCGGCGTCACCGATCGGCCGGTGGATCTGGTCGGCGAGAATGTCGATTGCGTCATTCGCGGCGGCAACCTGTCCGATCAATCGCTGATCGCGCGTCGTATTGCTGAGATGAATTTCATTACCTGCGCTTCGCCGTCGTATCTGCAGAAACATGGCGAGCCTCAGCATCCGTCAGACCTGAAGAACGGCCATCACGTCGTCAACTTCTTTCACCCGCGTTCCGGCAAGCCGCTACCGCCGGATTTCGTGCTGGACAATCAGCGCGTCGAGATCGATGCGAATTATCAGATCGCGGTGAATGACAGTCTCGCTTATGTAACGGCCGGCGTCGAAGGCCTGGGCATTGTCCAGGCTCCGTTCTTCATGTTGCATCAGGAGTTGCAGTCAGGGCGGCTGGTGCAGATCCTGAAAGGATGGAAATCCGAACCGATCAGCATCTACGTCGTCTATCCACCGAACCGGCATCTGAGTAACAAGCTGCGTGTATTCGTCGATTGGGTGGCCGATCTGTTTGCAAGCCATAGCCTGCTGCGCGTGAGCTGAGGGCGCGTCCGCGCTCTATCCGCGTTCAGGAACAAAAAGGGGCAGGCAAAAGAAAACGCGGGCCGTGATAGCCCGCGTTTTCCAGATTTCGTGCTTGCGAACGCGGGAAGACCCGCATTCAACCCGCTTAGCTGTAGATTTCGAACAGGCCTGCGCCGCCCTGACCACCGCCGATGCACATGGTCACGACGCCCCACTTGGCTTTGCGACGCGCACCTTCCTGCAGGATGTGGCCGGTGAGACGAGCCCCGGTCATGCCGAACGGATGGCCGATTGCGATCGAGCCGCCGTTCACGTTGTACTTGGCCGGGTCGATGCCAAGCTTGTCGCGCGAGTAGAGGCACTGGCTGGCGAACGCCTCGTTCAGCTCCCAGATGTCAATGTCATCGACCTTGAGGCCGTGACGTTTCAGAAGCTTCGGCACGGCGAACACCGGACCAATGCCCATTTCGTCCGGCTCGCAACCCGCGACCGCCCAGGCCACGAAACGGCCCATCGGCTTCAGGCCACGACGCTCGGCTTCCTTGGCTTCCATCAGGACCACGGCGGCCGCTCCGTCCGAGAGCTGGCTGGCATTGCCGGCGGTGATGTACTTGCCCGGGCCCTTGACCGGATCGAGCTTGGCCAGGCCTTCCAGGGTCGTGTCCGGACGGTTGCACTCGTCGCGGTTGACCTCGTAGTCGACGATGCTCTCTTCCTTCGTCTCCTTGTTGACCACCTTCATCTTGGTCTTCATCGGGACGATTTCGTCCTTGAACTTGTTGGCCTGCTGGGCGGCCGCCATCCGGCGCTGCGACTCGAGCGAGTACTCATCCTGATACTCGCGGCTGATCTTGTAGCGCTCGGCGACGATGTCGGCGGTGTCGATCATCGCCATGTAGATGTCGGGCGCATACTTCAGGAGCTCGGCGTCCTGCGCGTCCTTCGGCATGCCGCCGCCCGGAATCGAGATGCTTTCCACGCCGCCAGCGACGATGCAGTCGGCCCCGTCGGAGCGAATGTGGTTGGCAGCCATGGCGATGGTCTGCAGGCCCGACGAGCAGAAGCGGTTGACCGACACGCCGGCCGTGGTCTTCGGCATGCCGGCGAGCAACGCTGCCTCGCGACCGATGTTGCGGGCGCCGTGCGCGCAGTTGCCGAGGTAGCAGTCCTCGACATAATCTTTTTCCACGCCGGCGCGCTCGACCGCGTGCTTGATCGCGTGCGCAGCCATCGTCATCGGCGCGGTCATATTGAACCCGCCGCGGCCGGACTTCGCCAGTCCTGTGCGGGCATAAGAAACGATAACGGCTTCACGCATGTTTTTGATCTCCCTTCAGAAGACGTTGATTATGACTTGCCCGCCCAGCGCTGACAATTCAAAGGGCTGACAATTCGATCCGATTTGGCCGAAGCGACAAAATGTTGCGGTCAGACGACTGGCAAATCCCGGGCTTTCGTGGCGGGACATTGATGCCAACCGGTGTAAACGACAAGTCCCCTTTGGCGCATTGCGGTACGCAAATTTCCCCGGCAGTTTCGCCTGGCAAAACAGTTGTTGCGCGAGCCGGCCGTTCGATGTCCGCGCGGCGCGAGCAGACTTTCGCGTGGTCAACCCGCTGCCGGTCATTGAACAACTCCCGTCTTCGTTCCGCCGTCCGGGCGCATTCGCGTCTCCGAAATCGAAAATAGTCGAATGATTTGAAATCGTTCGACCGCGTCGATAGGGTCGTTGGAAATCGCTTCGACGGTCGGGTCAGGGCGAGTCATAGGGAGATCAAGAAATGTTCCGACGAGTGTTTTCTATTCTGCTCGCCGCCTCGGCGGCGTTGTGGACGAACGCGGTGTTCGCGCAGGATTATCCGACACGGCCCATCAAGATGATCGTGCCGTTCCCGGCCGGGGGGACCCGCGGATATCTTTGCCCGCGCGATCAGCCAACGGATGCAGGAGGTGCTGGGGCAGCCTGTCATTCTCGACAACCGAAGCGGTGTAGGTGGGGTGACCGGCATCGATGCGGTCGCGAAAGCGGAGCCCGATGGGTACACGATCGGGATCGGCAGCGCCGGGCCGCTCGCGATCAGTTCCAGCCTGCTGAAGACCGTACCTTACGACGCGACCAAGGATCTCGCGCCAATCGTCCTCGTGGTGCGTGTGCCTGAGATCGCCGTCGTCGCATCGAATGTTCCGGCGAAGAATTCGGCCGAACTCGTCGCCTTGGCTAAGGCTTCACCGGGCAAGATCAACTTCGCCTCCACCGGCACCGGCGGGACGACGCATCTGGCAGCCGAACTCTACAAGATCAAGGCGGGCATTAATATCGTGCACATTCCTTATCGGGGGGCAGCACCCGCGGTCACCGATCTGCTGGGCAATCAGGTGCAGATGATGTTTGCCGATATCCCGGTGCTGCTGCCGCATGTGCAGGCCGGCGTTCTGAAGCCGATCGGGATCGCCAGCGAAAGCCGCGCGCCGGCGCTGCCGGACGTACCGACCTTCACGGAGCAGGGTGTTCCGGGCGTCAATGCCGACAACTGGTATGGCCTCGTTGCGCCGCTGAAAACGCCGCCGGCCATCATCGCTAAACTGAATCAGGCCGTGAACGACGCGCTCAAGACCGCGGAGGTGAAGAAGCAGCTTGAGCCGCAGGGCGCCATCGTCGCGGGTGGGTCGCCAGAGGATTTCGGCAAGCACCTGGCTTCGGAAAAAGCCAAGTGGGCCGAGATCATCAAGGCTGCGGGCGTCGAGCTTCAGTAGCAAGACCGCGTTGGTCAACCCAGACCGCACTGGACCAATGACGCCGCGAATTCAGCCGAGTTCGCGGCGTCATGTTTTTGCTCCTTAAAAAACCTGACTTGAGAGGGGCGAGGAGTGAAGGGCCTCTGAACAGCTTAGAGCGCTTTGGCCTGCCGCAGCCGGGCGATTGCGGCGGCGTCGTATCCGAGCTCCTGCAGGACGGCGTCCGTGTCCGCACCCAGTGTCGGAGGCGGCGAGGTGATCTCCGCTGCGCCGTGGGCCAGCTTGAATGCCGCGGCGGGGACCGTGAATTCTCCCGCTACGCCCGGGACATTGTTGTGCCGGTGCAGGAATGGCCGGCTGCCGATCTGCGGATCGGATAATGCCTCGGGAAGGGCGCGCACGCGGGCGGCAGGGACGTGATTGGCCTGCAGAAACGCCTCCCACTCGTCTGCGGTTCGCGTGCGGAGGATGTCGGCAAGCTCCGCCATTTCGCGAGGCTTGTCGTCGTGCCGCTGGTCGTTGTTGTCCTTGGCCATCTCCGGCCGTCCCAGAAGCTGCCAGAGCCGCCGCTGCTGCCGCAGATTGCTGGCGCCGAGCATCAAGAGCCCGTCTTTGGTCTCGAAGCAGCAGTTGGTCGCGTGCGGATGGCTATTGCCGTTCGGTTGCGGCGGCTGACCGGTACGCAGGTAGCCGGTGACATGCGAGGCTGCCAGCATCAATGCGACATCGTTCATCGCCAGATCGATATGCTGGCCTTGCTGGGTGCGTTCACGTTGGAACAGGGCGCTGGACAGAGCGAATGCGGCCATCGTGCCGGTCGCATAGTCGATCGCCGGGGCACCGATCTTGATCGGATTGGTCTCGCGGGTTCCGGTCATCGCCATCAGCCCGGTGGTCGCCTGGATCACGAAGTCATAGGCGGTCTGATTGCCGCGCGGCCCGCTGTGTCCGAAGGCGGAGATCGAGCAGTAGATCAGCTTCGGTTGAATGGCGATGAGATCGTCATACCCAAGCCCGAGCGCAGCGAAGGCGCCGGGGCGGTAATTCTCGACCAGAACGTCTGCGGTCGCGATCAGACGCTTGAACACCTCGCGCCCCTGTTCGGTTTTCAGGTTCAATGTAACGGACCGCTTGTTCGATGCTTGCGACAGATAGTAGACGCCCATGCCCTCGCGGTTGAGCTGCCGGTCGCTGCCGCTCATGCGGCTTTGGTCCGGCTCGTTCGGGTCTTCGATCTTGATGACGTCGGCGCCGAACAAGGCCAGTTGATAGGTGGCGAACGGACCGGCCAGGACGTGAGTGGCGTCGATGACTCGAATGCCTTCGAACGGACGCATGGGAGCTCTCCTGTTCTTTCGTTCTTCTTGCTGCTGGAGCGCAGGATGGCCGCTTATAGCGAATGATTGGCAGTTGCGCTGCAAGGGAACGCCTTGGTGCCGCACCCGCCTTACATTCGGCATGGATAGTGTAGCAATATCGTCTGGTTTGCCGACCTTGGGGTTGACCTGGGAAAAGCTGATGACTACCCAGACAGAAGGCCGTAGGAACGCGCTTCGATGCGATTTGCTTTGAGCAAGCTTGAGACGATCCGCTGGCGTCCATGTGTGACGCTGGTGTGTCTCATTGCGTTCCTTGTCGTGGGCGTCGCGCATGCTGGCAGCCATCTCGACCTGACCGCCGGCAAGCCCTGCGCGGAGGTCGTGCTGAGCGCGAGCGGCGGCGATGCCGATGATAACGTTCAGGCCGCCGCCGAGGTTTGCCTGGTCTGCGTGCTTGCCGCGGTCGAAATCGATAGCTCTCCGGTGATTGTCGGAGAGATGGCGCCGGATGTTCAATCGCCGCCGCTGCCGGCCCTGCATGTCGTTTCGCGGCCGGCGGAAAGTCCTCCTCCCATAGCCTGAACTATCGCTCACGCCTGCGCATCTTTGCGCGCGTGATGCTGTGGCGTTCGATCGCTTAGGCGATCGGCGTCTGTCGCTCATTCCCAGATCTTTGGCGAAAGCGCAGGGTCATGGTCGCGCGTCTTCCAATAGCCTTATTCTGCCTCGCGGCAGCAACTGCCTTCCCTGTGCCTGGCCAAGCGTCCGATGCACCGCTCTCGCTGACGCGGGCCTTGCAGCGGGCGCTGGCGGCCAATCCGCGGTTGACGGCGGCTGAGCGCGACATCGGCATCGCTTCGGGGCGCCGAATCCAGGCTGGGGCACTTCCCAATCCTGATGCCTCGTTCGAGGTCGATAACGTCGCCGGAAGCGGGACTTACCGCGGAACGCGCTCTGCGGAGACCACCCTGCAGCTCGGGCAACTGGTCGAGCTTCCAGGAAAGCGCGCCGCGCGCATGGCAATTGGCGATGCGGAAATCGATAGCGCCCGCTGGCAGCGAGAGGCATTGCGCCTGGAGATTCTATCGGAAACGGCGACGGCCTTCTTCAACATCCTCGGCGCGCAGCGGCGTGTCCAGATCTTCAACACCCAGATTGCGGCGCTGGACCGTTTGACGCCACTGTTACAACGGCGCGTCGATGCGGGGGCCGCTTCGATCGCCGAAACCGCCCGCAGCCAGGTTGCTGTGGATCTCGTGAAAGCGGAGCGTGAGCGGGCGCGTACGGCGCTCGCCATCCATCGTCGCGAACTCGCTTCTCTGATGGGAAGGGACGCTCCTGATTTCGGACAGGCGCTGGGTGATCTGGTGCTGAACAGCAGCCTGCCGCCGTTCCGCACCATCCTCGCGACGCTCAGCAACAATCCGCAGCTGATCCGCTGGACCGCCGTCCGCGCGCAGCGTGATGCCGAATTGATTGCGGCGCGACTGAAACCCTATCCCGACGTCAGGCTGACGGCGGGGTGGCGACATTATCGCGACACCAACGACAATGCCGTGCGTCTTGGCGTTTCGATCCCGCTTCCCGTTTTCGATCAGAACCGCGGCGGCGTGATCGAGGCGCACGAAGCGCGCGCCAAAGTGGATGCGGAGCAGATGGCCGCGCGCGCAGCGCTGACGCTGACGCTCGGGCGTACCTACGAGACCATGGTTGGCTCGGCCAACGAGGTGAAACTGCTGCGCGGCTCGGCGATCGAGAATTCCCGGCGTGCGCTGGAGGCGATCGAAAGCGGTTATGCGCAGGGTCGCTTTACATTGCTCGAGTTGCTCGATGCGCAGGCCACAGCAACCCAGGCGTCACTGCGCGAGATGGAAGCGTTGATCAACTATCACACGTCTATTGCCGTTCTTGAGGGGCTGACCGGAGTGCCGCTCGGTCTCGGTCGGCGGGAGAGAGGCCGATGAGCAGAAGTCTTCGTAATATCATTGTCGTCGCGGCGATTGCCATCGCCGTTGTGATCGTCGCGTTCAGCCTCGCCCGCAATGATGGCACGGCGGCGATCGATCGCGGACACGGTGACCACGCCCACGGCGACGGCGTGGAATTGAGCGATGCGAAAGTAGCCGCGGCCAATATCGAACTGCTCAAAGCCAGTCCGCAGACGCTGCGCGACACGTTGGTCTTGAATGGGCTGCTGTTGCCGAATCAGGAGATGATGGTGCAGGTCTCACCGCGGTTCGCCGGCGTGGTGCGCGAAGTATCCAAGCGGATTGGCGATCGGGTCGCCAAGAACGACGTTCTGGCGCGTATCGAAAGCAATCAAAGTCTGACGACCTACGAACTCCGGACCTCGATTGCCGGCACGGTGATCGATCGCCAACTCGCGATCGGCGAATACGTTACCGAACAGAAGGCCGCCTTCACGGTGGCGGATCTGTCGACGGTGTGGGTCGATTTCTCCGTGCATCGGCGCGACACCAAACGCGTGCAGGTCGGCGACAAGGTGCTGGTGGACCCTGCGGACGGCGATGCACCGGCCGAAGCAACGATTTCCTATGTGTCTCCGGTCGGATCGACCGACACGCAAAGCACGCTCGCGCGGGCTGTGCTCGACAACAAGACTCAGCGTTTCAAGCCAGGTCTGTTCGTCACCGGACGCGTCACCCTTTCGGCAAAGAACGTACCTGTGGCAGTTCGCAACACGGCGCTGCAGACGGTCGAGAATCGGCCGGTCGTGTTCGTCCGCACCGGAGACAAGTTCGAGGCCCGCGACGTTGAATTGGGCGAGCGCGATAGCGAGTGGGTCGAGGTGCTGTTCGGCGTGCTGGAAGGCGACGTTTATGCTGGGCGGAACAGCTTCGTCATCAAGGCCGAGATCGGCAAGGGGGCTGCATCCCATGATCATTGACCGGCGCGGGTGGCATCTGCAGGAGCGGCCATGATCGAGCGCATTCTCGACCTGTCAATCCGCCAGCGCTGGCTGGTGATGCTGGTGACTCTCGGCCTGGCGATTTTCGGTGCGTGGAATTTCACCAAGCTGCCGATCGATGCGGTGCCTGACATCACCAACGTCCAGGTTCAGATCAACGCCGTTGCTCCCGGCTATTCGCCATTGGAGGTCGAGCAGCGGCTAACCTTCCCGATCGAGCTTAATATGGGGGGATTGCCGCACCTGAACTACACCCGCTCGTTGTCGCGCTATGGATTGAGCCAAGTGACTGTCGTGTTCAACGATGGCACGGACATCTATTTTGCGCGCCAGCTCGTCAATGAGCGGATTCAGCAGGCGAAAGATCAGCTGCCGGCGGGGATCGAATTGGCGATGGGGCCGATCTCGACTGGCCTTGGCGAAATCTTCATGTTCAGCGTCGAGGCGAAGCCCGGCGCGAAATCGCCGTCCGGTGCGCCGTTTACGCCGACCGACCTGAAGACCATCCAAGATTGGATCATCAAACCACAGCTTCGCACCGTTCCCGGTGTGGTTGAGGTCAATACGATCGGTGGCTTCGAGCGGCAGTTCCATGTGCTGCCCGATCCCACCAAACTGATGGCTTACAAGCTGGGCTTTCGCGACGTGATGACGGCGCTTGCCGCCAACAACGCGAACGTCGGCGCAGGCTATATCGAACGGAACGGCGAGCAGTATCTGGTCCGCACGCCGGGGCAGGTCGCTACCATCGACGAGATCAAGGACGTCGTGATCGGCTCACGGGGAGGCATCCCTGTCCGGGTCAGCGACGTCGCCGATGTTCGCGAGGGAACGGAACTGCGCACGGGGGCTGGCACGCTGAACGGCGAGGAGGCGGTGATCGGCACCGCGATGCTGCTGATCGGTGAGAACAGCAGGACGGTGGCTCAGAGAGTGGGACAGAAGCTCGATGCGATCGCCAAGTCGCTTCCGGAGGGTGTCGTTGCGCGCGCCGTCTACGACCGGACTCATTTGGTCGAAGCAACCATCGCAACCGTCGAGAAGAATCTTCTCGAAGGCGCGCTGCTCGTTATCGTGATCCTGTTCCTGCTGCTCGGCAATTTCCGTGCGGCGATTGCCACGGCACTGGTCATTCCGCTGTCGATGCTGATCACGATCACCGGCATGACCGAAACGAAGGTGTCCGCCAACCTGATGAGCCTCGGAGCGATCGATTTCGGCATCATCATCGATGGTGCGGTTATCATTGTGGAGAATTGTCTCCGCCTGCTGGCCGCGGAACAGCACAAGCGCGGGCGCCTGCTGAGCCAGTCCGAACGATTCAGGACGATCCTGGCCGGTTCGCGTGAGGTGATCGGGCCGAGCCTGTTCGGCACGCTGATCATCGCCGTGGTTTACCTGCCAGTCCTCACGTTGACCGGGGTCGAAGGCAAGATGTTTACGCCGATGGCGCTGACGGTGGTGATGGCGCTCGCGGCCGCGGCGGCGCTATCATTGACCTTCGTGCCCGCGGCGGTCGCGATCCTCGTCACGGGAAAAGTGTCCGAGCACGAGAACATGCTGATGCGAGGGGCGCGCCGCATTTACATGCCGCTCCTGACAGCCTCGATCCGTAACCGGGAGATCGTGGCAGCGATTGCCGCGGTGCTTGTCATTTTGACCGGTTTCGCGGCCTCACGGATGGGCGGTGAATTCATCCCGAGCCTGGATGAGGGGGATGTGGCGATGCATGCCATGCGCATTCCCGGCACCAGCCTGACGCAAGCCGTCGAGATGCAACGCGGCTTGGAGAAAGCGCTCCGGGATATCCCGGAGGTGAAGGAAGTTTTCTCGAAAATCGGGACGGCGGAAGTCGCAACGGATCCGATGCCGCCGAATGTGGCCGACACCTACATCATGCTGAAGCCCCGTGCCGAATGGCCGGATCCAAGGCGCAGCAAGGTGGATCTTGTCACCAGCATCGAGAAACGGATGGAGGAGATTCCGGGCAACGTCTATGAGTTCACCCAGCCGATCCAGATGCGCTTCAATGAGTTGATCTCCGGCGTGCGCAGCGATGTCGGCGTCAAGATCTTCGGCGACGATCTGGATACACTGTTGCAGATCGCGGGCCAGGTGCAGGGCGTCCTTCAGGGCGTGCCCGGAGCGGCCGACGTCAAGACGGAACAGGTGGCCGGTCTGCCGGTGCTGACGGTGAAGCTCGACAGGGCGGCCTTGTCGCGTCTCGGCATCAGTGTCGCAGATGTTCAGAGCCTTGTAGAGGTTGCAGTCGGCGGCAAGCAGACCGGGTCGGTGTTTGAGGGCGATCGCCGTTTCGATATCGTCGTGCGTCTGCCCGAACATTTGCGCTCGGATATCGAGGCGATCCGCCACCTGCCGATTCCGCTTCCTGAAGCCTCGGCCGGCACGATCCGCGCGAGCCTGAACAATTCACCGCTGACGCAAATCAGATACACGCCCTTGTCGTCCGTCGCGCAGATCGAGGTTGCGCCCGGGCCGAACCAGATCAGTCGGGAAAACGGTAAGCGACGTATCGTCGTCACGGCGAACGTGCGCAATCGCGATCTAGGCTCGTTCGTTATCGAGGCCGAGCGCCAGGTTGCGGAAAGGGTCAAGCTGCCGGCAGGATATTGGATCGGCTGGGGCGGCCAATTCGAGCAACTGGTATCCGCGACCCAACGGCTCGCGATCGTCGTGCCGGTCGCGCTGTTTCTGATCGCCCTGTTGCTGTTTCTCAGTCTGGGTTCGGCAGCGGACGCAGCGTTGGTGTTCAGTGGCGTTCCACTGGCTTTGACCGGCGGCGTCGCAGCCCTGCTGTTGCGGGGCATCCCCCTGTCGATCAGCGCAGGCATCGGCTTCATCGCGCTGTCGGGCGTAGCGGTGTTGAACGGTCTGGTCATCATCAGCTTTATCCAAAGGATGCGTGCCGAGGGAAAATCCGTGCTCGATGCGGTGGAGCAGGGCGCACTGACACGATTACGCCCGGTATTGATGACGGCGCTGGTTGCTTCCCTCGGTTTCATTCCAATGGCCATCGCAACCGGGCCTGGCGCTGAGGTCCAACGTCCGCTCGCGACCGTCGTGATCGGCGGCATCATCTCTTCGACCATTCTGACGCTTCTGGTTTTGCCTGCTCTCTACACGTTGTTCAGGCGCGATCGCCAAACGGCCGACGAATCCCTTACCGTCGTTGAACAAGGAGAAATGAAATGAGACGTGTTGCGATTGCCGTTGCTGCGCTGCTGTATGTGATGCCTGCGTGGGCTCAGCATTCGCACGGGGCGAAGGGCCCCAACGGCGGCAAGGTAGAAGACGTGGCGGGCGTGCACGCTGAACTCGTAACCTCCGGGACCACCATCATGATCAACGTCCTCGATGAGGACAACAAGCCGATTTCGGTCAAGGGCTTTTCGGGTTCAGTCCTCATCGTAAGCGGCGGCGATCGGGAGACGGTTACGCTCGCCCCGTCAGGCGATAGCTCGCTCAAGGGCGAAGCGAAGAAGGCGGTGGCTGGCAATGCCGCCGTCACGCTGATGCTCAAGACCGATAAGGGCAAGACGGGGCAGGCCCGTTACACGAAATAGCGCTGGCTCGCAGCATCGGCGTTCGTGACCGCGGGCGCCGATGCGATGGCTGCGCTGGATGGCGTGGTGATGCGCATCAACGGCGGCAATCTGGATCGCTTCCGTACACACCGTTTGATGTTGCGCACGAAAGGTGAAACGAACACCAAATAAAAGCCGATTCTAGAATTTTCAAAATATGGCGTCTTAAAGGAACGGCTTTAGACTCGTTCTCGATAATGATCCGGTTCCCGTTTGCTGCAATTTGCAGTGGCTCGGATTTTTTCAATGCTACCAGCAACCTGGGCGTCGTGCTGAACTGATGAGCAGCGGCGGTTCTTATGTACGCTGCGACGCAATGAAGCACTCAATATTTTTTGAGTCGCGAAAGTTCAACGATATCCGTTAATTAGCGCACTGATTTGCTTCACGACGATAGCATTGCTGCGTTGCGCTCGGCCAACGGCCGCAGCGGCGCGAAGCTTGCATTCATGTTTTTGCGGCACTCCTGCCGCGCCTGCGGCTTCGCTGCTTGCAGGGCACACCGACAACGAGGAAGGGACAGATGAGAGTTCACCTTGCCATGGCTGTTTTGACACTCATGGGAGCGCCTCTCGTTCTGGCAGGGTGCGACGATCGCAGTGTTGCGGCTGTCCCCCCAGCAGTCCCCGATGTCGGTGTCGTCACTATCAGCGCATCGCCGAAGCACATCGTCAAAGAGTTGCCAGGCCGCATTGCGCCAACGCGCGTCGCTGACGTGCGCGCCCGCGTGTCGGGAATTATCGTAGCGCGCCTGTTCGAGCAGGGCAGCGAGGTCAAGGCTGGCGACGCGCTTTATCAGATCGACCCGAAGCCGTTCGAGGTCGATCTGCAGTCTGCGGAGGCCGCTCTTGCCAAGGCTCAAGCCATCTTCGAGCAAGCCACAGCGCAAGCCAACCGCACCGCCTCGCTGATTAGCAAACAGGCGGCCTCGCTGGCCGAAAACGAGACCGCCATCGCGATGGCGCGCCAGGCTGCAGCCGACGTGGCCGCCCGCAAGGCCGATGTCGCCCGCGCCAAGTTGAACCTGGAATACGCGACCATTCGCGCGCCCATTAGCGGCATCATTGGTGCCGCGCTCGTCAGCGAAGGAGCGCTGGTGGTGCAGAATGATCCGACCAGTCTCGCATCGATCCAGCAGCTCGACACGGTCTACGCGGACTTCACCCAGTCCGCGTCGGACCTGAATAAGCTTCGGCGAGATTTCGATTCGGGCGAGCTTGAGCGGATCGAGCCGGATGCCGCCAAAGTGCGGCTGCTGTTGGACGATGGTTCGCTCTACCCGATTCAAGGTAGGCTGCTGTTCTCCGATGCGAAGGTGGATACCTCCACTGGACAGGTGACATTGCGCGGTGAGTTCAAGAACCTGAATCGCGAGCTGCTTCCGGGCATGTATGTGCGGGTGCAGATCGAGCAGGGGATCGACAACGATGCGATCCTGGTGCCGCAGCAGGCCGTTCAGCGCAATAGCGCAGGCGGCAGCGACGTCTACGTGCTCAACAACGAGAACAGGGTTTCGCTGCAGCCGGTCCGCGTTGGTTCGGTAATGGACGGAAACTTACTTGTCCTTGAGGGACTGAAGCAGGGCGACCGCGTCGTGGTCGAAGGTTTTCAGAAGTTCGCGGTTGGCGATGCCGTCAATCCCGGCAAGTGGCCGCAGGACGTCGCGACGGCTGACGTCTCCCGGCCGCGGGTGGAATAACGGGCCTCATTCATGCCAAGTTTTTTTATCGACCGGCCCATCTTCGCATGGGTCGTGGCGCTTTTCATTTGCTTGCTCGGCGTGATTGCCATCCCGCAATTGCCGGTCGCGCAGTATCCGATCATCGCCCCGCCATCGATCTCGATCAGTACGAGCTATCCCGGAGCGTCGCCCGAGAACCTCTACAACAGCGTCACGCGCCTGATTGAAGAGGAGCTCAATGGCGCGTCCGGCATTCTGAATTTCGAATCCACCAGCGATTCGCTTGGCCAAGTCGAAATCATTGCCAATTTCGTGCCTGGCACTGACACGAACCTCGCCTCGGTGGAGGTGCAGAACCGCATCAAGCGGGTCGAAGCGCGTTTGCCGCGCGCCGTGATCCAGCAGGGCATTCTGGTCGAAGAAGCATCCAGCGCGGTGCTGCAGATCATCACGTTGAAATCGACCGACGGAAGCCTTGATGAGATCGGCCTTGGCGATTTCATGATCCGCAACGTGGTTGGCGAAATTCGTCGTATTCCCGGCGTCGGCCGCGCGACGCTGTTTTCGTCCGAGCGCTCGCTACGCATCTGGATCGATCCTGCAAAGCTGGTCGGCTACAATCTCACGGCCGATGATGTGACCAAGGCGATCTCGGCGCAGAATGCGCAGGTTGCTTCCGGCAGCATCGGCGCCGAGCCGAGCCGAAACGGGCAGCCGATTTCGGCGCTGGTTCTGGTGAAGGGGCAACTGAATTCCCCCGACGAGTTCGGGTCGATTGTTCTGCGCGCCAATCCAGATGGGTCGACGGTACGGTTGCGCGATGTCGCCCGCATCGAGGTCGGCGGAATGAACTATCAGTTCACCACACGCCTCAACGGCCAGCCGACGGCGGGTCTGTCGGTGCTGTTGGCGCCGACCGGAAATGCGCTGGCCACCGCAAATGCGGTTGAAGCCAAGATGAAGGAGCTTTCACGCTTCTTCCCCTCGAACATCGCCTATGAGATTCCCTACGACATTACGCCCGTGGTGCAGGCATCGATCAACAAGGTGTTGATGACCCTGCTGGAGGCCGTCGTGCTGGTGTTCATCGTGATGTTCCTGTTCCTGCAGAGCTTCCGATACACGCTGATTCCGACCGTCGTCGTTCCGGTGGCCTTGCTCGGTACCTGCGCCGTGCTGCTGCTCGCAGGCTATTCCATCAACATGCTCACTATGTTCGGCATGGTGCTGGCGATCGGTATCCTGGTGGACGACGCGATCGTCGTCGTCGAAAACGTCGAGCGCATCATGGCCGAGGAGGGATTGTCGCCGAAGGAGGCAACACGCAAGGCGATGACGCAGATCACCAGCGCCATCATAGGCATCACGCTGGTGCTCGTGGCCGTGTTCGTCCCGATGGCGTTCTTCCCCGGTTCGGTCGGCGTCATCTATCGGCAGTTCTCAGTAACGATGGTTGCTGCCATCAGCTTCTCCGCATTGATGGCGTTGTCTTTGACGCCTGCGCTCTGTGCGACGTTCCTGAAGCCGGTTCAGGCAGGCCACGGCCATGCCAAGACCGGTCCGCTCGGCTGGTTCAACCGCAAACTCGATGCCATCCGCGATCGATACGGTGCGACTGTCGGCTGGATGCTGCAACGGACGGGACGGCTGATGATCGTTTATGCGGTGCTGCTGTTGGGCCTGGGCTTTGCTTTCGTGCGTATGCCCGGCGGCTTCCTGCCCGTCGACGATCAGGGATTCATGACCGTCGACGTGCAGACCCCACCGGATGCTTCGTATAACCGCACCCTCGATGCGGTCGAACGCGTCGAGAAATACCTGCTGCAGCGTCCAGGCGTCGAGGAGGTGACCTTCCTCACCGGATTCAGCTTCCTTGGGCAGGGCACGAACACCGCGCAAGCCTTCGTGACGCTGAAAGATTGGTCGGAACGCGGCAAGAACGATTCTGCTGCGGCTATCGTCGACGACACCAACAAGACGCTGTCCTCGATTCGTGATGCGAAGATTTCCGCGTTGCAGCCGCCGCCAATCGATAACCTCGGCAATTCGTCTGGCTTCAGCTTCCGCCTCCAGGACCGCGGGCAGAAGGGATACACCGCGCTGATGGAGGCGACGCAAACCCTGCTCACTAATGCCAACAAGAGTCCGATCCTCCAGAACGTGTTCGTCGAAGGTTTGCCGCCCGGCCCGCAGATCAGGCTCGCGATTGATCGCGAAAAGGCAGGCGCCCATGGCGTCACCTTTGAAGATATCAACAATACGATTTCGACCAATCTCGGCTCGGCCTATGTGAACGACTTCCCGAACCATGGACGTATGCAGCGTGTCATCGTGCAATCGGATGCTGCCGGTCGCATGCAGGCTTCCGATATCCTGAGCTACAACGTCAAGAACAGCCGCGGGCAGCTCGTGCCGTTATCGGCATTCGCCAATATCGAATGGGCTGTAGGCGCGTCGCAAATCGCCGGCTTCAATTACTACCCGGCGGTGCGCATCAGCGGCTCGGCGGCGCCGGGCTATACCAGCGGTGACGCTATTGCGGAGATGGAGCGGCTGGCCGGGCAGCTTCCACGCGGTTTCGGCTACGACTGGGCAGGACAATCACTTCAGGAGAAGCTCTCCGGATCGCAAGCGCCGCTGCTGCTCGCGCTCTCGGTTCTGGTGGTGTTCCTCTGCCTCGCAGCACTCTATGAGAGCTGGACGATTCCGCTCGCCGTGCTGTTGACCATTCCGCTTGGCATGGTTGGCGCGGTGTTGGCCGCCAGCCTGCGTGGACTTCCGAACGATGTTTATTTCACGGTGGCGCTGATTACGATCGTCGGGCTCGCGGCGAAGGACGCGATCCTGATCATCGAGTTCGCCAAGGATCTGCGCGCGCAGGGTAAGCCGTTGATCGCCTCGACCATTGAGGCTTGCCGTCTGCGATTCAGGCCGATCCTGATGACCGGGCTTGCGTTCGTCTGCGGCGTGCTGCCGATGGCGATTGCAACGGGGGCAGGCGGGCTCAGCCAGCAGTCGTTGGGAACCAGCGTGATGGGCGGCATGATCTCAGTGGTGGTCCTGGCGCTTCTGCTCGTGCCTGTGTTCTTCGTGGTGATCCAACGGCTGTTCTCGCGCGGCAAGGATCAAGACGTCGAGAGCGCCCAGGTTGCGGATCGGAATTCGAACGACGCGCCGTCGACCGGCTCGATTGCGCCCCATCACACGGCCTGACGTTTCTCTTTATCCGGACCTGTCATGTTGTTTCGCGTTGCCATACTTGCTGTGTCGCTGTCGGTCTATCCGTTCGGCGACGATGCCGATGCCCGGTCGGGTTCGACACTGACCTTGCGGGATGCCCTTCATCGTGCGCTTGCTTCCAATCCGAGGTTGACCGCGGCCGAGCGGGATGTCGGGATCGCAACGGGGCGCCGCATCCAGTCCGGGGCCATTGCCAATCCTGAACTGTCGGTCGATGTCGATAACGTCGCGGGCAGCGGTGCTTATCGTGGCGGCCGGTCAGTCGAAACGCTGCTGCAGATCAGCCAGTTGATCGAGCTTCCGAGCAAGCGTGCCGCGCGGATCGGCGCAGCGAGTGCCGGTCTCGATAGCGCGGCGTGGCAGCGGCAGGTGACCCGCCTGGAGATTCTGTCTGAAACCGCGATCGCCTATTTCTCCGTGCTCGGCGCACAGCGGCGTATCGAAATCTTCGACGAACACGTCGCAACCCTTGATCGCCTGACGCCATTGCTGCAGCGGCGGGTCGATGCGGGTGCGGCGTCGATCGCGGAAATCGCTCGCGGCCAGGTCGCGGCGGACCTCATTCGAGCGGACCGCGAGCGCGCCAAAGCCCAGCTTTCCAATGCGAGGCGGGATCTCGCGATCCTGATGGGAACGTCCACGCCGCAGTTTGCACGCGTGGCGGGGCGCCTGGCCGTGACCGGTTCTCCGCCGTCGTTCAAGTCGGTGTTGCAGGCGATCGATGCTAATCCGCAGTTGATCCGCTGGTCGGCCGTACGGGTTCAGCGCGAGCAGGAGCTGATCGCCTCGCGTCTGAAGGCTGTGCCTGATGCTCGCGTCGGTGTCGGTTGGAAACATGAGCGGGCCACAGGCGACAATGCCGTCCGTGTCGGTCTCTCGGTTGCGCTTCCGGTGTGGGATCAGAATCGCGGCGATATTTTCGCAGCCGAGCAGAACCTCGAGAAAGCGCATGCCGAACAGGCGATCAACAAGGCGCTGCTGATCTCGACCGCCGGTCGGGCTTACGACACTGTGACGGGCGCCCTGCGGGAGATTGCACTGCTGCGCGACTCGGCGATTCCGAACGCGCGCCGGGCGGCCGAGGCGATCGAGAGTGGGTACACCCAGGGCCGCTTCACGCTGCTGGAGCTGCTGGATGCGGTGTCATCGGTGGCTCAGGCGTCGCTGCGCGAACAAGAGGCTCAGCAGCAGTTCCACGTTGGCATCGCCACGATCGAGGGCCTGGTGGGTGACCCGTTTGTTCTATCCAGGGCGGGCAGGCGCTAAAAAGCGCGACGAAATCGGATGAATCGCCCTCGCGCTTTTGCTCATTGTTTAAGCATGTTCCTTTTCGGAAAACCGCGTCACANTTTTCCGGATCATGCTTTGATGCTTCCGTCTGCGTTTGCAGGCGGAAGCATCGGTGAAGGTCAGGAGACCTTCGACACGGTGTTACGCGGAACGTCGCGGAACGGCTTGTTGGTGTCGAGACTAATATCCTTTGGCATCTGCAGGATGCGTTCGGAGATGATGTTGCGCTGAATCTCATCGGTGCCACCGGCGATCGAAGTGGCCGGCGTCGAGATGAGGACCTCCGCGATCACGCCGTCCAACGTGCCATCACTGCCTGAGAGCAACGCGTTGGCGCCATCGATCGACGTGTGGACGCGCGCGGCCGCACGAGCGACGTGGCTGCCAACCAGCTTGCCGATCGAGCCCTCAGGACCCTGCGGACGGCCGAGCTGCTGGGCGGCCCGTGCACGAAGCGCGGTCCATTCACCGGTCTTGGACAGGATCAGAAGTTTGGCGATCTCCTGACGCACGACCGGATCGTGGATCTTGCCGGTTGCCTTCGCCTGCTGCATCACCAGATCGACGCGGCCAGCACGCTGCGGATACCACTTGTATGGCTCCATCGTGGTGGCGATTTCGGCCGCCTCTTCCTGATAGATGCGTTCGGGGCGGTTGGATGCGACGGCCCATGTGCGCAATGCGCCAGCGCCACGGCGCTCGTGCATCAGCGTGGTGGTGGCGATCTTCCAGCCTTCGCCGTTCTTGCCCATCTGCAGTTCGGGCTCGATCTCGGCGTCCGTGATGAACACCTGATTGAACGAGGCGTGATAGTTCATCTGCCGCAGCGGCTGAACGTTGACGCCCGGCTGACGCATGTTCAGTAGGAAGTAGGAGAGGCCCTTGTGCTTGGGCTGATCCCAATCGGTGCGGGCGAGCAGAAGCCCCCAGTCGGCCTTATGCGCGCTGGTGGTCCAGACCTTTTGGCCGTTGATGACCCACTTGTTGCCCTTGAGTTCGGCGCGGGTGGTCGCCGCAGCCATATCGGAGCCGCTGCCTGGCTCACTGAAGAGCTGGCACCAGGTGTCCTCGCCTGTGAGAATACGGCGTAGGAACTTCTCCTTATGAAGGTCGCTGCCATGATCCAGAATGGTCGCGGCTGCGAGCGTGCGGATGCCCGCACGGCAGACAGTGACCGCGCCGACCTTCTTGAACTCGTCGTCGACGATTTCGTTGAACTTCACCGGCAGGCCACGGCCATACCATTCCTTCGGATAGTGCGGTGCGCCCCAGCCGGATTCGATTAGCTTGGTGCGCCATTCAACCAGCCCGTATGTCGGTTTCCAGTTCGCCTTCAGCCATTCGCTGACTTCGGCACGAACGGATTGTTCAGTCACTTCGCTCATTATTCCGCACTCCCGTTCGCGATCATGCCCTGCATCATCAGTTCGCGATGATACGCCGCGTCGCCCAGCAGGACTTCCGAGCTTTTCGCGCGCTTGAACCAGAGATGCGCGTCTTCGTCCCAGGTGAAGCCGATGCCGCCGCGAATCTGGATCGCATGGATCGCAGTCTGCAGGTAGGCCTCGCTCGCGCTCGCTTTCGCCAGCGAGGCGGTGGTGGCCATGTCCGCATCGTTTTCATCGAGGGCGGCTGCAGCGTAATAGGCGGCGGACTTCGCAAGCTCGACGTCCACCAGCATGTCGGCGGCCTTGTGCTTCATCGACTGGAACGAGGCGATCGGGCGGCCGAACTGCATGCGCATCTGCGAATATTCAAGTGAGGTCTCACGCAGCTTGTCTGCGCCGCCGACCATCTCGTTGGCGAGGCAGGCGGCCGCCTGCACCATGGTCCTGGCGAAGGGCTCCGCGGCCTTGCCGGCTTCGCCCAGCAATTCCGCTTGGACACCCTTGAATGTCAGCCGCGCGAGCTTGCGCGTTTGGTCCATGGTCTTGAGCGGCTTGCGTTCCAGACCCGCCGCATCGGCCGCGACGGTGAAGAGCGAAAGTCCGTCGTTGCCTTTGCTGCCCGGTGCGCGGGCCAGGACCACGATCAGATCGGCGGTATGGCCGTCGAGCACGAAGCTCTTGATGCCGTCGAGCTTGTAGCCCTCACCGGCAGGCGTTGCCGTCATCGCGACGCTGGCGCCGTCCCACTGGCCGTTGTCTTCCGTGAAGGCGAGGGTGGCGGTGGTGTCGCCCGCGGCAATACCCGGTAGCAGCTTGCGTTTTTGAGCGTCAGTGCCTGCGTTCAGGATGGTGGTGGCGGCGAGCACGACGGAGGAGAAATAGGGGGCGCACAGCAGGGCGCGGCCCATTTCTTCGAGCACGATTGACAGCTCGGTGTAGCCGAACCCTTGGCCGCCGTATTCCTCGGGAATGTGGACGGCGGTCAGCCCGAGTTCCTGATTGAGCTTCTTCCAGCGGTCGCGCTCATAGCCGGCTTCGGTCTCCATCAGCCGCCGGACGTCGGTCGGCTTGGATTGAGCTTCCAGGAAGCGCCGCAAGATCGAGCGGAACTCCTCCTGCTCGTTGCTGAAACTAAATCGCATATAGTCGTTCTCCCGAAAGATTCTTGCCACCCTGGACGTGCATTTTGGATCGGTGATGGATATCCGGGACCGGCCGGGTGCGCCAGCCTTGGCGGCTGCCAAGGCTGGTCCGAGATCGGTCGCAGGCGAGGGCGGGAGAGCTGCCTCGCGCGACAGTTTCCCTTGATTTATCTTCGTTTGTGCGACGACAGCCCGAACAGCCTACGGTTAGGCAAGGCCGCTCCCCGATCTGTGCATGGGGGTCTGAATTTTCGGCGCGCGTCAGACCACGTGCCGGGCCGTTTGCCCGGGCGATCCAACATTCAGAACGTCAGTGCCCAGCGCTCGCGCCAGGGAGCTAATCCGCGCCTAGCCGATTCCTACATTGCGCCGTGGTGGCGGCGGTGCCGTGGGATCAACAATGGCTTGAGAATCGCGGATTGCGGCGTTGAAAACACCCTTCGCCATCAGCGTTCGCTCGCTGTCGGAGCGCTGCTTGTTGACTTCAATGCGGGTCCGGTGAGCCTCGGTGTTGGTGGGCTCTGCGCGGACCGCGAACTCCGCGAGATGGCCGGCGAGGCGAAGATCGCCTTTGGCCGCGAGTTCGCGCGCGCGTTGCGCCAGCTTCGATGCGCCGCCGGCAAGGTTCGCCAACTCGGCGGCAAGGTCATTGGTCGGGGCAGGCTTCAGGTGAGCCGGATCGCCGTCCCACCAGCCGCCGTAGAGGCGCCAGATGTTGCGGATCAGGAATTCCGGGTCGTCGTACGTCGGTTGCAGGTAAGGTCGTTCCAACAGATCGGTAGGCAGCTTTACGGTCTGCACGATTTCGTCGAGGGTCTTGCCCTCGTTCATCAGCGCCAGCACCTGATCGTGCATCGTATCCAGGAATGCGGCGCCATCGGCGAGCAGGGTGGCGACCCGATCCGCGCCGAAGATCGCCGGGCCGTGTCCGGGAACCAATGCATCCGCCTGCTTCGTCGCCATCGCCCGGAATGCTTCGGCCCAGGGCTTGGTGTAGCGCTGCACCTTCTGCGGGTTGCCACTGTTGGGTACGGCCCAGATCACGAAGTCGCCGGAGACGATGACCTTGCGATGTGGAATCCAGGTCCAGGTGTGATCGTCGGTTTCGCCCATGCCATGATTCAGTTCGAAAGTGACGCCGCCGACCGTGATCTTGAACGTGGCGTCGTAGGTGACGTCTGGCGTCCGGAATTGGGTCGGCCAGCGAAAATCCCGCACGCCGAATTGGCGGCTGTTGATGTTGCTGTTGAAACCGGCGGTTGCGACATAACGGGCGAAGCGCGCCGGCATGTTGCGCTGAGCGATGAAGCGGATCGGAGGCTCGCCGCGCTTCTTCGCTTCTTCCTCGAATAGCGCGGCGCCCATCACATGATCGACGTGGCCGTGGGTGAAGATCACGGTATGAATGGGTGAGGAGTCCCATGTCCGCAGCGTGTCGTAGATTTGCCGCGCGGTGGAGGCACTGCCGGTGTCGAACACCACTAGTCCCTCGCTGGTGCGGACGGCCGTGACGTTGCCAACCACACCACGGGTCGGGATGTAGATGATGTCCTCGGCCACTGGAACCACCTTCGACGTGCCGATGGCGCGATTCCAGTCGCCCGAATTGTAGGACGTCCAGCAAGCGTCGCCGATTGCGCGCAGATCTTCGGTCATGGTGATCTCCCTTGGTCGCTTGGGCTTCGTTCGCGAATTATTTCGCCAGCCGGTGCATCGTCACCCAGGAATCGATCTGGGTATCCCGGCGTTGTTGAAACAGGCTGCCCCAGACATTGCGGTTCGGTTGCACCTGGCCATTGGGCAACGGTTTCCAGTAGCGGCTCGTCTCCCATGCGGCGAGGTTCGGATAATAGACGATCATCAAGATCGTCGCTTCGTCGCGCTCGTTCCGCTCGCGGCACAACCAGAACCCGGTGATCCGCGCTTCGGTGTCGGCTTCCATCGATTTCCACGCTTCGACGCTCTGCTGGGTGACCGTCTCGACGTCTTCGGGACGAACCACGAACCAGCGGTGGGTGTAGGCACCTTCGCGTGTGCATGGCTCCTGGCCGCGGGCCAGCACATCGAAAAGACGGGAGCGGACTCCGACGATCGCATCATCCTTATAGGACGGCGCCGGCGGCTCGTCCGTCCAGTTCGTGGCAGCCGTCACGACGTTGACGCTGACCCCGATCATCGGCAGCCAGACGCCGAAGGTCTGGTGCGCGGCGCCTGCACCGTTGGCCTGAATCTGCCGCGCGATGTCTTCGCCACGGTTGCGCTGGACCGTCAGTTCGTCGAAACGCAAAACACGATATGTCTTATCGGACAAGAGTAGCTCCTCGAGGATAGATTAAGCCGTTACACGGATTGACGGCGTTCGATATCGGCAAAGCCGAGGGGATGATGGCAGGCCGCGAGGTGCGCCTCTTCCGAAGCTCGGAGTTGCGGCGGTTCACTGGCACAGCGTTCGGTCGCGCGGGTGCAACGGGTTCGGAAGCGGCAACCGCTCGGAGGATTGAGCAGCGACGGCAGATCGCCACTCAGCACCTCCTCATCCGGTAGCTTTTGGCCGGGAGCTAGCACAGAGCCGAGCAGGGCCTGCGTATAGGGATGTTGCGGGTTGCGGTAGACATCTTCGGTGCGCCCGATCTCGACGATTTTGCCGAGATACATCACCGCGACGCGATCGCAGATGTTCCGGATCACAGCCAGATCGTGACTGATGAAAATCATGCTAAGCGAGCGGCGGCTCTTGATGTCGAGCAGCAGATTCAGGATTTGCGCCTGCACCGACACGTCCAGAGCCGAGACAGGCTCGTCGAGCACCATCACGGTCGGCTCCAGCATCAATGCGCGGGCGATTGCGACACGCTGGCATTGCCCGCCGGACATTTCGTGCGGCCGGCGTGACCATACGACCTCGGGATCGAAGCCCACCTCGGCAAGCGTGTCGGCGATGCGCGTGCGGTTCTTTTCGGCGTTCCCGTTCCCCCAGATCGCCAACGGCTCGGCGACGACGTCGGCAATCCGCCGCCGTGGGTTGAGCGATGAGATCGGGTCTTGAAACACCATCTGCAGCTTGCGGCGGAGTTCGCGCCGGGCGGAGGGAGACAAACTTGCCAGGTCTTGTCCGGAAATCATCACGCTGCCGGACGTTGGCGGCGGCAGCTGCATCAGAGTGCGGGCAAGCGTCGACTTTCCGCACCCGGACTCGCCGACGAGACCAAGCGTTTCATCATGCTCCAGCGTGAAGCTTACATTATCGACGGCGGTGACCACGCGACCATCGGGCCGGCGGAAAGTCCGGACCAGGTGCGAGACTTCGAGGGCAGGTGTATGCGTCATGCGATATTGAGGATCGGATGGAAACAGGCGTAGCGGCGGTTGCCTTGGTCGCGGAAGGGCGGAAGGCTTTCACGGCAGTCCGGCTGCACGCGGCTGCAGCGCGCCGCAAAGGAGCAGCCTTTCGGCAGGGCGGTAAGATCGGGCGGCCGGCCGGCGATGGCCTGCAGCCGTGCGCCGCGCGGCGCAAACGGGTCGGGCCGGGCTTTCAACAGCGCCTCGCTGTAGGGCATGTGCCGGGCCTTGAAGAAGGCGTCGGTCGGCGCCTGCTCGACGAAGCGGCCGCCATACATGACGACGACCTCGTCGGCGATGCCGCCGACCGCGGCCAGATCATGACTGATGAAGATCATCGCCATGCCGGTCTCGCGCTGCTGCCGTTTGAGAAGCACCAGGATCTGCATTTGGATGGTCACATCGAGCGCGGTGGTCGGCTCGTCGGCGATCAGGAGCCGCGGCCGGCAGGCGAGTGCCATCGCGATCATCACCCGCTGACGCATGCCGCCGGACAGTTGATGCGGATACTCCTTCATGCGTTGTTCGGCGGCGGCGATTCCGACCGAGCGCAGAAGCTCGATCGTACGCCCCTTGCGTTCGGATGAATCAAGGCCGAGATGCAGTTCGAGCACCTCTCCAATCTGCTGCTCGATAGTGAGGACCGGATTGAGGGAAGACATCGGATCCTGGAAGATCATGGCGATGTCCTTGCCACGGACGTTGCGCAGTTTCTTTTCCGTCAGTGCGGTGAGGTCTGTCCCGTCAAACAGAACCTGGCCCGAACGTTCGGTCGTGGCCTCGGGGAGAAGCCGTAAGATCGCTCGCGATAGGACGCTCTTGCCGGAGCCAGATTCGCCGACAACCGCCATGGTCTGGCCGGGCATCAGATCGAACGACACATTGTTCACGGCATGCACCAGTCCGCGCGGCGTATCGAAGCGGATGGAAAGGTCACGGACTTTCAAGAGCGGTTCGGTCATAGCGACTGGGCCTTGATATCGAACAGGCGGCGCACGGCCTCGCCGAGCCAATTGATCGCGAGCACCGTGAGAAACATAACGGCTGCGGGGATGAATACGGCATGCGGGCTGTCGGCCAAGTTGCCGCGTTCGGTGGCAACCATACCGCCCCAGCTCGGTTGTGGCGGCCGCACCGACAGGCCGAGGAAGCCGAGCGCCGCTTCGGCAAGGATGGCGACACCGAGCATTACGACCGCATAGGACAGCAGCGCCGGCATCAGATTCGGCAGAATCTCGCGCATGAGGATGCGCGGTAGCCTCGCACCGAGCGCCTGCGCCGCCAGGACGAACTCGCGGCTCCGCAGGCTCAGCGTATTGGCGCGGGCAATGCGGGCGAATGCAGGGATGAAGATCACGCCGATGGCGAAGGTCACGTTGCCGACGCTCGGGCCGAGGCTGGAGACCAGCGCGATGGCCAGGATGATTCCCGGGAAGCAGAGCAGCACGGTCATCGCGCCCATTAGCAGCCGGTCCGGCCAACGGCCGAAGTAGCCTGCGATCAGCCCAAGCGTGCCGCCGAAGACGAGGCCGATGCCGACGCTGCCGAGGGCGACGGTCAGCGACACCTGCGCCCCATAGATGGCGCGGGCGAACACGTCACGGCCGAGTGAGTCGGTGCCAAGCCAATGCGCGGCGCTCGGGAGCGACAAGACTTCGGTGAAGTCGCCTTCGTCCGGGCTCTGGATGCCGATGTAAGGCGCGAGCACGGCCAGAATGATGACGAGTGCCATCCAGAGCAGCGCTAGGCTGATGCCGAGCTCGATGCGCCGCCGCTTCCGCGGCCGGGCTATGGGCGTTACATCAGCTATCGACGCCATGACGCACCCGTGGATCGAGCAGGGCATAAGCCATGTCGACGGCAAGATTGATGAGCACGAAGCCAGTGGCGACCACCAGCACCACGCCTTGGATCGCAAAGTGATCGTGCTGGTAGACAGCGTTCACCAGCATCTGTCCGATTCCGGGGATGGCGAACAGCGTTTCGATGATGACCGCGCCGCCGACCAGGCGGCCGAGATTGATGCCGATGACGGTGACGAGCGAGAGCGATGACGGGCGCAAGGCATGGCCGATCAGGATGTCGCGGACACCCAGGCCTTTTGCGCGCGCGACCAGGATGAAATCCTGTTGCAGCGTGGCGATCATGTCCGCGCGCAGCAGCCGCATGTAGACGGGAAACTCCGCAAGTGCCAGCGTCAGCGCGGGCAGGACCATGCTGTGCAGATTGGCGATGATGCCGTCACTCGGACGTACATAGCCTGAGGCCGGGAACCAGCCGAGTGCCACCGATAGCGTATAGATCAGGCCGATACCGATCACGAACGCCGGCATCGACAGCAAGCCGATCGAGACGCTGCCGAGCGCATGATCGACGCCGGAGCGGTTGCGATAGGCGGCGATGATGCCGGCCGGTACCGCAAGCCCGAGCGCGATGATCTGGGTCAAGATGATGAGCTCGATGGTGACAGGCAGCCGCTGGCCGATCATCACCGCGATGCTCTCGCGGGTGCGGTACGAGCGGCCGAGATCGCCGGTGATGGCGTTGCCGAGCCAGTCCGCATAGCGCACGACCAGCGGCCGCTCCAGTCCGAGCTCCTGACGCAACGATTGGATGTCGGCCTCGGTTGCCGTGTCGCCGAGGATGGCAACCGCCGCGTCGCCGGGCAGGATCTCGGTGACCGCGAAGGTCAATGCCGTCGCGGCAAAGACGACCGCGATCAACGTCAGGATCTGCGAGCGGATGCGGCGCATAGCCGGCCCGAAGCTCATTTGTCCTTCCACACCGAATGCAGGCGGAGCAGGCCATCGGGAATGGGTGTCAGGCCCTTTACCGCCGGGTTCACGAGCGAGATGTTGTCGAAATAAGTCAGGAACAGATAGGGCAGCTCCTTCGCAAGCAGGTTATTCACCTGACGATAGATCTTCAGCCGTTCGGCCTGGTCTGTCGTGGCGCGGCCGGCATCCAGAAGCTTGTCCATCTCCGGATTGTTGAAGTTCACGCGATTGACCGTGCCCTTCGAATGGAAGAACTGGTGCACGTTCTTATCGGGATCGGCGCCACCCGCCCAGCGATACAGCATGACTTGATAGTCGCGGGTGGCTGCTGCGCGAACCAGCTGCACCTGCTCGAGGGGGATGATCTCCGTCTCGATCCCGGCCTTCTTCCACATCTGCTGCAGGGCTTGCGCGGCGAGAGTGGAGACCGGCGCGGCATTGATCGACAGCTTGATCTTGATCGGCTTGCCGTAGTCCTGGACCAGCTTCTTCGCCTTGGCGAGGTCGTAGCTGGGATAACCGTCCACCTGCTCGTGCGGGAATAGGCCGGTGCCGAACGGCGTGTTGGCGATCTTGTACAGGCCGCGGTTGATGGCCTTGTTGTAGGCAACACGATCCAGCGAATAGGCTAGCGCCTGACGGACACGGATATCGGAGACGTCCGGAGCGCCCATGTTGATCTGCACGAAATTGGTCGCCAGACTGCCTGGGTTCAGCACCTGAAAACGCTTCTGCTGCTGCGCGTCGAGCACATCGCGGGCGGCGGCATTCATGACGATGTCGAGATTGCCGGCCTTGAGGCTCGCATAACGTGTCTGCTCGTCTGGCATCGGCCGCAGCACCACCTCATCGAGGTGAGCCGGCTTGCGCCAATAGGTCGGGTTGCGATCGAAGACGACCTGGGCACCGCGCTGCCACTCCTTCAGTTTGAACGGGCCTGCGCCGACGCCATGGTTGCCGAAATCCGCGCCGTATTTCTCGACAGCGGTCGGCGAGACCACCATGCCGGCAACGTCGGCCAGGGTCGCCGGGAAATGTGCCGACGGCGTCTTCATCTTGATCGATACTTCGAGCGGTCCGGTGGCCTCGATCTTATCGATGGTCGAGAGATCGGAGACACAGCGGCAGCGGTTCTTTGGATCCATGATGCGCTGGAAATTCTTCACCACGGCGGCAGCGTCGTAAGCGGTCCCGTCGGAAAAGGTCACGCCACTGCGCAGTGTCAGCTTGAAGGACATCACGTCGGGTGACGCTTCGATCTTTTCGGCGATATTGGGAACGACGTTGCCCTTGGGATCGATGTCAAGCAGCGTGTCGTAAAGGATCAGCCCAGCTTCACGGTCGTTGAAAGACGCAAAGCCCAAAGGATCGAGCGTCGGCAGATCGGACTCGAGCGAGATGCTGAGCGAGCCGCCCTGCTTCGGCTCGGCAGCTCTAAGGGCCGTGGCTGAGAGCAGCGCAATGCCGATGGCGGCCGCGGCCATAGAGACTTTAAACGCGAAGGGGCGGGATGACGCCATACTTCCTCCCTCGGCAGATCGCCGAACCATGATTGATTATCGGGGCGCGCCAGGGGGCCCATTCGTTATGATGCCAGCATATTAAATCTCATAATTGGATGCAAATAGATTGAATGAGGTCTTGTCGTCGCAGGGCATCGGCAGTATCAGGCTGGCTGTCGCAGTTTGCGGACATGAAGCGCAATTGCGAGTAAAGCCGCCTCATCCGGATTGCATCGATGCTTCTCGCCAAAGCAAAAGCGATTTTCGCACAGACCAACCAGGCGATCGCCGGGCTTTTGAAATCGTTCGATGAACGTTACGAGCCGTCGAAACATTACATGCGCGGTCCAGGGCCGAAAGCGAAGGCGGCCGCCATGCGCAAAGGTTCGGTGCGGGATCGATCGAAAGCTCACGCGTCTAGCTGATTGATCCTCTGGCGCTAATCGACGTCTCTGCCGGAAGGATGTCTATTCAGGAGCGCGATTCCTCAGGAGCCCTGATAAAGTCCCCAGACCGGAAAGCCTGAAGGAAAGCCTGTGATGCGCGGACCCACAAATAACGAGCGCGAAGCGTTGCTGGCGGCTTTTGCCAAGGCGCTGTTCGCGAAGGACATCGAGGCTATCTACCGGGTGGTGACCCCGGATTTCATTTGGTCGCTGCCTATCGGCCCAACGGCGCCATTCGGGCGCCAACTCGCCAGCCGCGAGGACCTCAAAGCCTATTTTGACGAGCGAGACCAGCTGTATTCCGCGATGCGCTTTCATGACACCGTCTTGCACCATGCGCCGGAAGTGACGCTGATGACGTTTCGTGTACGCGGGACGTTCCGCGCGACCGATGCGACGTTCGAAGCACTCGGCATGGAGCGATACGTCTTCCGCGACGGCCGGATCGCGCTCAAGGATGCGTACTGGAAGCAGGTCGCTGACGAACGGCGTCTGGCTGGAGCGTCGAAGGAGTGAGTGCGGCTTAACGCCGCGTTCCTGAGCGTGCCTCGTCTTCCATCTGCTTGAGGGCGGCCCCGAGCAGCAACGACAGCACCTCGCGGGCTTCGGCGACGCTGCGGCTCGGATAGGTGCGCAACGACTGCCACATTTCCCAGTCAACCAGCGTTGCGATGGCAACCAACCACTTGCGGCGGCTCTTGTCCGGCAAGGCATTGAGCTCTGCCTCGAACCATGTCTCGACTACGTTGCGATAACGCTGTCGTACTTTGACGCGGTGCTTCTGCAGCAGCGGTGACGTGGCGATCATCGAATTCGATGCGCGGCGATGCGGCGTCAGACCTTCAAGTTGGCGGCAGCGGATCTCGAGAAACTTGCTCATCCGCGCGTCCAGGGCGCCATGGGCGGCGAGCTCGGTCGGAGGCGGGTCGACCCGGTTGAGGCGGGTGAGCTCGTCGAGGACGGCATGGGTGAGCTGATGCTTTTCCGGAAAATGCTGAAATGCCGTCCGCAACGATACGCCGGCGCGTTCGGCGATCTGCTGCATCGATGGCCGCATATGGCCGTCGTTCTGCAGCGCGATCGCTGCATTCACGATGTTGGCGCGGGTGATCTGGGTCCGCTGACGGCGGCCGTCGATACGTTCCTCGGTAGCGCGTTCGGGAGAGCTGGTCATGCGCAGGTACAGGCTTTCCTCAGGACGATTCGGTGACGACTTTACAACATTGTGGGCGGAATATTATGTTGCATAAAACTATGCGATAATTCCGGGAAGCGTCCAATGCATCAAGCCGGTCGGTACCGCCTGCTCGGCGGGCCGGGTTCACCCTATAGTCTTAAGATGCGGGCGATTTTGCGCTATCGCCGGTTGCCGCATACCTGGGTCGTCCCATCGAAGCCGCGGTTCCGTGATCCCGAAGGTGAACTTGCCAGGGCTGACAAGGGCATCATCCCGGTGATGCAATTGCCGGACGGGCGCTACTGGGCGGATTCAACGCCGATGATCCTGGCGCTGGAGGATATGCATCCGGGCACGCGCAGTGTGTTGCCGGACGATCCGGCGGATCGATTTCTGGCGCTGCTCCTGGAAGACCTGGCGGACGAGTGGCTGGTCTTCGCGATGTTCGACTACCGCTGGGCCGAACCCGTGGACCAGCAGTTCTGCGCGCGGCGGCAGATGGCCGGCTGGTATGGGGCCATGCCAGCCGAGGAATTTGACGAGGTCGTCACCTTTTTTCTGAATCGACAGGTGAAGATGCTGGCCCGGGCGGGAGACCTCTCGGTCAATCGCCCGCTTTGGCAGGAGGGCTATCGCCGCGTTTTGGAGGCGATCGAGCTGCAGCTCCAGCACAGCCGCTATCTGTTCGGAAGTCGTCCGTCGATCGCCGACTTCGGCCTTTATGGTCAGCTTTCGCAGCTATCGATCGATCCCACGCCGTCGGACATTATTCGTCGCAGCGCCGTGCGGGCCTATCAGTGGACGCACGATCTGGATGATGCATCGGGCATCGAAGGCGAGTGGCGTGATCCGCATGAGCCATTGAGTCCCGGCGTCACAGCGTTGCTCGCTTTGGCTGGCGATACCTACCTTCCGTTTCTCGTCGCGAACGCTGCGGCGATTGCGACTGGCGCCAATCCCTACAATTTCGAGCACGGCGGTAAGAGCTATCCGAACCCGACGCGCTCGTACAAGCGGCGCTGTCTGCTGTGGCTCAAGGCCGGTTTGGCCGCCGTCGAGGGAGAGCCGCGCCAGCGGCTGGAGGCGATCCTCAGGCAGCATGGTTGCTGGGAGCCGCTGCAATTCAACCCAGGCGAACAGGACATGGTGCCGCCGCTAGTGCCGCTTTGAACCCGGACGTCGGTTCAAGTTTCAAGTCTCACGCAAGTTTCAAGTCTGATGAATGAAGAGCAAGGCCGGACCGACATGCATTTTCGATTTTCCGACAGATCCCTCGCGATGCAGGAAGAACTTGAGGCGTTCTTCCGCAAGGAAGTTCTGCCTCGCAATCGCGACTGGCATAACCATGTGTCGAAGCATGGCACAGCGCCGGCCTTTCTAGAAACGTTGAAAGCCGAGGCGCGTCGGCGCGGTTTGTGGAATCTCGGACTGCCAGACCTGAAGGACGACCAGCCGGGCACGCGACTGACCAATCTGGAGTTTGCTCCGCTTGCCGCGATCATGGGCCGGCTGCCCTGGGCGCCAATCGTGTTCAACTGCAATGCGCCGAACGTTCCGAACATGGAGATCCTGCAGAAGTTCGGCAGCCTCGAGCAGAAGCGGCAGTGGCTCGCCCCCTTGCTGGACGGAAAGATTTGGACGGCGTTCGGCATGACAGAGCCGGAGGTGGCGTCGTCGGACGCCCGCAACATTCGCACCCGCATTCGCAGGGACGGGAACGATTATGTAATCGACGGCCGCAAGTGGTTCATTTCCGGTGCCAACCATCCGGACTGCAAGATCGTGATCGTGGTCGGCGTCACTGACGAAGAGGGCGGCAGCAGCGCCCAGCACTCCCATGTCATCGTGCCGGTAGGGACACCCGGTATGGAGATTGTCCGCACGCTGCCGATCTTTGGCCGCGGTGAGGCGCTCGGTGCGCCATGCGAGATTGTCCTGCGCAACGTACGCGTGCCGCAATCGAACCGGCTGGGCGAGGAGGGGGCGGGTTTTGCGATGAGCCAGGCGCGGTTGGGGGTTGCGCGCGTTCATCATTGCATGCGCAGCCTTGGGAGCTGTGATGTCCTCATTCAGCTCATGCGGGAGCGATCGACAGCGCGCAAGGCGTTTGGCCGGCCGATCGGCGATTTCGCCAACATCCAGGACATGATCGCGCTGTCACGGATCGAACTGGAACAGGCGAAGCTGCTCGTCTTCAAGACCGCATGGCTTTTGGACGAAGGCGGGCCGGAGGCGGCGCGGCGTGAAGTGTCCATGATCAAGGTTGCGGTTGCGCGGACCTACAGCGCGATCGCCGATCGGGCGGTGCAGGTGTTCGGTGCCATGGGCGTGTCCGACGATACGCCGGCCTCGGCTGCGTACACGGCAGCGCGGGCGATGCGCATCTATGACGGCCCCGACGAGGTCCATCTGCGCACGTTGTTCCGGCTCGAACCTCGCGAGGTCGTTGGCGAAAGCGCCCATTATCTGCTCGGTGAAAGAGGACTTTGAGAGAAGCGATGACAAAGCAAGCAGCCTCGCTCGATACGTTGTTCCGGCCGAAGTCCATTGCGGTGATCGGCGCATCGGGAACGCCAACCAAGATCGGTGGTGTGCCGATCGCGCATTTGCTTCGCTATGGCTATCGCGGCGAGATTTATCCGATCAACCCGCAGTATCAGACGATCCAGGATTTGCGCGCCTACCCAAACGTGAAAGCGGTCGGCAAGGAGATCGATCTGGCGATCGTGGCCGTGCCGGCTGCCATTGCGCTCAACGCATTGGGGGAGGCAGCCGAGGCGAAGGTGAAGTCTGTCGTCCTGTTCACATCGGGCTTTGCCGAAGTGGGCGAAGAAGGCGCCAGGGTGCAGCAGCAGATCGGCGAACTCGCACGCACCAGCGGCATGCGCATCCTTGGTCCGAACTGTCTCGGTGTGATGAGCGGGGAGACGAGCGTCTATGCGACATTCAGCCCGGTGGCCGGTACGGGGATCGTCAAACAGGGCAATATCGGTCTGGTCAGCCAATCCGGGGCGTTCGGCGGATTCTCGTACTCGCTTGCACGCGAGCGAGGGCTGGGTCTGAGCCATTGGGTGACGACGGGCAATGAGGCGGATGTCGACATGTCAGACTGCCTCGATTGGATGGTCGATGACGAATCCACCAAGGTTATCCTCGCCTATATGGAAGGCTGCCGGAACGGCGCGAAGCTGATCCGTGCGCTTGAGAAGGCGCGCGCCGCGAAGAAACCGATCGTGATCGTCAAGGTCGGCCGGACCGATCTCGGCGCTGCCGCCGCCGCCTCGCATACGGCTGCGCTCGCCGGGGCCGATGCCATTTATGATGCCGTCTTCAAGCAGTATGGCGTGCATCGGGCAGCGACCATTGATGAGGCCTTCGACGTTGCCTATGCAGTGTCGATCGCAGGACTACCGCGGGGCCGTTCGATCGGCATGCTGACGGCGTCGGGTGGTGCTGGCGTGCTGATGGCGGACGAGGCGGCGAGTCTCGGCCTCGATGCACATCCGATGCCCGAGCATGCACAAAAACAGATCCTCGCCCGCGTGGCGTTCGCGTCGGCGCGCAATCCAGTCGATGTGACGGCGCAGATCACGACCGACGAAGAGCTGTTACCATTGTCCTACAAGCTGATGCTGGAGGACGCGAACTACGACAACCTCGTCATCTTCCAGTCTGCTGCAGGGCTCTCGCCGCGCGGTCCCGAGATTGTCAGGCAGGCGGTCGAGATGCGTGCGAAGTATCCGGATCGCGTGATTGCGCTGTCGAGCCTGTTCACGCCCGCGTTGCACCAGCAACTCGATGAGGGCCGCGTGTTGGCGTTCGCCGATCCAAGTCGCGCCGTGCGCGCGATCGCTGCATTGGCGGGATTTGCCCAGAGCGGCGGGCCTGCCGAGAAGACGGCAGACTTGCCCGCAATATCGTTTCCGGCGGCGACACTGAGCGAAGCCGGGGCTCTCGCCGCCCTGGAGACGGCGGGCATCCCGGTGATGCCGCACAAGGTTGCGACAACGGCTGCGGAAGCTTCCGCGGCTGCCGAGCGGTTTGGTTTCCCGGTTGTTGCCAAGATCGTCTCGCCGGACATCCTGCACAAGACCGAGATCGGCGGCGTCGCGCTCAATCTGCAGGACAAGGAACAAGTGGCGAGGGCATTCGATGAGCTGATCGCGCGTGCCAAGAAAGCCAAGCCCCAGGCCAAGATCGAGGGCGTATTGATTGCGCCGATGGTCAAGGGCGGCGTCGAGTGCATTCTCGGCGTCCAGCGCGATCCGGTGTTCGGTCCCGTCGTCATGTTCGGCCTCGGTGGCATTCTGGTCGAGGCATTGCGTGACGTCAGCTTCCGTCTGGCGCCGTTCGGCAAGGTCGAAGCGCATCGCATGATCGATGGCATTAAGGCGCGCGCCGTGCTGGACGGCTGGCGCGGAGCACCTGCGGCGGACATCGACGCGTTGGCTGAGGCGCTGGTCGCGTTGTCGCGTTATGCCGCGACGGCCGGCGATAAGCTTGCAAGCATCGACATCAATCCGTTCGCCGTGTTGCCGAAAGGCAAAGGGGCGATGGCGCTCGACGCGGTGCTGGTCGTGAATGGATCGATCAAATAGGACAATTTGGGAGTGCGCAGATGACAAGCAAGTTTGAAGGTACGATCGGACGCACGATTCCGGAATCCAAGCCCTGGTGGCCGGACTATCCGCGTCCGCGGGACGGGGCGCCGAATGTGCTGGTCGTGCTGTTCGACGATCTCGGCTTCTCGCATCTGGGGTGCTACGGCTCCTCGATCGAGACGCCGAACATCGATCGGCTCGCGGCGGGCGGGCTGCGCTATACCAATTTCCACACCACCGCACTGTGCTCACCGACGCGTGCGGCGCTGCTGACCGGGCGTAACCACCATTCGGTCGGCATGCGCGGGCTTGCCAACTGGAACACCGGCTTTCCGAACTGCACCGGTACGGTGGCGAAGAGTGCTGGCACACTGGCGGAGATGTTGCGGCCGAAAGGCTACTCGACCTTCGCGGTGGGCAAGTGGCATTTGACGCCGATGGAGGAGACCTCGGTTGCGGGTCCGTTCGATCAGTGGCCGTTGTCGCGCGGTTTCGACCGCTACTACGGATTTCTGCAGGGTGAGACCGACCAGTTCACGCCGGAGCTTTACTGCGACAACCATCCTGTGGACGCGCCGCGCACGCCGGAGCAGGGCTATCATCTGACCGAGGATTTGGTCGATCAGGCGATCACCATGGTCCGCAGTCAGAAGTCGGCGATCCCGGAGAAGCCGTTCTTCCTTTATCTCGCCTTCGGTGCGACGCATGCGCCGCATCAGGCGCCGCAATCCTACATCGATAAGTACAAGGGGCGCTTCGATGCGGGCTGGGATGCGATCCGCCAGCAGTGGTACGAGCGGCAGAAGCAGCTCGGCATCATCCCGCCGAACACGGAGCTTGCGCCGCGCAATCCGGGCGTGGAGCCGTGGGACAAGCTGCCTGATGCCCAGAAGAAGCTGGCGCTGAAGCTGCAGGAGGCGTTTGCAGCCTTTCTCGACCACACCGACGCGCAGATCGGCCGGCTGGTGTCGTTCCTCGGTGAAATCGGCGAACTCGACAACACGCTGATCCTGCTGATGTCCGACAACGGTGCGAGTCAGGAGGGTGGACCGCTGGGCGTGATCGACACCTTCAAATACTTCAACGGCATTCCCGAGACGCTCGAGGAAATCAGCGCCCGCATGAACGACATCGGCGGGCCAAAGTCGCAGACCAACTATCCGTGGGGCTGGGCGCAGGCGGGCAACACGCCGAACAAGCGCTACAAGCAGAACACCCATGGCGGCGGTATTCGCGATCCGCTGATCGCGCACTGGCCGAAGGGAATCTCCGATGCCGGTGGTATTCGCGATCAATTCCACCATGTCACCGATATCACGCCGACTGTGCTTGATATCGTCGGTGTTACTCCGCCGGACAGCGTGAACGGCGTGGCGCAGATGCCGATCCATGGCGTCAGCCTGGCCTATACGTTCCCCACTCAGGCAAAGGCCGAGCCGTCGCGTAAGGGCGTGCAGTACTTTGAGATGTACGGGCATCGCGGCATCTGGGCCGATGGCTGGAAGGCGGTCGCTTATCACCCGGGCGGCAAGCCGTTCGATGAGGATCAGTGGGAGCTCTATCACCTCGAGAACGACTTCTCCGAGTGCAAGGACCTTGCGAAGGAGAACCCTGATAAACTGAAGGAGATGGTTGACCTGTGGTGGTCGGAGGCAGAGCGTTACGGGGCGCTGCCGCTCGACGATCGCAAGGCGGAGCTCTGGCGGCCCACACCGCGGCAAGGCACGCCGCGCAATCGTCGCCGCTATGTGCTGTATCCGCCGGTCGCGCACATGACCGGTGAGGTGTCGCCGCCGCTTGGCAACCGCAGCTTTGTCGCAACCGCCGAAGTCGAACGCCCGACCGTCACGTCCGAAGGCGCGATTTTCGGCCTTGGCACTGGCAACAACGGCATGGCGTTCTACGTGCTCGGAGACCGGCTGGTTTTCGACTACAATCTATTCACCAAGCACTACAAGGCGATTTCGGATCGACCGATTCCGGCCGGCAAGTCGACGCTGTCGGTGCATCTGGAGAAGCTTGGGGACAAGGGGCGGGCAACGGTTTCGATCGATGGCGTTGCCTGCGGCAGTGTCGAGATTCCAAAGATCCTGCGTATGATCTCGTCCAACGGCATGGATGCCGGTTGCGACGGCGGCTCCGCGGTCAGCGATGATTATCAGTCGCCGTTCACCTTCCAGGGCAAGATCACGCGGTTGGTAATCGAGATGCCGGACCGCTCAAAGAAGGACGAGGCGGAAGCCATGGCCGTGAAAGCCAAGGTGGAGATGGCGCGACAATGACTGGTGCTCCGGCATCGTGCTGCGGTCTAGCCGCGGATGCGGTGCCGCGGCCTCTCGCGCATAGTAGGGTCACGCCCTCATCCGCGGTTGCGGGCGAGGGTGATGACGACATGGCCGTGGTCCCATGGGGCAGTTTCGCCTATGGCTGCGATCGTCGTGAGGGCAATCCGGCTGATGGCGAAGGGCCGTCGCGCTCGGTTCATGTCGATGCCTTCAGGATCGACCGCTACGCCGTAAGCAATGCGCGCTTCGCACGGTTTGTCGCTGCGACCGGCTATGTCACCGATGCCGAGCGGATCGGCTGGTCGTTCGTGTTCGCAGGGCTGCTGCCGGATGATTTCGAGGAAACGCGGGGCGTCGCTGCCGCGCCCTGGTGGCGGCAGGTCCATGGTGCAGACTGGCGGCGGCCGGAGGGGCCGCGGTCTGACATTTCGTCGCGACAGAACATTCCCGTCGTTCACGTCTCTCACGATGATGCATTGGCCTTCTGCGCGTGGGCCGGCAAGCGCCTGCCGACGGAAGCCGAGTGGGAAAAGGCGGCGCGCGGCGGGCTTGAGGGGAAGCGCTTTCCCTGGGGCGACGATGAAACGCCGGGCGGCGAACACCGCTGCAATGTCTGGCAAGGAACCTTCCCCAGCCATAACACCGGTGGCGACGGTCATTACGGTCTCGCCCCCGTCGATGCCTTTGCGGCGAACGGCTTCGGTTTGCACAACATGGCGGGCAACGCGTGGGAATGGTGTAGCGATTGGTTCACCAGCCGCCGTTTCGCGGAGACGGATGGGCGCGCGCTTGTGAATCCGTTCGGCCCGGCGAGCGGCACCCATCGCGTGATGCGCGGCGGCAGCTATCTCTGCCATCCATCCTACTGCTGGCGTTATCGCAACGGTGCGCGCTCGGCATCGACGCCGGACACCGCGACCGGACATGTCGGTTTTCGCTGCGTGCGCGATTTGCCGATCCAGGATACGCTCATCTCCCGGCAGGGAGAGCGCTACGTTTAGAGGGCAGGCAAGCCAGGCGGCGGCTTACGCATGCGGGTCGCCTGTTCGAAGGCATACCCCAGGCGCAGAAGCTTGTGTTCGCTCCAGGCCCGGCCGGCGAAGGTGACACCAAGCGGATAGTCGGGCGTATCCTTGCCATCGATTTCCGAGATGAAGCCTGCGGGCACCATGATGCTGGGATATCCCGCCTTTGCGGCGATCGCGGCACCCATACTGCCGGCAAACAGCACAGCGTCGAGCTTATGCTGGTTCATGTAGGCGTCCATGCCATGTGTCTTGGCGGAAAGCAGGTCCATGGCGCGCGCTGACTTGTACTCGCGCTCGCTTAGATCGCCCTTGGTGATATTAGCCGCGAGGAACAGGTCCTGGCCGAAGCGCAGCGCCTTGGCAGCATTCGCCTCGTTGAAGGCCACGATGTCGGCGATGGTTTTGATCCTGGTCTTGGTCGCCCAGTCCCTCAGATAGAGGTTGAGATCGCGCTTCAGCTCGTAGATGAAGACCACCGGCGGCATCACCGGATTGCCCTTGGTGCGGCTCAGTGGATTGCGATTAAGCACGGCCATGGTCGTGCCTGGCCCGCCAATCCAGCCGGCGGTCGGCATGTTGGCGCGCACGATGACGGCGCCCATATCCTCCAGCACCCCGATCACGCCGGCCATCACTTGAGCCCATTTGGGTGGGAGCTTGCCGTAATAGCGATCGTTGAGCGGGTCGGCGGGGTCGCTTGGCACGCCGATGCGCGCGCCCTTCAGCGCATCGGATGCGAGGTCGGCCGTGTAATCGGCAGGCCGCCGCTGCCGTTGCGTCGCCGGATCAAGCGGGTCCTTGGCTGCCAGCACATTCAGGAGTATCGCCGCATCGCGCACTGTCCGCGTGATCGGCCCGGCAGTGTCCTGGCTGTGCGAGATCGGCAGAATGCCGGCACGGCTGATCAGTCCGACGGTCGGCTTCACAGTGACGAGGCCATTTTGGCTGGCGGGGAACAGTAGCGAGCCCGAAGTCTCAGTGCCGATCGAAGCCGCGCACAGCCCGGCTGCCACAGCGACTGCCGAACCGGAGCTTGAGCCTCCAGGCGACACAACCGGATTGCCTTGATTGTCCATGAGCTCCGGCGCGTAAGGGTTCCTCACCTGACCGCCCAGCGATGAGTAACCCGCGGGCATGTCAATCGCGAGCATGTTGGAAAACTCCGTTAGGTTCGCCTTGCCGATAATCACCGCACCGGCGTTCCGTAGCAGCTTGACGACGGTGGCATCGCCCCTGGCATGGGCGCCCTCCAGCGCCAGCGAGCCCGCTGTCGTCGGCTGCTTGTCACCCGTTGCGATGTTGTCCTTCACCAGCACCGGGACGCCAACCAGTGGCCGTTTGACCGATGGCTTGGCGTTGTCGAGCTTGTCCGCGATCGCGATCGCGTCGGGATTGACCTCGCGGACGGAGTTGAGCTTGGGCCCGCTGCGGTCATACGCCTCAATGCGTGCGAGATAGCTCCTGGTCAGGGTCGGGGCGGTGACCTGTCCGCTCGCCAAAGCATCGATGATATCGCTCATCGGCGTGTTTTCGAGCTTCAGCATGGTCGGCGTCTCAGCCATGACGGGCTAGCATCGCGGTGGGCTGGCTTCTTCATGGCGGGCCTCTTGGGCTGGCCCATAGTCGTCTCGTTCAGCCCGTTTTGTCCACGTCCGATTAGGGGTGCGCTGGCTGTCCATCGCGGAGTGAAGCATGCGCTACGAATTCACGGCTTGTGGATGGGCTGCATGGTGCCGATGCTGTCGGGCATCGACGACACCGTTGCCCCTGATCTCGATGGACCGTGCTGAGGAACGGTAGCCGTCAGGCTCGCCAGCCGTGCCTGGTCGAATCCTGCTTCGGTTGGGCTGCCGGTTGATATCATTGAAAGGCCGAAGCGTTGAAGGGTGTTGGGGCAACTTCCCATCGCGATGCACAGCATCGGTGTGCGCACGGCTTTGAAGTTCTCTGCGCAAAGCGCTATGGGTCCGCATCGAGTCACGACATCGCACGATGTGTCGTGCCGGGTGACGGACCAGATCGACTGCGGAGACAAGCAGCCTATGACAATCAAGAACCGCGCGTTCATCGTCGGTGCCTACGAGCATCCGACGCGACATGCGCCCGACAAGTCGTTGATACAGTTGCATGCGGAGTGCGCGATCGGAGCCATTGCCGACGCGGGCCTGAGCAAGAGCGACATCGATGCGTTCTACTTTGCAGGTGACACGTCAGGCCTGAGCGCGCTGTCTCTCGTCGACTACATGAATCTCAAGGTTCGTCATTTCGACACCACCGAGACCGGCGGAACCTCGTATCTCGTTCACGTCGCACACGCGGCGGAGGCAATTGCGGCGGGCAAGTGCAACGCCGCGCTGATCACGCTTGCAGGACGCCCGCGTTCGGAAGGATCGAGCGGCGCGGTCCCGCGCGCCACCGCCTCGGATGTGCCCGAAGCGCAATGGGAAGCGCCGTTCAGCGCGACCACGGTCAATCTCTATGCGCTGTGTGCGCAGCGGCACATGTATCAGTATGGCACCACGGCCGAGCAACTTGCTTGGGTGAAAGTTGCAGCGTCGCATCACGCCCAGCACAATCCGGATGCGATGCTGAAGAAGGTGGTGACGGTCGAAGAGGTATTGGCGTCGCCGATGGTGTCGTCGCCGCTGCATCGGTTGGACTGCTGTGTCGTCAGCGATGGAGGCGGTGCGTTGATCGTCGCGCGTCCCGAGATCGCGAAGTCATTGAAGCGGCCGCTGGTCAGCGTGCTTGGCGCGGGCGAAGCGATCAAGGGGCAGAACGGTGGCGATATCGATCTCATGACGTCGGGAGCGGCCATGGCCGGTGCCGCAGCGTTCGCCGAAGCCGGCGTTACGCCAGCGGATATCAAGTACGCCTCGATCTACGACAGCTTCACCATCACGGTGATCATGCAGCTCGAAGATCTCGGTTTTTGCAAGAAGGGCGAGGGCGGCAAGTTCGTGGCCGACGGCAATTTGATTTCGGGCGTCGGCAAACTGCCATTCAACACGGATGGTGGCGGACTTTGCAACAATCATCCGTCGAACCGCGGCGGCATGACCAAGGTGATCGAAGCGGTGCGGCAGTTGCGCGGCGAGGCGCACCCGGCCGTGCAGGTGAAGAATTGCGACCTCGCGTTGGCACAGGGCACCGGCGGCCGGCTCGGCAGCCGACATGGCAGCGCAACTCTCGTTATGGAGCGGCAATAATCATGAGCAAGATTCCATCTCCGTCGGTCAACGTCGAGACCGCGCAGTTCTGGAGCCGCGCCAATGAGGGACAACTCGCCGTTCCTCAGTGCAAAGCATGCGGAAAATTTCATTGGTATCCGCGGGCGGTGTGTCCGTTCTGCATGAGCACGGATGTCGAATTGAAGCCGGCGAGGGGCACCGGCACGATCTACAGCTACAGCGTCTCCCGACGCGGCAAGGATTCTTACGTCATCGCCTACGTCACCTTGGACGAAGGCGTCACGATGATGACCAACATCGTCCATGCGGAGAACGACAAGCTGGCGATCGGCCAACCGGTCCGCGTGGCGATGGTGGCGTCGGAGGACGGGCAGAAGGTGCCCATGTTCGAGCCCGCCTGAGGCGGATGATCGAAAGCGCAGGCGTGCGGCAGCGCGTCGCCACACGCCTGCATGATATTTCTTGTGCCGTTTCGTGGCACAAATTATGGTGCGGCGCTGAGGAAGTCGCCGCATCCAGCCTATGCTCGTTCTCAACCATTGCCGCTAACAGACGATAATTAAATCAGAGGAGGAGACGTTCATGATGATTCGCAATCAGCCATCCGGCCTCACGCGACGCAGTCTCTTGTCCGGTGCGGCCGGAGCGGCGACGTTGGTCGCAGCGCCGCATTTGCGCTCGCCAGCGATTGCGCAGGCGGCTCCATTGAAAGTCGGCCTCATGCTGCCTTACACGGGGACTTACGCCAAGCTTGGCCAGTTCATCGATGCGGGCTTCCGTCTGTATGTGGAGCAGAAGGGAGGGAAGCTTGGCGGTCGTGAGATTACATATGTACAGGTGGATGATGAATCGAAGCCGGAGTCGGCCACCGACAACATGAACCGCCTGGTCGGCCGCGAAAAGGTGGACATGGTGCTTGGCACCGTCCACTCCGGCGTCGCCATGGCGATGGTGAAAGTCGCGCGCGATACCAACACGCTGCTGATCATCCCGAATGCTGGCGCTAACGATGCAACCGGCCCGCAATGCGCACCGAATATTTTCCGGACATCGTTCTCCAATTGGCAGACGACTTATCCCGCTGGCAAGGTGATGATCGATGCGGGACTGAAGAACGTTGCGACGATCACCTGGCGCTACACCGCGGGGGCGGAGATGATGGGCGCCTTTGCGGAGAATTTCACCAAGCTCGGCGGTAAGGTGGTCGAGGATCTGACGGTGCCTTTCCCGGAGGTCGAATTCCAGGCGTTGCTGACGCGGATTGCGACGCTGAAACCCGATGCCGTGTTTTCGTTCTTCGCGGGGGCGGGTGCGGTGAAGTTCGTCAAGGATTATGCCGCCGCGGGTCTGAACAAGACAATCCCGCTCTATGGCGCAGGCTTTCTGACCGACGGCACGCTCGATGCACAGGGCGAGGCTGCGAACGGCATCAAGACCACGTTGCACTACGCCGATAACCTGGACAATCCGGCGAACGTCGCTTTCCTGAAGGCATTCAAGGCCAAGACCAATCTGGAAGGCGATATCTATGCAGTGCAGGGATATGACGCTGGCGCGCTGTTCGATATCGGGTTGACGGCGGTCGGTGGTGACACCAAGGCGCGCGACAAGATGGTATCGGCGATGGGAGCTGCGAAGATCGACAGCCCGCGCGGGCCGCTGAGCTTCAACAAGGCGCATAACCCGATCCAGAACATATACCTGCGCGAGGTGCGCAATGGGCGCAACGAGTTTGTGTCCATTGCACAGACCAATGTGGATGATCCCGCGCGCGGTTGCAGAATGGCTTGATGATTGAGGAGCGGGTCGTTATGGCCCGCTCCGTCTTAGGGCGGGATGGGTATGGACCTTGTCACCTTCGGCGTTCAGTTGTTGAACGCCATCCAGTATGGAATGGTCCTCTTTCTCGTCGCCAGCGGATTAACGCTGGTGTTCGGTATCCTCGGCGTGATCAATCTCGCTCATGGCGCCTTCTATATGCTGGGCGCTTATCTGGCCTATGGCATTGCCGCAGCGACGGGGAGTTTCTGGCTGGCGTTGGTCGGCGGGATGGCGATTGCTTTTGTCGTCGGCCTGCTGCTGGAAAGCATCTTCATTCGCAGGTTATATGGCCGCGATCATCTTGCCCAGGTGCTGTTGTCGTTCGGCCTGATCCTCGTTCTTGATGAAGTTCGTCAGTTGTTGTTCGGCAAGGATGTCCATGCGGTGGCTCCGCCGCCGATGTTCTCCGGTACGATTCAATTGACTGAGAACCTGTCGTACTCGGTCTACCGTCTGGCTATTTGTGGATTCTGTCTCGCCGTCGCGGCGGTGATCTTCTACGTCGTCCAGCGCACCAAGATCGGCATGATCATTCGCGCCGGGGCGGAAAATCGCGAGATGACGCGAGCGCTCGGCATCAGCTTCGACACGATCAACCGCTATGTATTCGCGGTCGGCATCGCGCTGGCGGCGCTCGGGGGCATCATCGTGTCGCCGGTTTCTACCGTGTTTCCGGGGATGGGCGACGGCATGTTGATCCTGTCGTTCGTCGTCGTGGTGCTGGGCGGCATCGGCTCCATTACGGGCGCTGCGATCGGCGCGCTGCTGATTGGCCTCACCGATACCTTCGGCAAAGTGTTCTTTCCCAATATCTCGAGCATTCTGATCTATGTGCTGATGGCGGGCGTGCTGCTTTGGCGACCAAACGGCATCCTCGGGCGGCGCGAGGTTTGACCATGGCTGCCGCCCGCGTTTGGCTGATCCCGGCCGTGCTGCTCGTTCTCGCAGCCGCGCTGCCGTTTCTGGCGCCGACCTACTACATTCAGTTCACGGCCAAGATCATGATCATGGGCATCCTTGCGATGGCCCTGAATCTCGTCGTCGGCTATGGCGGGCTGGTCAGCCTGTGTCATGCGGCGTTCTTCGGTCTCGGCGGTTATGTGCTGGCGCTGGCGACCCCGAAATACGATCCGGTGTCGTTCTGGACATCGCTCCCGTTGGCGGTTGGTGTGACCGCTGTAGCCGCACTCATCATCGGTGCGCTCGCGCTGCGCACACGCGGCATCTACTTCATCATGGTGACGCTGGCCTTTGGCGAAATGCTGTTCTTCCTGTTCCATGACACCAAGCTCGCGGGCGGTTCCGACGGCGCCTTCATCAACTACAAGCCCGAGATCGCGCTCGCAGGGCAGGTGTTGTTCGATCTCGAGAAGCCGGCGGTGTTCTATTGGACTGTTCTGACGATTGTCGTGCTGACGGTTGCATTGCTGACGACGCTGGTGCGTTCGCCGTTCGGCCACGCACTCGCAGCCGCTCGTGACAATGAGCGCCGCGCTCGCTCGCTCGGCTTCCCCATTTTCCGACTGCGGCTGATCGCTTTCGTCATCTCAGGCGCTTTGGCGGGTATTGCCGGATATCTCGCGGCAGTGCAGTTTGGCTTTGTCGCTCCGCAGATGCTCGGCTGGCACCTGTCGGCGACGATCCTGGTCATGGTGCTGATCGGCGGGCTGCGATCGGTCGCCGGACCGCTGATTGGCGCTTTCGTCCTGATGGGGCTCGAAGAGGTGCTCAAATCCAGCACCGAGCATTGGAAGCTTGTCGAAGGGCTCGTCGTGATCGCGATCGTCCTGGTTCTTCCCAACGGAGTTCGTCATCTGTTGCGGGCTGTGCTCGGCGACGCCGAACGACCGCCGTTGCCGCAGGCGATCGATAAGGCCGCGAAGGTGAACCATGCCTGAGGCAGAAGTCCCGGAGACGGCGTCATTGCGTGCGGTCGGGTTGTCGCGCCAATTCGGTGGCGTGCATGCGGTGGAGCGCGTTTCGCTCGACGTGCATCAGGATGAAATCCACGCCGTTATCGGACCGAACGGTGCGGGTAAGTCGACGCTGATCAATTTGCTCTCGGGTGATATCCCGGTCAGTTCAGGCTCGATCGTTCTCGACGATGCGGACGTCACGCGCTTGAAGGCGGAGCGGCGTGCGCGGGCAGGAATCGGCCGTTCCTACCAGAAGACAACGATTTTTCCGCAGTTCTCGGTTTACGAGAATGTCCGGCTCGCCGCACAGGCGCATGGACGAAGGCCGCTGCGGATGTTCGGAAGCGCATTCTCCGATCTGAGCGTCAACCGCGCCGCTCACGAGGCATTGGAACGTACCGGGCTGATGCCGCGTGTCGATGCACTGGCGAGTGTGCTCAGCCATGGCGAGCAGCGGCAACTCGAGATCGCCATGGTGCTGGCGACGCAGCCGCGCATCATCCTGCTCGATGAGCCGCTCGCCGGGATGGGACAGCAGGAAGCGCGCGAGGTGATCAGCCTGATCGCTTCGTTGCGGAAGGGGCATGCGGTGCTGTTGGTCGAACATGACATGGACGCGGTGTTCGAACTCGCTGACCGGTTGACGGTGATGCAAGACGGCCGGGTGATTGCGTCGGGGATGCCGGGCGAAGTTCGGATGAATCCGGCGGTGCGTGCCGCTTATCTCGGTAGCCATGGAGAAGCCGCGTGAGCCCGCTGGTGACGGTGGAGCGGCTGGAAGCGTTCTACGGTGCGAGCCAGGTGCTGCACGGCATCGATCTGCAGCTGCATCGTGGCGAGCAGGTCGCTTTGATCGGCCGCAATGGAATGGGTAAAACCACGTTGCTGCGCTCGCTGATGGGACTTGTCGCGGACTGTCGAGGCAACGTCGTATTCGCAGGAAAAAGCATCACGCGGGCGGCGCCGGAGGCGATCGCGCAGGCGGGCGTTGCGTTCGTGCCTGAGGGACGCGGCGTATTCGGCTCGCTGTCAGTGGTCGAGAATCTCGTCATGGCCGCACGACCTGCGACCGACGGCCGTTGCACCTGGACGCTTGACCGGATCTTCGGGTTGTTTCCGCGGCTGCGCGAACGACGCAACAACGGTGGGCATCAGCTCTCGGGTGGCGAGCAGCAGATGTTGACGATCGGTCGTGCGCTGATGACGAACCCGGATCTGATCCTGATCGATGAAGCAACCGAGGGCCTCGCGCCGATGGTGGCGCAGGACATCTGGAATACGCTCGCGGTGATCAAGGGCGAAGGGATCGCAACCATCGTCGTCGATAAGGATTTCCGCAGCCTGTCACGCGTTGCCGATCGCGTCGTTCTGCTTTCCAAGGGCCGCGTGGTGTTCGACGGTACCCCGGCATCATTGCAGGGGCAGCCGGATACGCTGGAGCGTTATCTCGGCGTGTAGCCGCAACGGCAGTGCGGGATTCTGCGAAAGCTCGTTTAACGTCTTGTCGCCGTGCGGGACTGACTTCGCGCCACCATCGGTTTGACCGTTTCGAGCAGCCGTGCCGCGGCTTGTTCGACGCTCAATCCAGCGGTGTCCACTTGCGCGGACGCGCGCGCATAAAGCGGCTGGCGGCTCAGCAGGATTGTTCGCAGTTCCTGCATTGCCGAGCGGTCGTCGGCCATCGGCCGCAGATCGCCCTGGTTGCGCACGCGAGCCATATGTTCCTCCGGCTCGGCCTTCAGCCACACCGTGTAGAACGACGACAAGATCAGATCGAAGGTCAGCGGCTCGGAGACAATGCCGCCGCCGGTCGCGAGCACGATCGGCTCCTTACATGCGAGTGTTTGAACCAACGCGATCTGCTCCATACGGCGGAAGCCTTCCTGGCCGTACAGCGCAAGGATTTCGGCGACCGAAAGCCCGTTCTGTTTTTCAATTTCCTTGTTGAGCTCGACGAAACGCCAGCCGATGGTCTCGGCGAGCTGTTTGCCTAGCGTGCTTTTACCCGCGCCGCGCAGGCCGATCAGGGCGATGCCGATCGGCGCCAGCTTGCGAAGGGGAGGGGCATTGGCCTGTCCGATGATCGCTTCTTTGGCGGCGGCTATCTGTTGTGGCGTCGCCTTGCGCGCGAGGGCGCGGAGGACGGGCCAGTCGGGCGAGTCACTGCCTGGAATGATGTCTTCCAGCGGCGTTCCCATCGCGTGGGCCAGGCGGCGCAGCAACACGATCGAAACGTTGCCCTTGCCGCTCTCGAGTTGGGCGATGTAGCGCTCCGAAATCCCCGACACGTTCGCCAGAACTTTACGCGACATGCCATGCAGGCCGCGCGTGGTGCGGACCTGCTGGCCCAGCTGCTGAAGGAAGACGTCGTCGGAGCAGGGTCGTTCGGCCATGGCCGCCGTTGGATTTTCGAAATTCGACCGCGAACCATAGTGCTGGCTCTCATTGACAGCAACCCGTATGGCTGGCTTTATATGAATTATAATTCAATAGGCGGGCGGAAGCGCGACGGGCAAGGATATAGAGCCATGCCGTTCAAGCGGCGGCAGTTCGGTCCTGTGCTAACATGCGGGCGCCTCATCCCAGCAACGGCGGAGGGGCGCATGAGCTTGCCGGATCGCTATAATGCGGTGACGTATCTGCTCGACCGCAACATCGACGCAGGCCGCGCGAACAAGCTCGCTTTCACCGATCCGGCGGCGCGCCTGACCTATGGCGACTTGCAGCTTGAAAGCCGGCGTCTTGCCAATCTTCTGAAGCGTCTCGGTGTGCGCCGTGAAGAGCGGATTGCGATGATCATGCTCGACACGATCGCATTTCCCATCGTGTTTCTCGGCGCGATCCGCGCTGGCATTGTGCCGGTGCCGCTCAATACCCTGCTGACCGCGGAGCAATACGCTTACGTCCTCAGCGATTGTCGCGCGCGCGTGCTGTTCATCTCGGACGCGTTGTTGCCAGTGGTGCAGGAACTGCTCGGCCGTATGCCGGATCTCGCGCATGTGGTCGTGGTCGGCAAGGATGCGCAAGGGTACTTGAGCTTTGCCGATGAGGTTGCCCGCGAGAGCGAGGCCTTCGCGACGGCGGATACCCATCGCGACGAACCAGCCTTTTGGCTCTATTCGTCTGGTTCGACCGGCATGCCGAAGGGCGTACGACATTTGCATGCGAATTTGCAGGCGACGGCAGAGACCTACGCGCATCAGGTGTTGGGCATTCGCGAGGGCGACGTCGGTCTGTCGGCGGCGAAGCTGTTCTTCGCCTACGGTCTCGGCAATGCGCTGACGTTTCCGATGTCGGTTGGAGCGACCACCGTGTTGTATCCGGACCGCCCCACGCCGGCGGCGATGTTCGGATTGATGCGGCAGTACGGCGCGACGATCTTCTATGGTGTGCCGACGTTGTTTGCGGCCATGCTGAACGACGAGGGATGCAGGAACGAGCCGCGTTTTCCCAAGCTGCGCATCTGCACTTCTGCCGGCGAAGCGTTGCCGGAAGCGGTAGGGCAAGCCTGGAAGCAGCGCTTTGACGTGGATATCCTCGACGGTGTCGGTTCGACTGAGCTACTACACATCTTCCTCTCCAACTCGCCAGACGACATTAAATATGGTTCGTCGGGGCGTCCGGTGCCCGGCTATCGCGTCCGCCTCGTCAACGATGTCGGAGCCGATGTTGCGGATGGCGAAGTCGGCGAGCTGTTGGTCGATGCGCCGTCGGCTGCGGAAGGCTATTGGAATCAGCGCAGCAAGAGCCGGCAGACCTTCGAGGGCGGCTGGACGCGCACGGGCGACAAGTACGTGCGCGACGCGGATGGTCGTTACACCTTCTGCGGCCGCTCAGACGATATGTTCAAGGTTTCGGGCATCTGGGTGTCGCCGTTCGAGGTCGAGAGCGCGTTGATCACGCATCCTTCGGTCGCCGAAGCCGCCGTCATTGCGGCCGCAGACGGCGAGGGCCTGTTGAAGCCAAAGGCATTTGTCGTGTTGAAGCCCGGCGCATCGAACGAAGGTCTCAATGAGGCGTTGAAGGAGCATGTGAAGACCAAGATCGGCGCGTGGAAATATCCACGGTGGATCGAGGTGGTGGACAGTCTGCCGAAGACCGCGACCGGGAAGATTCAGCGTTTCAAACTGCGCGCTGCGTACTGACAGGGAGTTGCTGCGATGAGAAACTGGAATGCGTCGGGCCGGATTTCGATCGGTGCGAGCGAACTCGAGTATCGCAGCATCGGTCCTGCGCCCGAGGCCGCGCCGACGCTGGTCATGCTGCACGAAGGTCTCGGCAGCGCCGGGCTGTGGGGCGATGTCCCTGACAGGTTGCAGGCCAAAACGGGTGCCGGTGTATTCGTCTATTCGCGGGCTGGTTATGGTGGGTCGAGCCCGGCCGCGCTGCCGCGTTCGCTTGAATACATGCATCGCGAGGCGCTCGATGTTCTACCGAAGGTGCTGGGGGCCATTGGCTTCCGCCGCGGCCTGCTCGTAGGACATTCCGATGGTGCATCGATCGCGGCGATTTATACCGGGGGTGTGCAGGACCATCGCATTCGCGGGCTATCATTGATCGCGCCACACTTCGTCGTCGAAGATATTTCGGTGCGCTCGATTGCCGCAATCAAGGCAACCTACGAGCAGGGCGACCTGCGCAGCAAGCTCGCGCGCTGGCACAGCGACGTGGACAGCGCATTCTATGGCTGGAACGACGCTTGGCTCGATCCGAAATTCCGGGACTGGGATATTTCGGAGTATCTTGGCTACATCCGCGTGCCGGTGCAAATCGTTCAAGGAGAGCACGACCAGTACGGCACCGCGCGGCAGATCGAAATTGCCGAAGAGGAATGCTACTGTCCGGTCGATGTGACGATGATTGCCGGAGCGGGGCACGCACCGCATCGCGAGGCGGCGGACGTGACGCTCGAGTCGATCAGCGGTTTCGTCAATCGCATCCTCACGGGCCATGGCGAGGGAGCACTCGTCGATGCGGCCTGATGTAGCTCTATGCATTAAAATGCATAATCCTGCCGATATGACTGGACGATTTGCAGTTTATATGCATTATTATGCATATTTCGAGCTTGCCTCGCGATGTGGGTGCCGACATGGCTGTTGAGGAGCGAAAACTGGCAAACGGCGCCGGCCATATCGATTTTCGGACCGATCCCTCGCAGTATCGCCATTGGAAACTCGCAGTGGATGGTGATGTCGCCACGCTGACGATGGACGTGGATGAGAACGGCGGTCTGTTCGAAGGCTATCAGCTCAAGCTGAATTCCTATGACCTCGGTGTCGATATCGAGCTTGCCGATGCATTGCAGCGGTTGCGATTCGAATATCCGCAGGTGAAGACGGTGCTGCTGCGCTCCGGCAAGAACCGCGTCTTCTGCGCCGGCGCCAACATTCGCATGCTTGCCGGATCGACCCACGCGCACAAGGTCAACTTCTGCAAATTCACCAACGAAACCCGCAACGGTATCGAGGATTCCAGCGCGAATTCCGGCCAGCGCTTCATTTGCGTGGTGAACGGGACGGCGGCTGGCGGTGGCTATGAATTGGCGCTTGCGGCCGATCACATCATTCTCGCCGATGACGGCTCGGCGGCCGTATCGCTGCCGGAGGTACCCCTGCTGGCGGTTCTACCCGGCACGGGAGGGCTGACCCGCGTTGTCGACAAGCGCAAGGTGAGGCGTGATCGGGCGGATTTCTTCTGTACGATGGAAGAAGGTCTCAAAGGCAAGCGCGCCGTGCACTGGCGGTTGGTCGATGAGACGGTGCCGAATTCGAAGCTCGAAACGCGTGTCAGCGAGCGTGCCAAGGAATTCGCAGCGATGTCACCGCGGCGCGGCGAAGGCGAGGGTATCGCGTTGACACAGCTTGCGCGCGAGATCGAGGGCGACAGCATTCGCTATGGCTACGTCAATGTCGATATCGATCGCGCGGCGCGGATTGCCAGCATTTCCATCAAGGCGCCCGACACGCCGCCACCGACGGATGTTGCCGCCATGCGGCTGCAGGGCGCCACGTTCTGGCCCTTGCAAGTCGCGCGCGAACTCGATGATGCCGTCCTGCATTTGCGGTTGAACGAGCTTGAGATCACGATCCTGGTCTTCAAGTCTCATGGCGATGGCGCCAGCGTGCTGGCCTACGACACGTTTCTTGATGCCAACAAAGACCACTGGCTGGTCAACGAGGTGCGGCACTTCTGGAAGCGGGTGTTGAAGCGCATCGATGTCACGTCGCGAACTCTGGTGGCGCTGATCGAGCCTGGCTCCTGCTTTGCCGGCACGCTGGCCGAACTCGTCTTTGCCGCGGATCGCTCCTATATGCTGATCGGTCAACGCGAAGGCGACAATCGCGCACCGGCAGCCCTGATGCTCAGCGCCATGAACTTCGGCCCGTATCCGATGAGCCATGGACTGACACGGCTGCAGTCTCGCTTCCAGGCGGATCCGATCGATCTTCAGCGTGCGCGTGAGCGGCAGAGTGAGGCACTCGATGCGGAGATGGCCGAAGAGCTTGGCCTTGTCACCTTCGCCCTCGATGACATCGACTGGGACGATGAGGTGCGCGTGTTCTTCGAGGGGCGCGCCAGCCTGTCGCCCGACAGCCTGACAGGGCTTGAAGCCAACCTGCGGTTCGTCGGCCCGGAGACGATGGAATCGAAAATCTTCGCACGGCTCACTGCGTGGCAAAATTGGATATTCCAGCGTCCGAACGCGGTCGGTGAGGCGGGCGCGCTGCAACGCTATGGCACCGGCCAAAAGGCCCAGTTCGATATGACGCGCGTGTGAGCACCGAGGAGCCGGTCATGAATCTCATGAATGTCGATTACACGACGAAGATTCCGAACAACGTCGATCTCGCTCAGGATCGCCAGGTGCTGAAGGCACTGGAGAGCTGGCATCCCGGCTACCTCGATTGGTGGAATGATATGGGGCCGGAAGGCTTCCAGGAGAGCCTCGTTTACCTGCGCACGGCCGTTAGCGTCGATCCGAAAGGCTGGGCGAAATTCGATTACGTGCGCATGCCGGAATACCGATGGGGCGTCCTGCTCGCGCCGCAGGAGGAGGGGCGCCTCGTCAACTTTGGTCAGCACAAGGGCGAGAAGGCGTGGCAGGAGGTGCCCGGCGAGTATCGCGCGATGTTGCGACGTCTCGTCGTCATCCAAGGGGACACCGAGCCCGCCTCCGTCGAGCAGCAGCGTCATCTCGGCAAAACTGCCCCATCGCTCTACGACATGCGAAATCTGTTTCAGGTCAACGTCGAGGAAGGCCGCCACCTGTGGGCGATGGTCTACCTGCTGCAAAAATATTTTGGCCGTGACGGGCGCGAGGAGGCGGATGATCTGTTGCGCCGCCGCTCGGGTGATGCGGATGCGCCGCGCATGCTCGGCGCCTTCAACGAGGCGACGCCGGACTGGTTGTCATTCTTCATGTTTACCTTCTTCACCGACCGCGATGGCAAGATGCAGCTCGAGAGCCTGGCGCAGTCCGGCTTCGATCCCTTGTCGCGCACGTGCCGTTTCATGTTGACCGAGGAAGCGCACCACATGTTCGTCGGTGAAACCGGCGTGGCGCGCGTGATGCGCCGCACCTGCGAGGCGATGAAGGAGGCCGGGATCGAGGACCCGTACGATATCGCGCGCGTGCGGGCGCTGGGCGTGATCGATCTGCCGACCATGCAGAAGAAAATCAATCTGCATTACTCCTTGTCGCTCGATCTGTTTGGTTCGGAAGTGTCGACCAACGCGGCGAACTTCTACAATGCTGGCCTGAAGGGACGTTTCCAGGAGACGCGCCTGCGCGACGATCACCAGTTGACCAGCGATACGTACGCGGTGTTGAAGCTGGTCGACGGCAAAATCACGCTGGTCGATGAGCCGGCGTTGACCGCGCTGAACATGCGGTTGCGCGATGACTACACCAACGACTGCAACAAGGGCATCGAGCGGTGGAACAAGATCATCAGCGCGCTTGGCGTGGATTTCCGCTTCGAGCTGCCGCATACCGCGTTTCACCGTCAGATCGGCGAGTTCCGGAATGTCCAGGCGACGCCGAAGGGCATTCTGCTCTCGGACACGGAATGGACGAAGGTGCGAGACGACTACCTGCCGTCCACCGCCGATGGCGATTTCATCGCCTCGCTGATGCGGCCGGTATCGGAGCCGGGCCAGTTTGCAGGTTGGATTGCGCCGCCCAAGGTCGGTATCGACAACAAGCCGGGCGATTTCGAATATGTGAAGATCGCAGCCTGACGTAGCTGGTCGGAATGCCCGATGCATGCAGACTGATCCTTATCGGATCAATGCGTAGGCAGAATGCCGAAAAGGTGGTCTATACCTTTAACGGGTGCTAACCGGGATTGGAGCAAGGCGAAAGGTTGCGTTGACAACGTGCGACTTGCGCAAGACCTTGGATGCGGCAAATTCTAGGTCAGGCAGGTTCGTGTGTCGGTTGTCGTCGCCCTTCGCCATCTTACCCGCTACTGCTACGAGCGGCCTGTCGCGCTCGGCCCGCAGATCGTGCGGCTGCGGCCGGCGCCGCATAGCCGGACAAAGATTCTCGGCTATTCTTTGAACGTCGAACCGGCCGAGCATTTCATCAATTGGCAGCAGGATCCGCACGGCAACTGGTTTGCCCGTTTCGTATTTCCGAAGAAGGCCGACAAGTTCAGCATCACTGTCGATCTGCTCGCCGACATGGTTGCCGTCAATCCATTCGACTTCTTCGTCGAGCCGTATGCCGAGCAGTTTCCATTTTCGTATCCGGCTGAGTTTGCGCATGAACTGGTTGCCTATCTCACGCCGGAGTCCGCAGGCGAGAGACTGAAAGCTTTGCTGGCCGCCTTGCAGGTGTCGGACGTTCGCACGGTCGATCTGCTGGTTGCCCTCAACAGGCGCTTGCAACAGATGATCGCCTACGAAGTGCGTATGGAGCCCGGCGTGCAAGAGCCGGAAGAAACGCTGCAGCGTGCGTCAGGCTCTTGCCGCGATAGTGCATGGTTGCTCGTGCAGATAGCTCGGCACCTCGGTCTCGCCGCACGCTTTGTCTCAGGCTATCTGATCCAGTTGCGGGCGGATATCGATCCGTTGGACGGACCCAAGGGCCCTCAGCGTGACTTCTGTGATCTGCATGCTTGGGCCGAGATCTATCTGCCCGGTGCCGGCTGGATCGGTTTCGATGCGACATCGGGACTTCTGTGCGGCGAAGGACATATTCCGCTGTTCGCTACTCCGCATTACCGATCGGCGGCGCCTGTATCGGGCATGACCGAGCCGGTGCAAAGCACCTTCGATGTCGAGATGAACGTCACGCGGATGCGCGAGGTTCCGCGCGTGACGTGGCCTTTCTCCGAACAGGCCTGGGGTCAGCTGGACAAGCTCGGGGAGGCGGTCGATCGCGATCTGGTCGCGCAGGACGTGCGGCTGACCATGGGCGGCGAGCCGACATTCGTCGCGGCTGATGATTTCGAGAGTGCGGAGTGGAACACCGTGGCACTCGGTGAGCAGAAGCGTGTGCGTGCGGATGCCCTAGTTCGACGACTGCGCACGCGTTTCGCGCCTGATGGATTGCTGCATTATGGGCAGGGCAAGTGGTATCCGGGCGAAGCGCAACCACGCTGGGCGTTTGGTCTCTACTGGCGCAAGGACGGTGTGCCGATCTGGCGCGATGCGGATCTGATCGCGCGGGAAGATGAGCCACGGCATGCGACGTCACGGGATGCGGAGCAGCTGCTGACGGCGATCGCTCGTAATCTTGGGGTGGATGTCGCGTATGTCGTGCCGGCCTATGAGGACCCGGCGCATTGGCTGTTGCAGGAAGGGAAATTGCCGCTCAACGTCGATATCTCCGATCCCAAGCTGCAGAACGCGGATGAGCGACGGCGGATGCTGCGGGTCTTCGAACAGGGTCTCGGGAGCCCCGTCGGTTACGTGCTGCCGGTCCAGGTGAATGAGAGCGCGGCCGATGGACGATGGACGAGCGAGCACTGGCAGTTCCGGCGTGAAAAATTGTTTCTTGTGCCTGGCGATTCCCCGATCGGGCATCGCCTGCCATTGAGCGGCCTACCATGGCTCGCGCCAGAGGATTTCCCGTACGTTCATTCGCAAGATCCGACCGAATTGCGTGAGCCGTTGTCGAGCGAGAGTTCGTCTCACTCACGACCACTTGGGGTGGAGACACCCGCCGATGAAGGCGACATGAACGGCGCTGTCCGGACTGCCGTTAGCGTCGAACCGCGCGATGGTGTTCTGTGCGTGTTCATGCCGCCGGTGCAGCGCCTTGAGCATTATCTCGCGCTCGTCGCCGTCATTGAGCGGAGCGCGCGCGAGACTGGTTTGCACCTCCAGATCGAAGGCTACCCGCCGCCCGACGACCCGCGCCTCAACGTCATCAAGGTGACCCCCGACCCCGGCGTGATCGAGGTCAATGTCCATCCAGCGGCGAGCTGGCGGCAGGCTGTCGAGACCACCCAGGCTGTGTACGACAGCGCCCGGAAGACGCGATTGGGTGCCGACAAGTACATGATCGATGGACGTCACGTCGGGACCGGTGGCGGCAATCATATGGTGGTGGGTGGAGCGACGCCGGCCGACTCGCCGTTTCTGCGGCGCCCCGATCTCTTGCGGAGCTTGATCGTCTATTGGCAGCGGCACCCGTCCCTGTCTTATCTGTTTTCGGGTTTGTTTGTAGGCCCGACCAGCCAGGCGCCGCGCATTGACGAGGCGCGCCACGATTCTCTGTATGAAATGGAGATCGCGCTATCGCAGGTGCCTGAGGCGGATAACGGGACGATTCCGCTCTGGCTGGTCGATCGCCTGTTCCGCAATCTGCTGACCGACGTCACCGGCAATACCCATCGCACGGAAATCTGTATCGATAAACTGTACTCACCGGACGGGATCATGGGGCGGCTCGGTCTGGTCGAGTTTCGCGCATTCGAGATGCCGCCCGATCCGCGAATGAGTCTCGCGCAACAACTGCTGCTGCGCGCGCTGATCGCTTGGTTTTGGCGCGAGCCGCAGCAAGGCTCCTTGGTGCGATGGGGCACGGCGTTGCATGATCGCTTCATGCTGCCGCATTTCGTGTGGCAGGATTTTCTCGACATCCTGAGCGATCTCCGCCGCGCCGGTTACGCGTTCGATCCGCTCTGGTTCGAAGCGCAGCGTGAGTTTCGCTTTCCGCTCTACGGCTCGGTTCAACTTGGTAGCGTGATGCTGGAGCTGCGCCATGCACTGGAGCCATGGCATGTGATGGGCGAAGATGGAGCATCCGGCGGTACTGTGCGGCTGGTGGATTCGTCCGTCGAGCGCTTGCAGGTCAGGGCCACCGGTCTCGTGTTTGACCGTCATGTCGTCACCTGCAACGGCCGCAAGCTGCCGATGACCGGGACCGGGCAATCTGGCGAGGCGGTAGCGGGTGTTCGCTTCAAGGCCTGGAAGCAGCCGGCGGGATTGCATCCGACAATGTCATCGCATGCTCCGCTGACATTCGATTTGCTTGATCTCTGGAACAACCACTCGCTGGGTGGTTGTGTTTATCATGTCACCCATCCGGGTGGGCGCAACTACGACACATTCCCGGTCAATTCCTATGAGGCCCAGGGCAGGCGACTGGCGCGGTTCCAGGATCATGGCCATACTGGCGGCCTTGTCGATTCCCCCGCGGACGAGGTCAGTCGCGAATTTCCGCTGACGCTTGACTTGCGAAGGAAGCCGAACGGTTAGGATCTATGACATCCGCCACGAGTGGCATGACGACGCCGGTGACGATTGATGACGGCTGGGCCGCAGCCTTTGCGGATTATAAGGCTTTGCCCGGTGTACCGGATGAGTTCCTTGGCACGGACGGTCTGCCAAGATCGCAGTGGCGGCGCTGGATGGAATTGGTTGCCGCCAGCGATATCGATCGTTCGCTCGGTGTTGCCGAGCGGCATATCCGCGATCTGGGTATTTCCTATCGCGTGCGTGGTGAGGCGAAGGAGCGGACCTGGCCTCTCAGCGGGCTTCCCCTGCTGATCGAGGAGCGGGACTGGGCAGATATCTCGGCAAGCATCGTTCAGCGGGCCTCGTTGCTGGAAGCGCTGCTCGCCGACATCTACGGGCCGGCTTATCTCATCTCAGATGGAGTCCTGCCCGCCGCGGTCGTTGCCGGCAGTCCGGAGTTTCTGCGGCCGATGGTGGGCGTAACACCGCCCGGCGGACGCTGGATGCATCTTTATGCCGCCGACATCGCGCGCGGTCCCGATGGGCGCTGGTGGGTGTTGAACGATCGTGCGCAGGCGCCGCCCGGCGCAGGCTACGCTCTGGAAAACCGGCTTGCCATTTCAAGCGCCTATTCCGCGACCTATCAGCAGATGAACGTGCAGCGATTGGCGCCCTTCTTCCGAGAGTTTCGCAATGGGCTGAAAGCCATGGCGGAGCGCTCGCAGCCGCGTATCTGCCTGATGACGCCGGGCTCCTATAGCGCCACCTATTTCGAACAGTCGTATCTGGCGAAGTATCTCGGCTTCCTGCTCGTCGAAGGCGACGATCTCGTCGTTCACGGTGGCCAGGTGCATGTCCGCACCATTGCCGGGCTGAAGCGGGCCGATGTGCTGTGGCGGCGCGTGGATGCCGATTACGTCGATCCGATCGAGTTGAATGGCGCATCCCGCCTTGGTGTGCCGCGTCTGCTGTCAGCGATCCGCGACGGTAATACCGTGGTGGCCAACATGCCGGGTACGGGCTTCATCGAGTCTCGCGCCTTGCTGGGATTTCTGCCATCCGTCTGCCGTCACCTCCTTGGCGAGGACCTCGCCATGCCCAACATCGCGACCTGGTGGTGCGGGCAGGCGGACGCCCGCGCGTGTGTTCTGGCGGATCTGCAGACGATGTCGGTTGCCGGTGCGTTTGTCGATCGGGTCCCGGGCTTTGAAACCGAACAGCATGTGCTTCTCCCCGGAGAGATGCCGCCTGACGATCTGCAGCGCTTGCGGGCTGCGATCGCTGCGCGCGGCGTCGATTTTGTGGGACATGAGGTCGTTCGCTTGTCGACGACGCCGGTGTGGGAAAGCGGCCGGCTGCAGCCGCGCCCGTTCGTGTTGCGCGTGTATGCGGCAGCAACGGCCGACGGGTGGCAGGTGATGCCCGGTGGTTTTTGCTTGATTTCGGAGACGGCCGATGCGCGGGCTGTCAGCATCGGCGAAGGGGTGAAATCCGCGGATGTGTGGGTGCTCTCCGAGGAACCGGTCGTGCTGGAAACACTGTTGCCATCCGAAGAGGATGTCAGCATTCGACGAATTCTCGGCAATCTGCCGAGCCGCGCGGCTGACAATCTCTTCTGGTACGGCCGCTATCTGGAGCGGGCCGAAGCCGTGCTCCGAATCGTACGCTGCTTGTGTTCGCGCAGTCTAGAACCGGATCTGATGAGCAGCGATGGTCGGGATGCGTTGCGGCGACTCGGCCGGCTGTTGATTGCCTGGGGAACGACGCCCGAAGATTCCCCTGACGATGATTTGCTGTCGGTCGCGCGCAACGCGCTCGCTTCCGAGCGTGATTATGGTTCCGCGCTCTCCAATGTCCGGATGGCGTATGGCGCCGGCTCGGTGATCCGCGAGCGATTGTCGGTCGACAGTTTCAAGCTTATCAGCAGTCTCGACCAGTTGCTCGGCATGCGCGGACGCTCGGTTTCGAACTTTGCTGAGGCGTTCGAGGTGGCGGATCAAGGGGTGGTGTCGCTAGCGGCAATCTCCGGCCTGGCGCAGGAAAACGTCAACCGCGTCGCCGGCTGGCGATTTCTCGACATGGGCCGCCGGATCGAGCGTGCGATCAACACCTGCCGGTTCGCGCGCAGTTTCGGGGGCGATAAGGCCAGCGCCGACGACCTAGACATTCTGCTCGATCTGATCGACTCGCAGATCACCTACCGATCGCGTTATCTGACCGGCGTCGCGCTCGCGCCGGTGCTCGACATGGTGCTGCTCGATCCATTCAATCCGCGTTCGACGAGCTTCCAGGTCGATCAGATCCGCATGCATCTGGCTACGCTTCCGTCGCTGAACGACGATGGCTTACCTGAGGAGCCGAAGCGGATCATCGAGCTGTTCAGTGGCGAGATCGCCAGCACGTCGGCCCGCAAGGTCGATGTGCCGATGATCCTTGCCTTCGAACAGAAGCTGACGGGTTTCGCTGACGCCGTCGCTGCGCGATACTTTCTGCAACGGCCCGAAGGTCTAAAATCAAAGAGTGCGAGCGGGCTTGCGTGATTTACGATCTCCGTCATGTCACGAACTATGCGTATGAGGTGCCGATTTCGTCGGCGACCCTGTCTTTGCGGGTCACACCGCGCTCGGGCTTCGGGCAGCATCGTCTGGATCATGCGTTAGTGATCGATCCGCCGCCTGCAACGCTACGGGTAGAGCAGGATTTTTTCGGCAATACCGTAACGATGGCAACGATCGAGACTGGACTTGTTAGCCTGACCATCGAGGCGCAAGCACGTGTGGAGGTCTCGCGAGCAGCGCCACCTGTTGCGGCGCCGGCATGGACGCAGATCGTCGATCAGGCTGTCGCTGTGCGTTCGCTCGATGCGGAGGCACCAGCTCATTTCCTCTTCGCCAGTCCACATGTGGCGCTGTCCGCGCCGGTGACAGACTACGCGGCGGGGAGTTTTCCTCCGGGACGGTCGATCGTCGAAGGCGCGCGCGATTTGGCCCGGCGCATTCGCGCTGATTTCGCCTATTCACCGCAGGTCACCGATGTTTCGACACCCTTGGACGAGGCTTTCGCGCGGCGGCGTGGCGTGTGCCAGGATTTCGCGCATATCATGATCGCGGGCCTGCGCGGTCTTGGTTTGCCGGCGGCCTATGTCAGCGGATACATCCGCACGATGCCGCCAGCCGGGCAGGCGAGACTGGAAGGGGCCGATGCGACCCACGCCTGGGTATCGGTATGGTGCGGTGATGACATCGGCTGGTTCGGGATTGATCCGACCAATGCAATCGACATCGGCAACGATCACATTGTTCTCGCCGTCGGACGCGACTTCTCCGATGTCTCGCCAGTTTATGGCGTATTCGTTGGGTCGGGGGCCCAGGAGCTCGAGGTCGGCGTCGATGTGGTGCCGGTTCAAACCGCCTGCGAGCGCTAAAGCATGATCCGGAAAAGTGTGAAGCGGTTTTCCGAAAAGATCATGCTTAAACAATGGGCTAAAGCGCGAGGATAATTCATCGAAATCTCATCGCGCTTTAGCAGAGCTTGCTTCCGATCGACGCATGTTCGCCTGGGATCATGCTCTGCGGCCTACAAGATTTCCGCCCAGCGCCCGACGATCCATGGATCGAGCCTTTGTGGCGACAGCTCGAGGCCTGTGCCAGGTCCATCCGGAACGGAAAGTGTGCCGTCTGCATCGAGCGGCGGTGGCGGACAGAGCTGTAGCAGTGGGTTGTCCATCATATCGTATTCAATGAACGGATAAGGCGCGGGACCGCCACCGCGCTTACCTTCCAGGATCGCTGCCATCTGCATCGACGCATGGAAATTCACGGTTGTTCCGAACACATGCGGCATGACGGGAACATCGTAAGCGCGTGCCAGCGCTGCGATCTCCCGCAAGCCACTATAACCGCCGCAGACAGATAGGTCGGGTTGTAAGACTGCGAGGGTATTTGCGGCCAGGAATTCGCGGAACGCGCGGACGTTGCCCAGCGCTTCGCCGCCAGCGATCGCTTGCGGCACAGCGCGCGCGACAGTCTGATAGCCGCCGATGTCCTCAGGCTGGACGGGTTCCTCGATCCAAAGCAGACCAGCCTCTTCCATACGCCTGGCGGATTGAATGGCCGCATGGGCGGTATAGCCTTGATTGATGTCCACCATCAGCGCCGAATCCTTGCCGATCATGCGGCGCAGCCCCATCGCCATGGCGCCATCTGCATGCGGCGTGAACCCGGCGCGTGGCTTCAAGGCTTTGAAATGCTTCTTCAGATAGCCTTCCGCTTCGCGGTCGTATGCATGATAGGGATCGGAGCCTTCGCGAAAAAAGGGCCCGCTTGCGTAGGCGAACAGCTTGCCCCGCACCGCACCGCCCAAGAGGGTTGCGACGCTGATGCCATACATTCGGGCGGCCAGATCGTGGAGCGCCATGTCGATGGCGGAAATCCCCATCATTCCGGCGCCCCGTCGATCGTAGCCGAGTGCTGCGCACATGGTCAGATAGTGTCTGCCGAAATCGGCGGGCGATTGGCCGAGCACGAGCGCCGCCAGGCGTGTGCGGATGAAAGCCCCGGCCGCATGGGGAGAATTGCCGGCTTCTCCCCAGCCGGAGAGCCCGGAATCGGTGACGATCTGCACCAGCAGCGCGTCGCGCTTGCGGAAGAACGTCAGCGCATTGCCCTGTGGTTCGGCAAGCGGGAAGCTCAGGTGGAACCCGCGGATTTCAGTGATCTTCATCATCGACGATTGTTACGGCACGAGCGCTGCACTGCAAGCTGATGCACTGCAGGTCTGCCGCGTGCGGTTGGCATTCATGTGTTCCGGCGACGCCATGGCGGTGCGGCGGAGCCGGAAGCACGAGTGGTGTTGGTCCGATCAATCGAGACGAATGTTTGCTTTCTCGACCACAGTCTTCAATTTTGCCATGTCCTGCACGATGAAGTCGCGGAAGGCTTCCTTCTTCAGGCCGACCATCAGATTGGCGCCGTTGTCATCCGCATACTTCTGGATGCTTGGATCCTTCAGCATCTGCTCGAATGCATTGGCGAGCTTGTCGATCACATCAGGTGGCGTGCCTGCGGGAGCAAGCACGGAGGACCAGGCCGTCAGCCAGACGTCCGGATAGCCTTGTTCCTGGATCGTGGCGATCTCCGGCAGATGCTTCAATCGTTTGCGGCCGGTGACGGCGATGGGGATAACCTGGCCGGAGGTGATGAGCGGCGTGACCACCACCGAATAGTCGAGCACGAGATCGATATTGCCACCCATCAGATCGGTGATCTGCTGTGCCGATCCCTTGTAGGGAACGACAGTCGTTTTGACGTTGGCAGCCTGCTGCAGCATTTCCATCAGCAGGTGCGAGCCGGCTCCAAGTCCGGTGGTGCTGTAATTGAGCTTTTCCGGGTGCTTTCTGGCGTAGTCGATCAAATCGCTGAGCTTGCGGAAGGGACTGTTCGGCCGGACGATCATGATCATCGGCGATTCTGACAGCCCGTGCACCGGTATGAAATCTTTCAACGGGTCGAAGGTGAGCTTCTTGTAGAGCGAGGGGTAGGAGCCGAACGGGCCACTGGTGCCGTTGAGGATGGTGTAACCGTCGGGCTTTGCATGCGCCACATGTTCGGTGGAGATGATGCCGCCGGCGCCCGGCTTGTTCTCGATGATCAACGATTGGCCGAGGATTTCAGTGAGGACTTTGGCATAGGTGCGCGAGCCGATATCAGTAACGCTTCCCGGAGTTCCGCCGTTAACCCATGTGATCGGCCGGTTGGGATAATCTTGCGCCGCAGCAAATGTCGATGACAGAGCGACCGAGAGCGCAACGGCAAAGGCCGAGCGGGTGTAGAGCATAGTCATGCAAACCTCCCTGTTTTTGTTATCGTCGTTTGTAACGTTGACCGCTTCTCCCTGGTGGTCCGATTGCGAATGCTAGTGGAGGCAAAGATGTCGCGCCACCGTTTTACTGTCGCGGTGCTCCTGGGGTGATGACGCGCCGCGTCATACAGAACCAATGTCGCGGTTGAATTTCTCGGCAGCGCTGCGGATAACGTCACGCAGCATGTCGGAATATGCACCGGCGCCCAACAGGAGTGCGTTCTCTTGAAAACAGGTCCGATCGACCACGCGGTTTCGTGGAAGAGCCAGCGTACTCGTCGTCCGCTTGCATTGCGGCGGAGCGAGCCGTGATCGACAAGCTCGAAATGCTGCTCGCGTTGGCGCGGGAACGTCACTTCGGCCGCGCCGCCGAGGCGTGCGGCGTCACGCAGCCGACGATGTCCACTGGCATCAAGCAGCTGGAAGAAATCCTCGGTGTGATGCTGGTCCAGCGCGGCTCACGCTTTCTAGGCTTCACGCCGGAGGGCGAGCGTACGCTTGATTGGGCACGGCGCATCGTCGCCGACTCGCGGGCGATGAGGCAGGAGATCAACGCGCTGAAGCATGGTCTGACCGGCGAGATCCGGCTCGCGGTGATCCCTACCGTTCTCGGCATGGTCGCGTCGCTGACGACTCCGTTTCGGGCCAAGCATCCGGACGTGCGTTTCGAGATTCTGTCATGCACGTCGATCGAGACGCTCGCGCTGTTAGAGAATCTGGAGGTGGATGCCGGGTTGACCTACCTCGATAACGAGCCGATCGGAAAGGTCGAGACGGTGCCGCTTTATCGCGAGAGCTACCGGCTGCTGACGTCACCGGACGGGCAGTTTGGTGATCGCGATGTGGTGACCTGGAAGGAGGTCGGCCAGGTGCCGCTATGCCTGCTGACGCCGGACATGCAAAATCGCCGGATCATCGACCGCGTATTGCGTTCCGTCGGCGCCGAGGCGCAGCCGACGTTGTCTTCGAACTCGGTGATCGTCCTGTATACCCATGTGAAGACCGGGCGCTGGGCGAGCGTCATGCCGGCGAAGCTTGCCGACACGCTCGGTTTGCCCGATGCGATCCGCGCAATTCCGATTGTCGAGCCTGACGTCACCTACAGGATCGGTCTCGTGATCCTGCCACGCAATCCGATGACGCCGCTGATTTCCGCGCTGGTGCAAACTGTGAAGGAAATTGCTCCGGTGCTCGATGCATAAAGGGGCCTACGGAAAAGCGTAGCCATGCACCATTGCCGGGGCTTGTATTGTCTCTTTCAAATAGGTCAATAGGAAAAATCTATCGATTGAAGGCCTGTCGATTGCGATTCCGGATCGCCGCATGAGACTGCTTTATTGATTTCTGGACCTATTCTTATTCTCATCCCGCGCAAGGGCATGATTTTGCTGAGCGCGCGGAATGACGACAGTCAGAGATTGGGAACCGAACCAGGCTGCGGCGATTATCGCCCAACATGCGGGGCGCGAAGGTCCCACCCTGCTGATTTTGCAGGCCTTGCAGAACGCGTTCGGCTACGTGCCCGAGGCGGCGATTCCGATGGTGGCGCAAGCGCTTAACCTGTCTCGGGCGGAGGTCCACGGGGTCTTCAGCTTCTATCATGACCTGCGCGACAAGCCGGCCGGCCGGCGCGTCTTGAAACTCTGCCGGGCCGAGGCCTGTCAGGCAGCAGGCGGCGAGCATCTCGTCGCGCGCGCCGAATCAAAACTCGGAGTGGCAATCGGAGAGACCACAGCCGATCAGCGCGTGACGCTGGAGCCGGTCTATTGTCTCGGCCTGTGCGCCACGGCGCCGTCGGCGATGCTGGATGGCCGCGTGGTTGGTCGCCTTGATGACAAGCGCCTCGATGCCCTCGTAATGGAGGCGCAGCAATGACGGTGCGTATCTTCATCCCGGGCGATGCCGGCGCGATCGCCGTCGGTGCTGACGCGGTGGCGGACGCACTGTTGCACGCCGCAGCCCGACGCGACCTTGCGGTCGAGATCGTGCGAACCGGGTCACGCGGATTGTACTGGCTGGAGCCGATGATCGAGGTGCAGACGGGCAGAGGCCGCGTCGCCTACGGTCCGGTCGAGGCAGCCGATATCGAAGGTTTGATCGAAGCCGGACTGCTGGATGGGCGCGAGCATGCGCTATGCCTCGGCGTGGCCGAGGAGATGCCCTGGTTGAAGCGGCAGACGCGGCTGACATTCGTGCGCTGTGGCATCGTCGATCCGCGCTCGCTCGATGATTATCGCGCTCACGATGGTTACAAGGGGCTTGCGCAGGCACTCGCGCTTGGCACCGAAACCGTGATTGAGGAGGTCATACAGTCCGGCCTGCGCGGGCGTGGTGGCGCGGGCTTTCCGACCGGCATCAAATGGCGCACGGTCGCGCAAACCAATGCAGCGCAGAAATACATCGTCTGCAATGCCGATGAGGGTGACAGCGGTACTTTCGCCGACCGGATGATCATGGAAGGTGATCCGTTCGTGCTGATCGAAGGCATGACGATCGCCGGCATCGCCACCGGTGCCACCAAGGGTTACGTCTATATCCGCTCCGAATATCCGCATGCGATTGCCGCGATGGAGGCTGCGATTGTCGCTGCGCGGCGCGGCGGCATGCTAGGTCAGCGTATCGCCGGATCGACTTTTGATTTCGATCTCGAGGTGCGCAGCGGTGCGGGGGCCTATGTCTGCGGCGAGGAGACCTCGCTGCTGGAAAGTCTTGAAGGGCGGCGCGGCATTGTCCGCGCGAAGCCACCCTTGCCAGCGCATAAGGGTCTGTTCGGCAAGCCGACCGTTATCAACAACGTGCTGTCGTTTGCGACCATTCCGATCATCCTGGAGAAGGGTGCGACCTTCTACCGCGACTTCGGCATGGGACGTTCGCGCGGCACCATGCCGATCCAGCTGGCTGGCAACATCAAACGCGGAGGCCTGTTCGAGGTCGCGTTCGGCATCACGCTCGGTGAACTTATCGATGAGATCGGCGGGGGAACCGCAAGTGGCCGCCCGGTACGCGCGGTACAGGTCGGCGGGCCGCTCGGCGCGTACTTCCCGCGCGCGCTGTTCGACACACCGTTCGACTATGAAGCGTTTGCTGCGCGTGACGGATTGATCGGTCATGGCGGCATCGTCGTGTTCGACGACACCGTGGACATGGCGAAGCAGGCACGCTTCGCAATGGAGTTCTGCGCGTTGGAATCCTGCGGCAAGTGCACACCGTGCCGGATCGGTTCGACCCGTGGCGTCGAGGTGATCAATCGTATCATCGCCAACGAGAAGCGCAGCGATAATCTCGTCGTCTTGGAAGACCTCTGCAACACCATGAAGTTCGGCTCGCTCTGCGCGCTGGGTGGCTTCACGCCGTATCCGGTGATGAGCGCACTGACCCATTTCCCCGAAGATTTTGGCGGGGCGCATCCGGGCCTCCAGGCGGCGGAATAGGAGAGCGTGATGTCCCTCATCCAGGAAATCGACTACGGCACGCCGCATTCGAAAGCCGATAAGACCGTCACGCTGACCATCGACGGGCAACAGGTTACGGTGCCGGAGGGTACCTCGATCATGCGCGCAGCGATGGAGCTTGGCACCAAGATTCCCAAGCTTTGCGCCACCGATATGCTTGAGGCGTTCGGCTCTTGCCGCATGTGCCTCGTGGAAGTCGAAGGCCGCGCCGGAACGCCTGCGTCATGCACCACGCCGGTTGCCGAAGGTATCGTCGTGCGAACGCAAACCGAGCGGCTAAAGCGCCTACGCAAAGGAGTGATGGAGCTCTACATCTCCGATCATCCGCTGGATTGCTTGACATGTTCCGCAAATGGAGATTGCGAGCTGCAGGATATGGCGGGCGCTGTGGGCCTGCGCGACGTGCGTTACGGCTATGAGGGTGGCAAACATCCCAATCCGGGCAAGGACGAATCCAACCCTTACTTCACCTATGATCCGTCGAAATGCATCGTCTGCTCGCGTTGCGTGCGTGCGTGCGAGGAGGTACAGGGCACCTTCGCGTTGACAATCGCCGGCCGCGGCTTCGGTTCTGTCGTATCGCCGGGTATGGATGAGAGTTTCTTCGGCTCCGAATGCGTGTCTTGCGGCGCATGCGTGCAGGCCTGTCCGACAGCGACGCTGAACGAGAAATCGATCATCGAGATCGGTACGCCCGAGCATTCCGTCGTGACGACCTGCGCATATTGCGGCGTTGGCTGTGCCTTCAAGGCGGAAATGCGCGGTGAGGAAGTCGTGCGCATGGTGCCGTACAAGGACGGCAAGGCCAATCGCGGTCACTCCTGCGTCAAGGGGCGGTTCGCCTGGGGCTACGCCACCCACAAGGAGCGCATCCTCAAGCCGATGATCCGCAAGACGATCAGCGAACCCTGGCATGAAGTATCATGGGACGAGGCGATCGCTTACACGGCGTCTGAGTTCAAACGCATTCAGGCCAAGTATGGCAAGCGATCGGTCGGCGGCATCACCTCGTCGCGCTGCACCAACGAGGAGACGTTCCTGGTGCAGAAGCTGGTGCGTGCAGGATTCGGAAATAACAACGTCGATACCTGCGCCCGCGTCTGTCATTCGCCGACCGGCTACGGGCTGAAGACGACCTTCGGCACTTCTGCCGGGACACAGGATTTCGATTCGGTCGAGCATAGCGATGTGATTGTCGTGCTTGGTGCGAACCCGACCGACGGTCATCCGGTGTTCGCCTCGCGTTTGAAGAAGCGCTTGCGGCAGGGCGCGAAGCTGATCGTCATCGACCCCCGCCGCATCGATCTCGTGCGCAGCCCGCATATCGAGGCGGCCTATCATCTGCCGCTGCTGCCTGGCACCAACGTTGCGGTGCTCACGGCCTTTGCACACGTCATCGTTACCGAAGGGTTGGTGAACGAGGCGTTCGTGCGCGAGCGCTGCGACTGGGACGAGTTCCAGGATTGGGCGGCGTTCGTATCAGAGCCGCGTAACAGTCCGGAAGAAGTCGCCGAGGTTTCCGGCGTTCCGGCAGAGTTGATCCGCGGAGCGGCGCGGCTTTACGCGACGGGCGGCAATGCCGCGTTCTACTATGGCCTCGGCGTTACCGAGCACAGCCAGGGCTCAACGTCGGTCATGGCGATCGCAAACCTGGCGATGGCTACCGGAAATATCGGCCGCGAAGGCGTCGGCGTGAACCCGTTGCGCGGTCAGAACAACGTGCAGGGCTCCTGCGACATGGGCTCGTTCCCACACGAACTGTCCGGCTATCGCCATATCTCGGAAGATGCCACGCGGCTGATGTTCGAAACTCTCTGGGGCTCACCGCTCGATGATGAGCCGGGCCTGCGGATTCCGAACATGCTGGATGCTGCGGTCGAGGGCTCGTTCAAGGGTCTTTACGTACAGGGCGAGGACATTCTGCAATCTGATCCGAACACCAAGCATGTGGCCGCGGGATTGGCGGCAATGGAATGCGTCGTCGTCCACGACTTGTTCCTGAATGAGACCGCGAACTACGCGCATGTGTTCCTGCCGGGCTCCACGTTCCTCGAAAAGGACGGCACCTTCACCAACGCCGAGCGCCGCATCCAGCGCGTGCGCAAGGTGATGAGCCCGCGCAACGGTTTTGCGGACTGGGAGATCACGATGAAGCTCACCGATGCGCTGGGTTACCGGATGGCCTATGCGCATCCCTCCGAGATCATGGATGAGATCGCGCATCTGACGCCGACCTTCGCCGGTGTTTCCTACGACAAGCTTGAGCAAGCGGGCTCCGTCCAGTGGCCGTGCAACGAAAGGGCGCCGGATGGCACGCCGGTCATGCATATCGGCGGCTTCGTGCGGGGCAGGGGCAAGTTCGTCGTCACCGAATATCTCGCAACCGATGAGAAGACCGGCCCGCGTTTTCCGCTGCTGCTGACCACCGGGCGCATCCTCAGCCAGTATAATGTCGGAGCACAGACGCGCCGGACTGCGAACGTGGCCTGGCATGAAGAGGACCGGCTGGAGATCCATCCGCACGATGCCGAGCAGCGCGGCATCCGTGACGGCGACTGGATCAAGCTCGCGAGTCGCGCCGGCGAGACGACGTTGCGTGCGTTGATCACGGAGCGCGTCGCACCGGGTGTGGTCTATACCACGTTCCACCATCCGACCACGCAGGCGAACGTGGTTACCACCGACTACTCGGACTGGGCTACCAACTGCCCGGAATACAAGGTGACGGCGGTGCAGGTATCGCCCTCCAACGGTCCGACCTTGTGGCAGGAGCAATACGAAGACCATGCCAAGGAAAGCCGGCGCGTGACGGCGACCATCGAGGCTGCGGAGTAAGGCGATGCCGCTTCCCGTCACCCGTGTCGTTCGCTCCGCCTGGCACCGTCAGGGTGTCACCGGCGGCGACCGTGTCATTCCGGAGGAGACGCCGGTCGCCTTCACGTATAACGGCGGCACCCATGCGGTGATGATGGCGACGCCGCAGAATCTTGAGGATTTTGCCGTCGGCTTCAGCCTGACGGAAGGAATCGTTGCGACCGCCGCCGATATTCTCAGGCTCGAGATCGTCGAGCAGGAGGGGGGGATCGAGCTGCGCATGTGGCTCGGCGAGACGACTGCTGCGGCGCTGAGTGAGCGGCGGCGCCATCTCGCGGGGCCGACCGGCTGCGGACTGTGCGGCATCGAAAGTCTGAAGGAAGCAGTCAAGCCGGCCGCGCGGGTGGGCCATGGGCGCACATTCAGGCCATCGGACATCATGGCCGCGATGGAGGCGCTTGCGCCGTGTCAGGAGCTCAATCTGCTGACGCGTGCCGTGCATGCCGCGGCGTTCTGGCAGCCGGAGGTTGGGCTTGTCGCCGTACGCGAGGATGTCGGGCGTCACAACGCGCTCGACAAGCTCTGCGGCGTGCTCGCGCGTGAGGCGCGATCTGCCGAGGCGGGCCTCGTTCTGCTGACCAGCCGGGTGTCGGTCGAGATGGTGCAGAAGAGCGCTGCCATCGGCGCGCCGGTCGTGGCTGCTGTATCGGCGCCGACGGCGCTTGCGGTGCGGACCGCGAAGGCTGCGGGCATCACGCTGGTTGCGGTCGCACGCAGCGACGGGTTTGAGATTTTCACGCACCCGCATCGGATCGCGGATGCCGCTGAGGCGTATGGGACATGACCGCAGATGTCGCCTGACAAGCTCGTCTATATGGCCAACCAAATCGGAAAGTTCTTTGCCAGCCAGGGCAAGGACGAGGCGGTCGCGGGTACTGCCGATCATCTGAAGAAGTTTTGGGACCCCAGGATGCGCGCTGCGATCCTCGCGCATTTGGCAGCAGGGGGGGAGGGGCTCGATCCCAGCGTGCGCCAGGCCATCGAGCGACTGAAAGGCGAGGGATCGAAGGCTTAAAGCTTAGAAAAGCGAAGGCGCCGGTCGGGAGCGTCAAGGGGAGGAAGCTGATGACAACGACTGTAGAACAGGCGGGTGGTTATGTCGGCACGGCTGCCGGGATACTGGACCGCGAACGGATTATAGCCAAGGCCGGCTTCAATCGCTGGCTCGTTCCGCCCGCAGCGCTGTGTATCCATCTTTGTATCGGCATGGCCTATGGGTTCAGTGTGTTCTGGTTGCCGCTGTCGCGCGCGCTCGGCGTCACGCAGACCAAGACCTGCCCGGACATGACGCTGGTGCAGGAGCTGTTCACCACGACTTGCGACTGGCGTGTCGCCAGCATGGGCTGGATGTATACCCTTTTCTTCGTGCTGCTCGGCGTTTCGGCGGCAATCTGGGGCGGCTGGCTTGAGCGCGCAGGACCACGCAAGGCGGGAGTCGTCTCTGCATTGTGCTGGTGCGGCGGTCTCGTGCTCGGTGCCATCGGTATCTACTTCCATCAGTTGTGGTTGCTCTGGCTTGGATCCGGCGTGATCGGCGGCATCGGCCTGGGGCTCGGATACATCTCGCCGGTCTCGACGCTGGTGAAATGGTTTCCCGATCGGCGCGGCATGGCGACCGGCATGGCGATCATGGGCTTCGGCGGCGGCGCGATGATCGGCGCACCGCTGGCTGACATGCTGATGAACGCTTTCAAGTCGCCGACCTCGGTAGGCGCCTGGGAAACGTTCCTGGCGATGGGAGCGATCTACTTCTGCTTCATGATGATTGGCGCGTTCCGCTATCGGATTCCGCCGGCGGGCTGGCGGCCCGATGGCTGGACGCCGCGGGCGCAAGCCAATGCGATGATCTCGCAATATAACGTTCACCTCAACGACGCACACAAGACGCCACAATTCTGGCTGATCTGGATCGTGCTGTGCATGAACGTATCGGCCGGCATCGGCGTGATCGGCATGGCTTCGCCGATGCTGCAGGAGATCTTCGCAGGCTCGCTGGTCGGGCAGCCCGGGGTCAAGTTTGCTCAGCTCACCAACGAGCAGCGCGTCGCGATCGCAGCCATCGCTGCGGGCTTCACCGGTCTGTTGTCGCTGTTCAATATCGGTGGGCGATTCTTCTGGGCTTCGCTCTCCGATTACATCGGCCGGAAGAATACGTACTACTGTTTCTTCCTGCTCGGCATTGCGCTCTACGCGCTGGCGCCGACGGCCGCCGAGATGAGCTCTAAGCTGCTGTTCGTCGGCGCCTTCTGCATCATCCTGTCGATGTATGGCGGCGGCTTTGCCACCGTCCCCGCCTACCTCGCCGACATGTTCGGTACCCAGTTCGTCGGCGCGATCCATGGCCGCTTGCTGACCGCGTGGGCAACGGCGGGCATCATCGGTCCGGTGGTGGTGAACTACATCCGCGAGGCGCAACTCGCAGCCGGTGTGCCGCGTGACCAGCTCTACAACAGCACCATGTACATTCTGACCGGGATGCTGATCGTCGGCCTGGTCGCCAACTACCTGATCAAGCCGGTCAATTCGAAATGGCATATGAGCCAGGAGGAGGTGGCAAAACTGCAGGCGGCCACCGCGAAGGATGCGGCCGCCACGCCGACCGGTTCTTTCGGAATCGGCAAGGGCGGACTTGATGTGCAGGCGGCGTTGTTCTGGGCCTTCGTCGGCGTCCCGCTCGCCTGGGGCGTTTGGATCACGCTGCTGAATGCGGTGAAGATTTTCTGAGCCGCAACGTCTGATCATGCCTTATCGGATACGCGAGTTCACTCGCGCATCCCGTAACGAACAGAAACAAAACGCGGCGGTCACATGACCGCCCGCGTTGTCGTTTGAAGCTTGTTCAGCCGATCAGAGCAAATCGCCGCCCGCGGCCGAGGCCGTGGTGCCGTGCTTCTTATAGGCCTTGATGACGTTGCGGCCGACCTTCCACTTATGCACTTCGTCCGGGCCATCAACCAGTCGCTGCGAGCGGATCTGCGTGTACCACTTCGCCAGGATCGTATCCTGGCTGTAGCCCAGCGCACCGTGCAACTGGATCGCTGTGTCCACCACCTTATGCACCATGTGAGCGAGAAAGACCTTGGCGATCGAGTTCTCCTGGGTCAGGTCCATGCCACGCTCGGCCTTGTAGGCGATGTGCAGCAGCATCAAGCGCGCCATGTAGAGCTGGCTCGCGCAGTCGGCGAGCATGAACTGCACCGCCTGCCGGTCAGCCAGCAGAACGCCGAAGGTCGAGCGCTTGGTGACGTGGGCGGTCGCCATGTCGAGCGCGCGCTGCGCCTTGGCGATGTTGTGCATGCCGTGACGCAGGCGGCCGTAGGCGAGGCGGTGCTGGCCCATGTTGAAGCCGTTGCCTTCGCCGCCGAGCAGGTTGTCGGCGGGCACCTTGAGATCCTTGATCTCGATTTCCGAGTGGCCGCCCGACAGTTTGTCATAGTGTGCGCCTTCGATCGCCATGTTCTTGATGTTGCGCTTGATCCGGTATCCCGGATTCGGCAGTTCGACGATGAAGGTCGAGAATTGCTTATGGCGCGGCGCGTTCGGGTCGGTCTTCGCCATGACGATGGCGATGTCGGCGACGCTGGCTGACGAGGAGAACCATTTTTCGCCGTTCAGGATGTAGTTTTCGTTGCCGTCCTTGACCGCGGAGGTCTGCATGCCTGTGGCGTCGGCGCCGGAAGCCTTCTCGGTCATCGAGAAGCAGACGCGCTTTTCGCCATTGAGCAGCGGTTTGAGGAATTTCTCCTTCTGATACTCGGTGCCATGGGCGAGCAGCGTCATCATCGATGCGTCGTCCGGCCCTTGTGTATTCATGGACAGCGCGCCGAGCGAACTTTCGCCAAGCTCCATCTGCACCAGCGCATTTGCGAGCGGGCCGAGACCCATGCCGCCATATTCCTTTGGGATGAACGGACACCATAGCCCCTGCGCACGGGCCTTCTTCCGCAACGGGCCGAGCACTTCCTCAAGCGGCTTTGTGTCCAGTTCCTTTTCGGCGGGGATGCATTCTTCCTGCACCCACTTGCGAACCTTCTCACGGATCGCCTTCGCCTCGGCCGGAATTTCGAAATCGATCGACATGACACTCCCTCTTCTTATTCGCTTTTGGATCGCGATCGTCATAGCAGGAATTTGTCACCGCCGACAAAGTCTTTGCCCTGCGTTTTTGGAAAGGGCGTTTGTCTCCGTTTCAGCGAGCGCCATGCGCTACCGCGCTGGCCTGCAATGCAGCAGCGCCTTTGACTTGTTGCGGGCGGTCATGGAAACGTGCAGGTGTTCGAGAAAGCGTTTGAGGGAGTGAACCATGCGTGGGCTTGCCGGCCGCCGGGCTATTTTGACGGGCGGAGCCAGCGGCATCGGCCGGGCGACGGCCGTTCGTCTCGTCGAGGAAGGCTGCACCGTCGGCATCTTCGATCAGAATTTTGCCGGCACCGAGGAGACTGCGGCTCTGTGCCGAGGCAAGCCCGGACGCGTATTGATTTACAAAGTCGACATCACTGATCGCGATGCCGTGGCGACTGCGACGGACGTGTTCGAGCATGATGCCGGTCCGGTCGAGCTGCTTGCCAATGTGGCGGGTTGGGATCGTCCGATCCCGTTCCTCGATACGGATCGTGCGTTTTGGGACAAGGTGATCGGCATCAATCTCTATGGTCCGCTCAATCTGCATCATGTGGTGGTCAAGCGGATGGCCGATCGCGGTTTCGGCCGCGTCGTCACGGTGTCGTCGGATGCAGGGCGTGTCGGCTCATCCGGCGAAGCCGTGTACTCTGCGTGCAAGGGCGGCGTGATTGCCTTCACCAAGACGATGGCGCGCGAACTCGCACGCAACAACGTCACTCTCAACGTCGTTTGTCCGGGGCCGACTGATACGCCATTATTTGGAGGTTTCGTAACCGATATGCCGAAGCTTGCCGAAAGCCTTGCGCGCGCGATCCCGCTGCGTCGCCTCGGTGTGCCTGACGACTATCCGGGAATTATCGCATTTCTGCTCAGCGACGATGCGAGCTACATCACCGGCCAGACCATCAGCGTGTCCGGTGGCCTGACAATGCAGTGAGCTTGATCTGGGAAAGGTGGAAGCCGATTTTTGGGCGAGATCATGCTGAAGCAAGACCATTCATGTGGGAAGAGAGAAGGACGTGACTATGGAAGTCGTCGGCTTGGGTTTGTTCTATGAGGATCTTCCAGTGGGGCGGAAGTTCCGAACCGTCGGCCGCACCATCACCGAGGCGGATATCGTCAATTTCGTCAACTGCACAGGGATGATCGAGGTGCTGTTCACCGATCTCGAGTTCGTCAAGGCGCAGTCGGATATCAAGGGGCGGCCCGCACCTGGCGCGCTCGTCTACAGCTTCGCCGAAGGGCTCGTGCTGCAGGCAACGGCGCAGCATACGGGCTTCGCTTTTCTCAACATGAACCTCGATGTCAAAGGGCCGACCGTTGCGGGCGATACCATCCATGTCGAGTGCGAAGTGATCGAGGCGCGCCGCAGCAAGAACCGGCCGAACCGCGGGTTGGTGCGCACGCGCAATGTCATCGTCAAGCAGGATGGCTCGCCCGTGATGGAATATACGCCATTGCGCCTCATGGCTGCGCGCACCACCGGGTAATCACGATCCAAGGCAATAACAACAAGGAGACGACCATGGGCCGCTACGACATGCTGAACCTCATGCGGATCGAGATCAAGGATTACGTCGCCGTCGCGACGATGACCAATCCTCCGGTGAATGCGCAGAGCCGCGCCTTGCAGGATGAGATCTCGCTCGCCTTCGATTTGATGTCGGACGATGAGGACGTTCGCGTTATCGTGCTGACCGGGCAGGGCAAGGTGTTTTCCGCGGGGGCCGACATCAAGGGCCGCGCTGACATCGCAAACCTGCCAGCGGGGCAGCGGCAGCATCTGCGCAGCGCGCGCGAGAGCTATCACTCCATCGTCGAATGCAAGAAGCCGGTGATTGCGGCGATCAATGGCGCAGCTCTCGGCGCAGGCATGGCGCTGGTCGCCTCCTGCGATATTCTCATCGCCTCGGAGCAGGCGGCGCTCGGCTTGCCCGAGATCGACGTCGGCCTCATGGGCGGCGGCCGCCACGCCATGCGCTTGTTCGGTCATTCCCGCGTTCGGCGTATGGCGATGATGGGTTATCGCGTTCCGGGTCCGGAACTGTATCGCCTCGGCGTGGTCGAGGCTTGCGTGCCGGCCGATGAGTTGATGCCGACAGCAATGAAGTTTGCCACCGAAATCGCTTCCAAGGCGCCGCTTGCCGTGCAGTTGTTCAAGCAATCGCTCAACACCATTGAGGAGATGAGCCTTCGCGATGGTTACCGTTATGAGCAGGACATGACGGTGCAGATCGGTAAGACCGAGGATTCCAAGGAAGCGATCCGCGCTTTCGTCGAGAAGCGCAAGCCTGTGTTCCAGGGACGCTAAGCCACGGCATTGCACTATGGCAGAGATGCCGCACCGGCCCGGCGCGGCATCGGCGGTCCGTGGACAGACGTGTTTGCGCCTGCTGGTGTCGCCGAGCGGAACGGCGGTGCGACAACCGGCCTGCTATGCATTCCGCTGGTCGAAATCCGCAACGAAAGCAGAGCTAACCCCTTGAAATTAATGCATTCCACGGGCTAATCACGAACCTTGCGCGGGGCTTGGACCGACCTTGGGCCCGTCTTGCCCGCCAATAACAGCAACAGCCTGTTCAGACTTAGGGGAAACATTCCATGTCGCTTCCGCTCACCGGCATCAAGGTGCTCGATCTGACGCGCGTGCTCGCGGGGCCGCTGTCCGCACAGATGCTCGCCGATCTTGGCGCAGACGTCATCAAGATCGAACGTCCGGGCGGCGGTGACGACTCCCGCATCTTCGGACCTCCCTATCTCGTCGATCCGGATGGCAAGGCGAACAACAACAATTCGTTTTATCTCTGCGCCAACCGCAACAAGCGCTCGGTGGCTGTCGATATCGCCAAGCCCGAGGGGCAGGAGATCGTGCGCGAGCTGGCCAAGTCGGCCGATATCATGATGGAGAATTTCAAGGTCGGCGATTTGAAGCGCTATGGCCTCGATTATGAGTCCATCAAGAAGATCAATCCCGGTATCATCTATTGTTCCGTCACCGGCTACGGTCAGACTGGCCCCTATCGCGCTCGGCCCGGCTACGACGCGATTTTCCAGGCCGCCGGCGGCTTGATGAGCGTCACCGGTCATCCAGACGGCGAGCCAGGTGCCGGACCGATGAAGGTCGGCCCTAGTATCGCTGACGTCATGACCGGCATGAACGCGTCGATCGGCATTCTCTCGGCGCTGTTCCACCGCAAGGCCAATGGCGGCGTCGGCCAGCACGTCGACGTCTGCCTGATGGACACGGTGATCGCGTCGCTGTCGCACTATGCACAGATCTATCTCGTCAACGGCGAGACGCCACCGCGCCGCGGTACTGCCGGCAACGGCGGCGTGCCTGCGCGCGTCTTCACCTGCGCCGATCAGGATATCATGCTGGTGGTCGGCAACGACTCGCAATTCGAGAAGTGCTGCGGCGTGCTCGGTCACCCCGAGCTCGCCAAGGACCCGCGCTTCGTCAAGAACAACGACCGTGTCGTGCATCGCAATGAGTTGATGAAGATCCTCGAAGACTTGTTCATTCAGAAGCCTGCGAAATACTGGCTCGATGAACTGGAGCGTGTCGGCGTCCCGGCTGGTCCGATCAATGACTTCGCCCAGGTGTTTGCGGATGAGCAGGTCAAGCATCGCGGCATGGAGGTGAAGACCAAGCATCCGTTCCGCGAGGACCTGTCGCTGATCCGCAATGCACTGACGTTTTCAGAGACGCCGATCACCGAATATCGCGCTCCGCCGCTGCTCGGCCAGAACACCGAAGAGGTGCTCAAGGTTAATCTCGGCTACGATTCCGCGAAGCTGGAAGAGCTGCGCAAGAAGGGCATCATCCAGCAGGCCGGCTGAGACGCCCTGATACATCCGGAATTGAGAAAGCGGCTGCAACCGTCAGGTTGCAGCCGCTTTTCATGTTCGGGATCGCATCTGTCGGACGACCGCGGTCGCGAAGACCAGAGCGAACGCTCCGTCAGAGGATCGGCGGCGCGTACTGAATTCCACCCGCATTCCAGAGCTGGTTCAGCCCGCGCGGAATGCCGAGTTTCGACTGACTGCCGAGATTGCGTTCGTACACCTCTTCATAGTTGCCGACATGGCGGATGATGCGCACCGCCCAATCTTTCGTCAGCCGCATGGCTTCGCCATAAGCGCCTTCGTTGCCGACAAAACGCATCACGTCCGGCTTGGTCGACTTCAGTGCTTCGTCGATATTCTTCGAGGTGATGCCGAGCTCCTCGGCGTTCAGCATCGCGAAGAAGGTCCACTTCACCAGCAGCAGCCAGTCGTCATCCTTATGGCGGACCACCGGCGCGAGCGGATCCTTCGAGATCACGTCTGGCAGAATGACATGTTCGATCGGCTTGGTGAGACGCAGCCGCTGCGCATAAAGCTGGGAGACATCGCTGGTCACCGCGTCGCATTGACCGGAGTCATAGGCCTTCACCACGTCCTCGAGTTTATCGAAGACCTGCTCCTGATATTTCATGTTGTTGGTGCGGAAATAGTCGTCGAGATTGCGCTGGGTCGTCGTTCCCCGCTGCATGCAGACCTTGCTGCCGTCGAGTTCGAGCGCACCCTCGACGTTGCGCGAGCGGCGGACCATGAAGCCCTGACCGTCGTAGTATGAGACGGCCGCGAAATGCAGGCCGAAGCCGAGTTCGCGTGACAGGTTCCAGGTCGAGTTGCGCGCAAGCACATCGATCTTGCGGTCGCGCAGCTCCTTGAAGCGCTCGCTCGCATCCAGCGGCACGAACTTCACCTTGGTCGGATCGTCGAAGATCGCGGCTGCGATCGCCCGGCAGAAGTCGACGTCGAAGCCGCTCCAATTGCCCTTCTCGTCGGGATTGGAGAAGCCGGGCAGGCCGGTGTTGACACCGCAGAGCAGTTCGCCACGGGCGCGCACCTTGCGCAGCGTGTTGGCGTCGTAGCGGATGTAGGTCCAGGCAGCAGCCAGAATCGCTGCGGCGACGGCGAGGCCAATGGTCAGGCCGGTTCGAAACGTCTTTGTTATTGTCATAGATGGCTCGCTGTCAGAGTTCTGGGCGCTGGCGGACGACGACCTTGGTCCCGACCGGGACGCGTTCGAACAGATCGACGACGTCGTTGTTCACCAGGCGGAAACATCCCGACGACACGGCGCTGCCGATCGTCTGCGGCTGGTTGGTGCCGTGGATGCGATAGATGGTGGTGCCGAGATAGAGCGCGCGTGCGCCCATCGGATTGCCTGGACCGCCGGCCATGAAGCGGGGCAGGTAGGGCTGACGCGCGATCATCTCCGGCGGTGGCGTCCAATCCGGCCATTCCTGCTTGCGCGTGATCTTCAGCAGTCCCTGCCACTGGAAGCCCTCACGGCCGACGCCGATGCCGTAGCGCATGGCGCGCCCGTTACCCTGCACGAGATAGAGGTACCGCTCCGAGGTATGGATGATGATCGTGCCAGGTGGTTCGGTCGTGCGATAGAGCACCATCTGCCGCTGGAATTGCGGAGAAAGCTGCTCCTCGGCCGCGTTCGGCACGTAGCCGGGTTGATCTTCCAGGCCCATGTAGTCGCGCTGTGCCGCAGTTGGGGAGGGAAGGAGAGCCGCGCAGAGGGCCAGTGTTGCGGGTATCCAGGCTAGTCGTCCGAGTTTGATCATGTACCGGTATCTCGATCTGATGTCGCGTTCGTCCCGTCCTGGGCGCCGATTCTCCGTCTCCCGACGATGGCCGGCAGCAAATCGCATCCCCGGCAGGCTGACAAGCCTATATTGCAATTGACAAAATTGGATATTCTCAACGGTCGCGCCGGACAGCGTCGTGACTGGCCGAAGCCGCACGAGGCCGGGGCGAATTTTTGATGGACACCTTTGCTGTTCGGCTTCTAGGAGAAGCGATCCAAGGCTTTCCCACTCGCTCTTTGGTCCTCGCCATGTCCGATCGCCAGTTTGTCCTGACCTTGTCCTGTCCCGATCGGCCCGGCATCGTCGCGTCGGTTTCAGCTTTCTTGTTCAGCAACGGCCAGAACATCCTTGACGCGCAGCAGTTCAGCGACGTCGAGACCGGTCGGTTCTTCATGCGTGTCCTGTTCGGAAGCGCATCCGGCGCAGCATCGCTGGACCTGCTGCGGGAGCAGTTCACCGGCATTGCCGCGCCGCTGCAGATGGACTGGCAGATGCGCGATCGCGCGCAGGCGCGGCGGGTGATGCTGCTGGTTTCCAAATTCGATCATTGTCTCGCCGATCTGCTCTACCGCTGGCGCATTGGCGAACTGGCGATGCATCCCACTGCGATCGTCTCGAACCATGAGACGCACGATGGGTTGCAGTCGGTCGATATTCCTTTCCATTATCTGCCGGTGACGAAGCAGACCAAGCAGGCGCAGGAAGACAAGCTGTGGACGCTGATCGAGCAGACGCAAACCGAACTTGTCGTGCTCGCGCGCTACATGCAGATTTTTTCCGATGGTCTTGCCGGGAAGCTGAAGGGACGTTGCATCAACATCCATCATTCGTTCCTGCCTGGCTTCAAGGGCGCGCGGCCCTATCATCAGGCGCATGAACGTGGAGTGAAGGTGATCGGCGCGACCGCACATTACGTCACGGGGCAGCTCGACGAGGGCCCGATCATCGAGCAGGACGTCGAGCGCATCAGCCATCGCGATTCACCCGATGATCTGATCCGTAAGGGACGCGATATCGAGCGGCGCGTACTTGCGCGGGCGGTGCGTTATCATCTCGAGGATCGGGTCGTTCTCAACGGTCGCAAGACGGTGGTTTTCACCGACTGACATCGCCAAAGCTGATTGCATCTGATGCTGCAAAAATTTTTGCAGCGCGCATAACGTTTTGCGGCGCACTTAGTGCTGTTGCTACCACACCTCACATTCAATGTTGCATTCCGTACGCCGGCGTACGGAGAGGCCGAGTGCGCATTTCACAGACAGGCGCGATGTTTTTGCTGCGACCGGGAAGACATTCTCGAGTCGCATTGGGGTTTCGCCGACGCTGCTGCACAAACCATCAAAGTGTCCAAAGAGGCACGGAGTGGCCGGCGAACAAGAGGAAACTTGGAGGGTTACGATGAAGACGATGATTCGAAGCCTGCTCTTCGGCTCGGCGGCTGGTGTTGCCGCTTTGACGGCGGCGCAGGCGGCCGATCTTCCCGTGAAGGCCAAGCCGGTCGAATACGTGAGGATCTGCTCCCTGTACGGTGCTGGGTTCTATTACATTCCTGGCACCGACACCTGTATCCGCATCGGCGGTCACCTTCGTTCGGAAATCAGTTTCGGCAATGCGCGCGGCACTGGCATTCAAGGGTGGTTGATCAGCGGTGACGGCAACGCGACCGGTACCCGCGACCGGGACTACTTCTTCACCCGTCAGCGTGTGTTCCTGCACACCGACACTCGCACGCAGACCGGCTACGGCACCTTGCGCACCTTCTCGGTGATCCGCGCCGAGGTGAATACACCCGTCGGCACGCCGTCGACCGCGGGCATCATCGCGATCGATACCGGCATCATCCAGTGGGGTGGCTTCACGATCGGCCGTGCCGGCACGTCGTACTTCGATAACCCCTGGGCCTACGCTTACAAATGGACTCCGAATGGTTCGCTCGGCGTGCCCGATACGGCCGGGGCCCGTTTCGTCGTTGCCTATACCCACCAGTTCGGCAACGGCGTCTCCGCCACGCTGTCGGTGGAAGACAACAAGGAGCGCAAGCGCGGCAACTACAACGGTGCGAATGCATTGACGCAATGGGGATTAGCGCCGGGCACCGATACCCGCGGCGGCAATACCTGGCCGGAAATCGTCGGTCAGCTGCGGGTCGACCAGGCCTGGGGCGGCTTCCACCTGTCGGCGAACATCCTGAACAACCATGTCGCCTATAGTTGCGGTCCGTCGGGAGCGACCTGCACCGAGATCACGGGGCCGACTCCGTCGGACAAGCTCGGGGGTGGTGTGCACGCGGCGTTCAAGTTCAACGTGCCGACCGGCGTCAATGACGCGATCTACCTGGCCGGTACGTATGCGGTTGGGGCGAGCACGGACGTCTTCGCCAACATCGGTCAGGGTTCGGCGTTTGGTATCTTCGGCAGCAGCAACAGCCGCTACCAGAGCATCGCCGCCGGATACCTGTTCGATTCGGTGTACGACACGCGGACTGGCACGGGTCAGCAGCTCACCACCACCTATGGCGGAACGATCGCGTTCGAGCATGGCTGGAATAGCGAATGGCGCACGTCGATCTATGGCGGTGCCGAAGTCATCGACTACAACGCGACCGCCAACGCGATCCTCTGTTCGCGGATGACGCTTGCAGGCGGTGCGGGGGTTCTGTCGAACGCCGCCACCACCTGCAACATGGACTATCGCATCGTCGGTGTCGGCAGCCGGACCTACTGGAGCCCGGTCCGCGATCTGACGATCGGCGTCGAAGTGATGTGGACCAACCACCACTCCGGCAACAAGGGAGCGACCTACACCCCGCCGGCAGTGGCGGGTTACAAGCCCATCACCCCGTACGAGGTGAAGGACCAGAACGTGTTTGGCGGCATGTTCTCGGTGCGTCGCTTCTTCTGATCGCGATCATCTGACGAAGAGTCTGAGCCCCGGCGGGATTCCGCCGGGGCTTTTCCTTGCGTCGCATGCGGGCGCACCTGGGCTCCAGGCAGAATCTCGCAGTCTGCGTGGTGTGCAAGCAACAGCGTGGCGTTCCTGCAACATGTCGATGTCAAACAACGTACAGAGTACGGCATCGTACTGAGAGGCAAAGTGCGGCCAGGGCGACCATGCGCGATGGTTCCGCTGCGACAGAGGGGGGCATCCCGAGTCGTCCCGTCTGGGGGTTCGCTTGAGGCCGCTTGCGATTGTGCGGGGGTGCAAAGCAACGCGGCGGGTGAACAGAGCAAACTTGGAGGTTTGAGATGAAGATGGTTAAGAGCCTGCTGCTCGGCTCTGTGGCGGGTCTCGCTGCACTGACGGGCGCTCAGGCGGCCGATCTTCCCGTGAAGGCCAAGCCGGTCGAATACGTGAAGATCTGCTCTCTGTACGGAGCGGGATTTTATTACATTCCTGGCACCGACACCTGCATTCGCATCGGCGGTCACATCCGCGCTGAGTTGAACTTCAACGCGCGCGCGACCGGTCTGCAGTCGCACCTGATCAACGGCGACGGCAACGCGACCGGTACGCGTGATCGCGATTACTTCTTCGCGCGTTCGCGCGTGTTCCTGAACATGGACACCCGCACCCAGACGGGCTTCGGCACGCTGCGTACGTTCTCGGTGGTTCGCGCCGAGGTGAACACGCCGACGGGCCTGCTCTCGTCTGGCCCAGGTTCGAGCGCGGGCGTTGTCGCGATCGATACCGGTATCATCCAGTGGGGCGGTTTCACGATCGGCCGCGCGGGCACGTCGTACTTCGACAACCCGTGGGCCTATGCCTACAAGTGGGGCCAGAACGGCTGGCTCGGCAATCCGGATACCGCTGGCGGCCGCTTCGTTCTCGCTTACACCCACCAGTTCGGCAACGGCATTTCCGGTACGCTGTCGGTGGAAGACAACAAGGAGCGCAAACGCGGCAACTACAACGGCGCCAACACACTCACCCAGTGGGGCATGGCACCGGGCACCGAAACGCGCGGCGGCAACACCTGGCCGGAGATCGTCGGGCAGCTCCGCATCGATCAGGCCTGGGGCGGCTTCCACATCGCCGGCAACATCCTGAACAACCACATCGCCTATGCTTGTGGCGCGTCGGGAGCGACCTGCACCGAGATCACCGGTCCGACCCCGTCGGACAAGATCGGCGGTGGTGTCAATGCAGCGTTCAAGTTCAATCTGCCGACCGGCGTCAACGACGCTCTGTATATCGGTGGTACGTACTCGATCGGTGCCACCACCGATGTCTTCGCCAACATTGGCCAGGGCTCGGCGTTCGGTCTCTTCGGCAGCAGCAGCACCCGCTACCAGAGCTTCGTCGGCGGCTACCTGTTCGACTCGGTGTACGACACCCGGACCGGCACCGGTCAGCAGCTGACCACGGCCTACGGCGGCTCGATCGCTTTCGAGCACGGCTGGAACGCCGAGTGGCGCTCCTCGGTGTTCGGTGGTGCGCAGGTGCTGGACTACAACAGCACGGCTAACGCGATCCTGTGCTCACGCATGACCGCTGGCAACGGCGGCACGCTGTCGAATGCTGCAACCACCTGCAACATGGACTACCGCATGGTCGGTGTCGGCTCCCGGACCTACTGGACCCCGGTGCGTGACCTGACCATCGGCCTGGAACTGATGTGGACCAACCACCACTCCGGCAACAAGGGGGCCACCTGGACTCCGACGAACGTGCAGGGCTACAAGCCGGTCACGGCCTACGAGGTCAAGGACCAGAACGTGTTCTCGGGCATGTTCTCGGTNCGCCGCTTCTTCTGATCGAAGCGCTGGCCCTTACAGGCAAATTTGTCCCCGGCGGGTCTCCCGCCGGGGATTTTTATTTCTCGCTGCCGTGCGGGCTCGGATTGTTGAGTTATTCCGGTGATTTGCCTGTCATAAACCGTGTTGTTCCAGCCACACCTTGCCGAAAAGGCACGGCTCGGCCTGTGCAGCGCGGAAATCCGCCGTGCGCCGTTAAGACCCATGCGCTATGTACGCTTAGCGACGAAGGTTATCCTGAGTCGTTCGGGGGCTCGGGTTCTCTCGCGGGGGCGGGGGCATTCCGAGGCACGAGACGACGGGCGAACAGAGTGAACTTGGAGGTTCAAATGAAGTTGGTTAAGAGCCTACTCCTCGGCTCGGCGGCGGGACTGGCCGCTTTTACGGGGGCACAGGCAGCTGATCTGCCGGTGAAGGCTAAACCGGTCGAATACGTGAAGATCTGCTCCCTCTACGGAGCTGGCTTCTACTACATCCCTGGCACCGATACCTGTATCCGCATCGGCGGTCAGATCCGTGCTGAGGCTTACTTCAACTCGCGCGGCACCAACGCTCCGGCTTGGGGCATCACCGACGGTACCGCAACCGGCACCCGTGATCGCGACTACTTCACCACCCGTTCGCGCGTGTACCTGAACATGGACACCCGCACGCAGACCGCCTACGGCACCCTGCGTACGTTCTCGGTGGTCCGCGCCGAGCTGCAGACCCCGGTCGGCACGTCGTCGGCTGCTGGTGCGATCAACATCGACACCGGTATCATCCAGTGGGGCGGCTTCACGATCGGTCGCGCTGCGACGTCGTACCTGGAAAACCCGTGGACCTACGCTGCCAAATGGGGCTCCTACGGCTGGTTCGGCAACCCGGATACCTCGGGCACCGGCCGGTTCGTGCTCGCCTACACCCACCAGTTCGGCAACGGCATCTCCGCCTCGCTGTCGCTGGAAGACAGCAAGGAGCGTAAGCGCGGCAACTACAACGGCGCGCTGCCGCTCACGGCTTGGGGTGCAACGCTCGGCACTGACACCCGCGGTGGCAACACCTGGCCGGACGTCGTTGCTCAGCTCCGCATCGAGCAGGCCTGGGGTGGCTTCCATATTGCTGGCGGCATCACCAACAACCACGTCGCCTATAGCTGCGGCGCATCCGGCGCGACCTGCACCGAGATCACTGGCCCGACCCCGTCGGACAAGATCGGCGGCAGCGTGAACGCGGCGTTGAAGTTCAACGTTCCGACCGGCGTCAATGACGCACTGTACATCGGCGGTAGCTACTCGGTCGGCGCGACCACCAGCGTCTTCGCCGGTGCTGGCCCGAACTTCGGCGTCTACGGCAACAGCAACCTGTTCTACGGCAGCATCGCCGGCGGCTACCTGTTCGACTCGGTGTACGACACCCGTACCGGCACCGGTCAGCAGCTGACCACCGCTTACGGTGGCGCGGTCGCTTTCGAGCACGGCTGGAACCCGGAATGGCGGACCTCGGTGTTCGGTGGTGCGCAGTTCGTCGATTACAACGCGACGGCGAATGCGATCCTCTGCTCGAAGTTCACCGCGGCGACGCTGTCGAACGCCAACACCACCTGTAACATGGACATGCGGATCGTCGGTGCGGGTACCCGTACCTACTGGACGCCGGTTCGTGACCTGACCATCGGTGTCGAGTTCCTGTGGCAGCAGATCCACTCGGGCAACGAGGGTGCCGCGATGGCGCTCCCGGCGCAGGGCTACAAGCCGGCTGCGGTTTACGAGGTCAAGGATCAGAACGTGTTCTCGGGCATGTTCGCGGTTCGTCGCTTCTTCTGATCGAAGCGAACTGACGACATAAGAAATCCCCGGCAGGGCAACCTGCCGGGGATTTTTCTATTCAGCGATTGACGCTTTGTGGTTCGTTTGTGCTGAGAGCGGCGAGCAGGCGGCTGCTCGCGACGATCGGCGGCCTCGCGCGAGCCTCAACTCGTGGCCAACCAGCCGTAATTGACGTCCATGCGGTGTTCGTAGGTCTGCATCGTGCGAAGCCAGGAGAACTTCTCGTCGATGATTTTGTAGCACTCGCAGGCGTGAGCCTTGAGCGCCTGCTGGTCCACGATCCTCACCGCGCCGCGCGCCTTGGCGAGAACTCCCTTGGATTCGAACATGGCCAGGGCTTCGGTCACGCCAGCGCGGCGAACGCCGAGCATCATGGCCAGCAGGTCGTGGGTGACCTGGAGCTGGTTGCCCGATATGCGATCGTGCGCAAGCAACAACCATCGCGCCAGCCGCTTGTCGATCTCGTGCTTGGCATTGCAGAGCACGACCTGTGCCTTCTGCGACAACAAGAGCTGCACGTATCGCAGCAGGTGCTCCCTGATGGCGGGATGGTTGGTCATCACCGCCTGGAGATCGCTCGCCGAAATGCGGAGCGCGAAGCCGGGGATCTGGACCACCGAGCGCTGCAGCGAGATCATCGTGCCGAGCACCACCGAAATGCCGAGAAATCCATAACGGCCCACCATCGCCACTTCCACGGCGCCGTCGACTTGCGTTCGCGCAATGCGTGACACCACGCCGCTCTCGATAAAGTAGACGGCCTCGGCAGGTTTGTTGGCTTCGTTGATCACGGCGTGCCGCTTCAACTCGACGACCTTCAGAAAGGGGCGCAGCCGGTCGAAATCTTCCGGCGACATCGTCGCGAGGAATTTATTCTGAACGACGCTGGTCTTACTCGCAGCCTCCGTCGTCCGATCTCTGAATTTCAGCATTCATTGTCCCCAGTCCAAATCTTGATGCCTGCCGCTCGTCAATCGTACGCTTTCGTACGATAGGCCTCTACGAGCCTTGGACATTGCTCCCGATCGGTACGGTAGTTGCTAACGTCTGCCTTTACGCCGTGACCTAGTGGCGCACTATTGATTGCATAGTGGAGTGCAAGCACTGCACGCAGGAGCGCATGACGCAATTGTTTCGCGCGCGTCGTGCACGGCCTGATTGCAGTTGCGACGACGAATTGCGTTGTCATGGCAGCGTTTGGAGACAAATCACTCAACCTGACCGATCGGTCAGGACTTCGATCGACGGTCTTCGCGTGTTGCAGACCATGCGTCGGCGGTACCTTCGCTCTGCCGACGCGGACAAATGAGCGGCCGCGCCATGCTGACGCCGAATTGCGACGGCGATTCGTATGTGATTGTGCGCGAGATGAGGGCGGCCGCTGGCGTTGCGACGTTCGCATCCTGCGGCGGCAATGGTGTCGGTGAGTGGTGGCATCAAGCCCAAACCGCGAGTGCCGAGAGGCATTCCCGCTTTGGCATTCGCATCGAGAGACTGCGCCGCGATGCAGATGTCAGGCTCGCTGGACTACCGCGGTTCGATTTTCCCTAGCGCGGAGGCCCTGCGCCAGACGTCGATCTGCTCCTTGTTGAACACTCCAAGCTCGTGCGGGGTCGATGTGACGAGATCGTAGCCTGCCAGCGTCAAGGCTTTGATCACCTCCGGCTCCTGATACGCCGTCAATACGGCTTTGTGCAGTTTGTCGACAATCGTCGGCGGTAGCTTGGCAGGGCCGTACAGACCTGCCCAGGTGGTGAGCACCAGCTCTTGCAGCCCGGCTTCACGCATCGTTGGTAATGACGGCACCAGCGGGGAGCGGTTTTCTCCCGTGACAGCAAGGCCAGTCAGCTTGCCGTCCTGCACCAGCGGCGCGACATTGGCCTGGTCGCCGATCATCATTTGCACGTGCCCAGCAAGCAGGTCAGCGACCGCGCGCGGCGCTGACGCGTAATTGACGCGGACGATGTCGAGTTCCTTGAGTGCGCCGAGCCAGGCGGTTGCGACCGTCGACGTCGCGTTCGCGGTCGCGTAGCTCACCTTGCCGGGATTTGCCTTGATGTAGGCGATCAGTTCATCGAGCGTCTTCACCTGCAGCGACGGATTGACGGCGAGGATGAACTGCCCGGAAGTCAGCCGGCTGATCGGCGTGAAATCCTTAATAGGATCATAGGACAGCGACTTGAACAGGCTGACATTGGCAGCCTGCGACGTGTGCGTCGTCACGAACAGTGTGTAGCCGTCAGGCTCTGCGGTGGCGACGGCCTGAGCGCCGATCTGTCCTTCCGCCCCGGCCTTGTTCTCGATCACGAAGGGCTGGCCAAGCTGCTTCTGAAACTCCTTGCCGATAACGCGCGCAAGCGTGTCCGTGGATGCGCCAGCCGCGAACGGGACAATGATCTTCACGGAGCGGGCCGGATAATCCTGTTGCGCGGCTGCCGGAGAGATGACGGCAAGCACGGCGGCCGCGATCAGGGGCAGAAGGCGCATCGAACATCCTTTCAAGATCGTCACCGTTCGGTTGCTTCCGAGACAGTTTTACAAACGAATGCATTACGAGCTGCCAGTAACACCCGGACCGCCCGACACGGGCGATGCGTGGTCCGGCTCAGAATTTCTTGAGATCGGGATCGAGCGTCTGTCCGGGATCGAGTTGCACGCCGAACGTATTGAGAAACATCGAAACCTGCGTGTACTGACCCGCCGTGAACACCGCATCCATGCACTGCTTCTCGCTGAAGTGGTTCCGCAATGCGGTCCATGTCGCGTCGGTGATGAAATGATCGTGGTGCAGCTCCTCGCTGGCCTTGAGCAGGGCGGCATCGGCTTCGCTCCAGCCCGGCGCGGCGGAGCCGATCTTGATCCGGGCGATTTCCTCATCCGTCAACCCCGATTGCAGGGCAATCCGCTTGTGCTGTGTCCATTCGTAGCCGGACTTGCAGAGATAGCCGATGCGAAGAATGACGATTTCGCGCTCGCGGGGCGGCAGGTCGTTGCGGCGCGACAGGACGTAGTTTCCCCAGGCGAGAAAGCCCTTCGCCGCCTTCGGCGCGACCGCCATCGTGCGAAACACGTTCAGCACCCGGCCGGTTTTCAGCATCGGCGCCAGCACCTCGGTCTGGTCGGGGGTGAGATTGTCCTGCTGTGCCGGTTCGATACGCGGTTTTGCTAGTCTCATGGCACGTTTCGTCCCGTCTGTTATCGTTGCTTCTGGTCTCGCTGCGCACGAGAACGAGACGCATTCTGGACAGCCTTGGGTTCAAGGAAAGAGCGCAATGCGCTCCATGCTGTCGGCGTTGTGCAGGATGCAATGTGAAGGACTCCCCATTGCCGGGCACGCTTGCTAGCCTGTACCCACAAGAGCCCGTTTTAGTCCATGGGCCGGAACACCAAGGGAGCTATCGATGGTCGCCAGCAGCATCGCCATTCCAAAGAGCACGACCTCTGCCGAACCTCGTCCGGAGTGGCTGGCGCTGTACAGTGAAGAGATCATCGACCCCAACCGCCGCATCATCGATGCACACCATCATCTGTGGGATCGGATCGGCAGCCGTTACATGCTCGACGAACTCACAGACGATATTGCCATGGGGCATAACATCGTCGCGACCGTCTATGTCGACTGCCGTTCGATGTATCGGAAGACCGGGCCGGATGCCTTCAAGCCTGTAGGGGAAGTGGAATTCGCCAACGGTATTGCCGCGCAAAGCGCAAGCGGTGCCTATGGCCCAGCGGCGGTCTGCGCCGCGATCGTCAGTCACGCCAACCTGTCGCTCGGCGATGAGGTGAAGCCTGTGCTCGAAGCACAAATCCGCGCCGGTAACGGGCGTTATCGCGGCATCCGGCATATCTCGGCGTGGGACGCCGATCCGGCGGTTGCCGGGGCCTACGCGCAGCGGCCGAAGCACCTGCTGGGGGAGGAGCAGTTCCGCAAGGGCTTCGCTCATCTCGGCAAGCTCGGTCTGACCTTTGACGCCTGGCTTTATCATCCACAAATCCCGGAGCTTGCCGACCTCGCTCGCACGTTTCCGGACCAGACGATCGTTCTCGATCATTGCGGCGGTCCAGTCGGCATTAGCAGCTATGCCAACCGGCGCGAGGAGATCTTCAAGGAGTGGAAGGCATCGATCCAGGATATCGCCAAGTGCCCCAATGTGGTGGTGAAGCTCGGCGGACTGGCGATGCTGCTGCTCGGCTACGATTTCCACACCCGTCCCAAACCAGTTTCGTCGGAAGAGCTCGCCAAGGCGTGGAAGCCCTACATGGAGACCTGTATCGAGGCGTTCGGCCCGAACCGCTGCATGTTCGAAAGCAACTTCCCGCCGGACAAGGGGCAGTGCAGCTATCAGGTGATCTGGAATGCGCTGAAGCGCATCGCCGCTCCCTACAGCGAGAGCGAGAAGGCGCGCATGTTCGAGGGGACGGCTACTGACGTCTACAAGATCAGCCTGACGTAGTGGGCGCCGTCGTGACGGAGCTTCTCCCGGGCGCGATTACGACGGCCTATGCCGGCGGCCAGCTACTGCTGACCGCAGGCAGCGGCGTTGGTATTCTCACCTTCAACAATCCGGACAAGCTGAATGCGATCTCGGTGGAGATCGCCGAAGGGCTTGCCGATGCGTTGACCGCTTTGCGTGACGATCCGGCGGTGCGGGTCGTGATACTTACCGGCGCCGGCGACAGGGCGTTCATTTCTGGGGGTGATATCAGCCAGTTCGATAAGACCCGGCCGAACGCGGAAGTCGCGGCTCGTTCTGCCGAGCGCTTTCGGCAACGCCAGGGTCTGCTCGCCAATTTTCCGAAACCGACCATCTCCGCGATACGCGGCTATTGTCTGGGCGGCGGGTTGGGGACGGCGCTGAACACCGATATCCGTATCGCCGCCCACGGCAGCACGTTTGGAATTCCTGCCGCAAGGCTTGGCATTGCTTACGGCTTCGACGGTTTGAGCAAGCTGGTTTCGCTGGTGGGCCCGTCCCGTGCACGCCTCGTGCTCTATACGGGCATACGCTTCAGTGCGGAAGAGGCGCTGCAATTCGGATTGATCGATCGGTTGGTGGCGCCGGATGCGCTGTGGTCCACAACGCTGCAGATCGCGAGGCAGATATCCGAGAATGCGCCGCTCGCTATTGCTGCTGCGAAGATTACCATCCGCGAGATCCTGAGAGATCATGACAAACGCGATTTGCAGGCGATCAAGGAGATCGGCACGCAATGCATGGATAGTGAGGATTTTCGCGAGGGTCGTCGCGCATTCATGGAAAAGCGCACGCCGAAATTCACCGGCCGGTGAAGCATCGGGTCGTCCGGAACGGAATTACGCATATGACAGATATCAAATACGGGCGCGTGGTGCATCGGCGCGAAGATTTCCGCCTGACTCAGGGCAAGGGATTCTACGCGACCGACGTCGCGCTCGATGGCATGAACCGCGCTGTGTTTGTACGTTCGCCGCACGCGCATGCGCAGATCAGGTCGGTGGATACGGAGGCGGCCAAGCGGGCGGATGGTGTCGTTGCCGTTTTCACCGTCGCCGATCTCGATGCCGATGGCGTGCGTGATTTCAGCCTGCCGACGAAGATGCAACGGCCAGGGGGTGTCGAGATGCACGAAACGCCGCGCCCCGCACTGGTGCGTGATCGCGTGCGTTTTCTTGGCGAGCCGGTGGCGATGGTTATCGCCCGATCGTTGGCGCAGGCGCGCGATGCGGCGGAACTGGTCGAGGTCGATTACGATGAGTTGCCGGCAGTCGCGACCGTCAGCGAGTCGGTTGCACCAGGAGCGCCTGTGCTGTGGGACGTGGCTCCCGACAATGTCGCCTATTACTGGAGCAAGGGCGACGCGGCGGAAATCGAGAAGGCGCTGCAGGCCTCGCATCACACTGCGCGGCTGACCTTTGTATCGAGCCGGGTGTCGGCGATGCCGATGGAGCCACGCGCTGCGGTCGGTTACGTCGAGAAGGACAATCGCCCCACGCTGCACGTCAGCTACCAGAGCCCGCACAACCTGCGCGATGCGCTTGCCAGCATGTTCGGGATGGACAAGAGCGCGCTGCGGGTGGTTGCGACCGATGTCGGCGGCTCGTTCGGCATGAAGTCAGGACTCGTACGTGAAGAGTCGCTCGTGTTCTATGCGGCACGCAAGCTCAAGCGACCGGTCAAGTGGGTCGCCGACCGTTCCGAGGCGTTTCTGTCGGATGAAGCGGCGCGCGACATCGAGATCGACGCTGCGCTTGGGCTCGATCGGCGGGGACACTTCACCGCGTTGCGCGTCAGCTACCGCGTCAACATCGGCGCGTATTTATCGGCGCGTTCGGCATCGCCGATTGGCAACTTCGGCGGCATTGCAGGCGTCTATCGCACGCCGAAGATTTTCGGCGAGGCAACGGGCATATTCACGCATACCCAGCCAACGGCTCCCTATCGCGGTGCCGGCCGACCCGATGCCACCTACGCGATCGAGCGGCTGATCGATGTTGCGGCACAGGAGATGAATATCGATCCGTTCGCTTTGCGTCAGCGCAACCTGATCCCCCCGGAGGCGATGCCCTATAAGACACCGTTCGTCTTTACTTATGATTGCGGCGATTTCGCCAAGGGCATGGAGAGGGCGGCGGAGCTCGCGGATTATCAGGGGTTCGCGGCGCGCCGCAAGGATGCGAAGCGGCGCGGCAAGCTGCGTGGCATCGGCATTGCCAATCCGATCGAGGTTGCGTCCGGGCCGTTCGCAAGCCCGGCCACCGACTTCGCCTGGGTTGAGGCCAAGGCCGACGGTACCGTGCGCTTGCGGGCCGGGGCCATGTCGGTCGGGCAGGGGCTTGAGACGTCGCTGTCGGATATCGTCGCGCAGCGGCTGAACGTGCCGATCGATAGCATCGAATACATTTATGGTGATACCGACCGGGTGCCGCGCGGAAAGGGCAATGGCGGTTCGGCGGCGCTGACGCTCGGCGGTTCGGCGATTTCGCTAGGGATTGACCGGCTTTTGGAGAAGGGAAAGGAGCTGGCGGCAAACCGCCTCGAGGCCGCTGTCAGCGATATCGAGTTCGCCGATGGTCGTTTCCGCATTGCCGGCACCGATCGTTCGCTCTCCCTTGCCGACGTCGCGGCATTGGCTGGTGACGAGGGGCTGAGCGGGGCCGGAGAATTCAAGATGCCGCAACCGACCTATCCGAACGGCTGCCACATCTGCGAGGTCGAAATCGATGGGGATACCGGCCACGTGCAGGTCGTCAACTATGTCGGCGTCGAGGATGTCGGCAAGGTTCTGCATCCGGCTTTCGTCGAGGGGCAGATCCATGGCGGGGTCGCGCAGGCGATGGGCCAGGCGCTGCAGGAACTTATCGTGCACGAGGCGGGTTCGGCACAGCTCCTGACTGGCTCGTTCATGGATTATGCGATGCCACGAGCCGGCGACTTGCCGAATTTCGTTTGCGCCAACGTCGAGGTGCCGACTGCCCTCAATCCCCTGGGGGTCAAGGGCGTCGGTGAGGCCGGAACGGTGGGTGGGCTTGCCGCGACCATGAATGCCATTTGCAATGCCTTGGCCGATACCGGCGTCCGCCATCTGGATATGCCGGCGACGCCGGAGCGCGTCTGGCGGGCCATCCATGGGGAGGCTGGCGGGGCGTGACACGTCTGCCTCGCAGCGGGCCCTGCCGCGAACGGATGGGCGCGCCGAAGGCCGCGGCACCATCTTGCGAAGTTGCTCATTCTTAGGGACATTGCGGTCCATTGGCGCCGACACGACGAGTCGGTCCCGGCTGCAGACTGGCGATACGTTCTCTCGGAGGCTGGATTGCTCGATGCGATGTCCGCGTTGCCAGGCCGTAAGCCCCGCCGGAAAGAAATTCTGCGGCGATTGCGGTGCGCCGCTGGTAGGCTCGTCCGCGACGGATGTGCTCGATATTCCTTCCGACATCGCCGGTGCCCGTGATGCCGTGCTGCGTGCCGTTGCGGAGCAGCGCCAGGCGGAGGCGGATTATCGGAAAATCTTTGAAGGGTCGGTCGATGGCATCTACGTGACGACCCCCGAAGGGCGCGTCATCAATGCCAATCCTGCTCTCGCCCGGATGATGGGGTACGATTCGCCGGATCAGTTGATGAGCGATGTCACCGATATCGCCGGGACCATTTACGTCGATCCAGCTGCGCGTGAGGAGTATCTGCGGCGCATGCAGCACGACGGCATGGTGCGCGAGTTCGAATATCAAGTGCGCCAACGCAACGGAAATATTCTGTGGCTCTCCGACAGTGCCACGGCGGTCTATGACGAGACCGGGCGTGTCGTCCGTCACGAGGGCACGGTGCGAGATATCACGAGCCAGCGCCGGACCGAAGAAGCCTTGGCCGAAAGCCGTCGTCAGCTTCAAACCGTGATCGATAGCGTGCCTGCGGTGATCAACGTCAAGGATACGCGCTTTCGCTATATCCTCATGAATCAGTACATGGCGCGGGTGCTCGGTATCGATCCGGCCGAGGCGGTCGGGCGGACGACCAATGAAATCCTGGCCCGTTATGGCGCTTCGAAAGAAACCATCGGCGACCAGCGTGTGATCGAGACCGGTGACGAACTCGGCTTCTACGAAGAATCATATGTCGATGCCGCGCACAAGCTACGCTACTGGATGGCGAATAAAGTCCCGGTGAAGCGTGCGGATGGCACGATCGACTACATTGTTACGGTTGCGCTGGATATCACCGACCGCAAGCGCAGCGAACAGGACATTCAGCGGGCGAGGGAGGCCGCGGAGACCGCGCTCGACAATCTGCGTGCGACGCAGGATTCGCTGATCGAATCCGAGAAGCTCGCCGCGCTTGGCCGATTAGTAGCCGGCGTTGCGCACGAAGTGAATAATCCGGTCGGCATCGGTGTGACGGTTGCGACGGCGCTGCAGCGGCGGTGCCGTCTGTTTGTTGAGGAGATCGCAGCAGGCGAACTGAAGCGGTCGAGCTTGAATGCCTTCGTACAAGCCAATCTCGATGCGGCCTCCCAGCTCGTGTCCAATCTTAACCGTGCCGCTGAGCTGATCCAATCGTTCAAGCAGGTCGCGGTCGATCGCAACGTGCCGGACCGTCGCGAGTTCAATCTTGCGGATCTGACCGAACAGATCGTCACAAGTCTGAGGCCCGGTTTGAGATCACGAAATCTCACACTGACGGTCGATTGCGCGCCGGATATCCAGATGAACAGCTATCCCGGCCCTTACGGTCAGGTTGTCACCAACCTGTTCCTGAATTCCGTCGCGCACGCCTTTCCCGACGGCCGGGCCGGGGTGCTGACGATCGCAGCGCGGAGCATCGGCGAACGGCAGGTGGAGATCGTTTATTCCGACGATGGAATCGGCATGTCGGACGAGGTGCGGCGTCATGCGTTTGATCCGTTTTTCACCACGCGGCGGGATCGGGGCGGCACCGGCCTTGGCTTGAACATCGTCCACAACATCGTCACCAATCGGCTCGGCGGTCATATCGATCTCACCTCGGAGCCGGGGCAAGGGACGCGCTTTCGCCTCTTGTTGCCGCGGGTGGCGCCAGAGCTACCGATGGGTGAATAGCCCGCAGGACGTATGCGAGCCGAGACGGCTTTGCTGTTGCATTCCTGTCGTGCACGGCTGGCCTGCGCGGGCGGTTTGCGGCCATGATGATGACACGAAATCGGTGTTTCAGACCCCGCATAAAAGGCTTCTAAAGCGAGCTCTGCGAGCCAAATCACGTATTTACAATTGCGCGCAGGGCATTATGTAACTGTCTGCAATTGAACCCCTTCCGGCGAACGAGCGACACACAGGCAGACGCATATGGCATGAGTCTGGATCGACATCGCGCGGCATTGGCCGGAAGTAAAATCTTCTCCTGACAATCACTCCGACAAAACGAAACGCATGAGCGCCTTCAATAAAGAGCGGGTTCTTTCCGTGCGCCACTGGACGGACCAGCTGTTCTCCTTCACCACGACCCGCGATCCCGGCTTCCGGTTCCAGAATGGGCAGTTCGCCATGATGGGGCTGGAGATCAATGGGCGACCGCTGCTGCGCGCCTATTCGATGGCGAGCGCCAATCACGAAGAGTTTTTGGAGTTCTTTTCGATCAAGGTGGCCAACGGCCCGCTGACGTCGCACCTCCAGAAAATCCAGGAAGGCGACACCATTCTGGTCGGCCGCAAGGCGACGGGCACGCTGATTCCAGACAATCTGATCACAGGTTCGCGATTGCTGCTTCTGTCCACCGGCACCGGCCTCGCGCCATTTGCCAGCCTGATCAAGGACCCCGATGTCTATGATCGCTTCCAGACGATCGTGCTGGTGCATGGCTGCCGTCAGGTGTCTGAGCTCGCCTATGGCGAGCAGCTCGTCGGCAACCTGTCGCAAGACGAATTTTTCGGCCCGATCCTGGCCGAGAAGCTTGTTTACTATCCGACCGTGACTCGCGAGCCGTTCCGTAACCGCGGCCGCATCACCGACCTGATCACCACCAATCGCCTGTTCGCCGATTCCGAACTGCCGCCGCTCGATCTGGAAACCGATCGCATCATGATGTGCGGCAGCCCGAGTATGCTCGAAGACCTGCGTGTGATCCTCGAGGGCCGTGGTTTCACCGAAGGCAATCACAGCGAGCCTGGCCATTTCGTGATCGAGAAGGCGTTCGTCGAACGCTGATCGCTTTCAGTTTCATCCAAAAGAAAACTCCCGCGCAGATGACTGCGCGGGAGTTTTTACTTGATGGGCGGGAGTGCGTTCCAAGCGTCGTCCCTTCCTGGTTTGCTCCCGGCAATGGATGCGACAGACGCTGCCTTACTTTACTACCACGTACTTGCCGTCCTTCACCGTCAGCAGGATGCGTGCGCGGTCATCGACGCCGAAGCGATCCTTAGCAGTGAAGTTGTAGACGCCCTGGCTTGCGGGAATCTCTTTCTCCGAGATCAGCGCCGTACGGATGGCCTCGCGGAATTCCGGCGTGCCGGGCTTGGCAGTCTTGAGCGCAGCCGGGACGACGCGCTTCAGCACTTCGAAGGCATCGTACATGTGGGCGCCGAACTGGTTGCGCGAGTTCTCGCCATACTTCTTCTCATAGGCGGCGTTCAGCGCCAGGCCAGGCTTCTTGGTCAGGGCGCTGTCATCCTGGCCTTCCGGCGCCATCACCGGGCCGGACGCTATGATGACACCTTCAGCGGATCTGCCGGCGATGCGGATGAACTCGTACGTGACGGCGCCGTGTGTCTGATAGATGCGCCCGTTGTAGCCGCGTTCGCGCAAGGCGGCCTGCGGCAGCGCCGCGCCCGTGCCCGATGCGCCGATCAGGATCGCGTCGGGCTTGGCGGCAACGAGCTTCAGAACTTGGCCGGCGACGGACGTATCGGGGCGGGCATAGCGCTCCTCGGCGACGACCTTGATGTCCATCGGTCCGGTCTGAGTCTTGAGGTCGTTGAGCCAGAGGTCACCGTAGGAGTCGGAGAAGCCGATATAGCCGACCGTCTTCACGTTGTTCTTCTTCATGTGTTCGTACAGCACCTTGCCCATGATCGGCACCGGCTGCGGCATCACCACGGTCCATTTCTCGCGCTCGGCCGTGACCGGCATCGGCGCCAGCGAGAAGTGCGGCACGCCCGCTTCGTTGGCGACGGTGGAGATGGCGAGCGAGGGCGGGGTGGTGGAGGAGCCGATCAAAATATCGGCCTTGGATTCGGTCAGCAGACGGCGCGCATTGGTGGTCGCAGTGGTCGGATCGCCAGCGTCATCGAGGACGATGGTCTTGACTTTGACGCCGCCGATCTCGGTCGGCACGAATTCGACCACATTGCGCTCCGGAATGCCGAGCGCGGCAGCGGGGCCTGTGGTCGAGACGGTCACGCCGACGGTGATCTCCTGCGCCAACGTCGGCGCGGTCCATGCGGTCAGTCCGAGCAATGCGCCGGCTGTCGCGCTCAAAATTTTGGAAGTCATTGGCCGTTCCCTCTATCTCGTCGTTCTGGACGTGATGCCCCGTGCGCGGAATGCGCCTTGGGAACCTGTCTACCGCTCCATCCATCGGAGTCAATCTGGCGGTGCAGCGCACGTCAGGAGGCCCAAAACCGCTCGGCCCGGATGACGTCGACGAAAGCCTAGCCTTGGCGAGGTTCAGGCAAATGCGGACCAGTCGACGGGTCCGCGCACGTAGCCGTAGCGCAGGTTACTTCGGGCCGGGCCGCGCTTCTCGTACTCATCCTTCAGCCGCGCGAAGCGGTCGCGATCCGGGCCGATGTCGGTGCGCCTGCTCTTGTCGATGTTGTAGAGCCTGGCGTTGGTATCGCCGAAGATCATGCTCTTGACTGGTCCATCGGCCGCTCCCAGCGGCTTGAAGCCGTGTGTCTTCTGCATGTCTTCCGGGATTTCCAACCGGCGTAGCGCCTCGATCTGCCACTGCGGCGAGCCAGTCCACACAGCGTCGGTGCCCCAGACGACGCGCTCGTAGCCGAGCCCTTTGCCAAGGATACCCATCAGCGCGGCGCTGAGGCGGGGAGCCGCGACCACGCTTTGCGCGAACAGCTGGCCGACATCGGCATAGACGTTGCTGACGCCAAACTTTTCCGGAATCTCGGCGAGATCGGTGACCCATGATACTCGGCCGGTCTGTTCGAATTCGCGCCAGCCCGCGTCCGCTGTGCCGCCTCCGGCATGGCGATAACCGCCGTGATAGATGATGAAATTGAGCTGCGGCCAGTCCTTCGCGGCCTTGCCGACGTCATCGACCTTGGCGTAGGCGAGCAGGTGTGGCCAGCGTCTGGCGGTCGCCTCCGGGAATAGGCCCTTGTGTACGCAGACGTTCTTGATGCCGTGCTTCACGCACAGCTCGTAGGCCTTATAGGTGACTTTCTCGTCGTCCATGCGCCAGGGGTGTTTCGCCTGGTCCTTGTTGGTGTTGTCGCCGACCGTGTAGCCTTTGATCGATTCCGGTTTGCGCTCCAGCGAGCCTTCCAGGTGATCGAGCCAGCCATCCCAGCCCGGCGTGAAGATCGCATGCGCGAACATGCGCCGGGCGCCGGCCTCTTTGTTCACCTTGTCGCGGGCCTCGATCATCATCTCGTTGGTGAGAAACCAGTCGCGCGGGATTTCCGATGGTGACGAGGAGATCAGCGCGATTTTGGTGTCGCTATCGAGATAGATTTCCTTGAAGTAGTTGTTGAACTTGAGATCATCGAGCGTCTGCGGCTTGTCGACCAGCGCTGGATTCCAGCCGGCTTTGCCGACCGCCTCGCGCGAACGAACGAAATTCTCGAGCCGGGTGTCGTCGCGCAGGAAATGCGTGTGCATATCCATGATGAACTGGTCTTTCAGCGCCTCGGCGCGCTGCTGTGCCAGTTCTGGTGTTGCTGCCTCGGCGCGGCTCGCATCGAAGACGGCGCCGAAGGTATCGTTCAATGCGACGAAGCCCGCGGCCATCCCGGCAGCGCTCTGAAAGAACTGCCGTCGGCTGAGCCCTTGCTTGCGGCCGAGATCGTCGGCCATGGCCAACAGACGCGCCTCGACCTCCTGCTGCTGCGCACTCTGCGGTGGCGGCGTGTACTCATCGCTGGAGACGATCTGAGTCGGGATCGGCGTTGCATGCGGTAACAGCTCGGAAGGGTTCAGCTCAGCAATTTCCTGTTCGGTCAGAAAACCCATGTGCGCCTCCCTGAATTCATCCGCATCCGAACACCATTGCGGTATTAATCGGCAAAGGCCTTCGGCGGTACGAAACCTCCAAACGCCATCTCGATCAGTTCGGCGAGCTTGAGGGTGGTGCGATCCTCAAGCCATGGTCCGATGATCTGCGCGCCGATCGGCAGGCCCCCCGGCGAAGTTCCGATCGGAATCGCGGTTGCCGGCAGGCCGGGCATGGTCGCAACGCCCGGCCATACCAATTGATCCGAATAGGGATATGGTTTGCCATCGATGAGCAGGATGCGAGAGCCTTGATCCGGCGAATGGTCGTGGGGATAGGCGGCCGTCGGCATGATCGGGCAGATCACCGCATCGAACTCCTTGAACAGCGCGCGCCACTGCGCACGGTGTGCGAAGCGGGCGCCATCGGCGGCCACCCATTCGCGGTGACTGAGTACGATGCCGCGCAGCCGTTCGGCAGCAAGGCTCGTATCTTTCGGATCGAGCTTGGCGGCGTTTTCAGCGGCGCGGGCGACGGTTTCGGACGGGAAGCTGACGGCCAGGAACGAAAGCAGCAAGTGCATGTACAGTCGCGCGGCTCCTGCCAGATCCGGTAGTAGGCTGCTCTGACGCTGGACGGTCGCGCCGCTTTTGGTGAGATTCCCAGCGAGGGTGTCGATTGCTGTGCGGACGCTCGAATCTGTCGGCAGCAGCGGATGCGTATCGAGCACCAGGATACGGAACGTCTGCAGGCTGAGATGCCGTGGCGGCGGCAGCGCGAGCCGGTAGCCGACGCCGCTCTCCATCTCGTCGGGGCCGGCGATGACGTCGAGCAGCAACGCGAGGTCACTGGCGGTGCGTGCCATGGGGCCGACCACGGCGAGGTCGCGATCGACAGGCAGCGGCGGGAATGGCGGCGGGGTATGGCCGCGCGAGGGAACCAGCGCCAGGGTCGGCTTGTGGGCGCAAACGCCGCAATAGTGTGCGGGAACGCGCAGTGAGCCGCCGATGTCGGAGCCGAGCGAGAGCGGACCGTAGCCGGCAGCAAGCGCCGCCGATGACCCGCCGGAGGAGCCGCCGGGTGTGCGGGTTGTGTCGTAGGGGTTCTTCGTGACACCATAGATCGGGTTGTAGCTCTGCCAGTCGCCGAGGCCGACCGGCACGTTGGTTTTGCCGACAATCACAGCGCCGGCGTTCTTCACGCGCTGGACGGCCAGGGCGTCATCGGCCGCAACGAAGTTCTTCTGGGCCACGAACCCCCACGTCGTCGGCGTGCCGGCAAGATTGTAGGATTCCTTGATGGTCATCGGGATGCCTAGCAATGGCCGGGATACCCCGCGAGCTCGGGCCGCGTCGGCGGCGCGTGCTGCATCCATCGCACGCGAGAAGTCGCGGACACAGATCGCATTGATGTCGTTGTCGTGCTTCTCGATGCGGTTGATGACGTCCTGCGTCAATTCGACGGCAGAGACGGTCCGGTCGGCCAAGGCGGCCACGATCTCGGATGCGCTTTTGAAGGCCCAAGGTGATGCTGACACGGCGTATCTCCCCGATATCCCGCTTGTCCGCGGTGGCTTTTGATTGGATGATCGGACATGATCCCGCAGAGCGGACTTTCCGCTTTCGGAGCAGATCATGCCAAACAGGCTTTGATGATGCGCGGTTCTTACGCTTGTCGCAAGGCCGGAGACCACGTCAAAGCATCAACGATCAGTGTCGAGCGTCGGATAACCGGGATTATAATGGGATTTGTGCTGGACCACATGGTGATCGCTGTCGCGGACCTCGACGCAGCGGCTGCCGATTATCGGGCGCTCGGCTTCACGGTTTATCCGGGCGGGGTGCATCATGGCGGCGTGTCGCACAATGCCTTGGTGGTGTTCGCGGACGGCGCCTATTTCGAGCTGATTGCCTATCGACAAGCCGCGCCGGAGGTTCGCTGGTGGCAGGTGCTATCGAAGGGCGGCGAAGGTTTCGTCGACTTTGCGCTTTTGCCGGGCGATACGGCGCGTGATGTCGCGGCGGCGAGGGGCCGTGGCCTCGATCTTGATGGTCCGATCGCTGGCGGACGGCTGAGGCCGGATGGCGCACGGCTCGACTGGCAAATCGTTCGGCCGAAGACCACGGATCTGCCGTTCTGGTGTGGCGATGTTACGCCGCGGAGCCTGCGCGTTCCGGAGGGCGAGATGCGCAGCCACGCCAACGGCGCGACAGGCATCGCGTCGGTCACAGTGGCATGCCGGGATGTTGCTGCGAGCGCTGCGCGCTATGCCGCGCTTGCCGGTCCGCAGGCCGTCACGGAGGATGGAGGCGGTGCTCGCGTCACGATTGGCGAGACCGTGATCATGCTGGTCGGCGACGCTGCTGCCCAGGAGCACATCGGTCGCCGCGGCGAGGGGCCGATGTCGCTGGTGCTGCGCGGGCCGGCGGCGATCGTGCTGGATATCCGCCTGTCGCACGGCGCGCCGCTGCTGATTGCGGCGTGAGCGCAGGTACGATCCTAAAAGGTGGTGCCCGCTTTGGATAAAATGATGCCGATAAGGGCTCACCACGCCAGTTCGAGAATCTCCATGATCTGTGCGGCCGACGTCACTGGCTTTGGGTTGGTCTTCATCGGCGGATCGCGCAGCGATTTCTCGGCGATATCACCGAGCTGGTCGCGCTTTATGCCGACATCGCGGAGCCGCGTCGGCACGCCGAGCTTGGTGGCGAAAGCGAGCACTGCATCGGCGAGTTTGTCGCCGGAAACACCAATCACGGCGCCGGCATGGGCCTGTCGTTCGGCGTTCGCGTCATAGTTCCAGCGCAGCACCGACGGCAGGCAGACGCCGGTCGTGTGACCGTGCGGGACGCCATAGCCGCCGATCACATGGCCGATCGCGTGGCTGGCTCCGACCGGTACGCCGCTGGTCCCGCCAAAGATGGACAGCCACATGCCGAACTGGCAGTCCATTCGCAGCTTCAGATCGTCGTGCGCACCGCCGAGCTGCGGCAACGACGTGTAGAGCAGTTTCAGCGCCGAAGTCGACGCAGCGTCGGCCAGCGGCGGGGCATTCGGCGCACATAGCCGCTCCACCGCATGATCGATCGCCTTCATGCCCGTCGCAAGCAGGTTCGGAATCGGCGAGGCGAGGGTTGCCGCCGGATCGAGCACCACCACTTGCGGAACGAACAATGGGTTGGCGAACGACTCTTTCACCAGCCGCGCAGGCTCAGTGACGCCAGCATACCAGGTGAACTCGGCTGCCGAGAACATGGTCGGCACCGCCAGCATGCGGATCCGGCCCGCAGCGTCCGCCGGATAGTGACTCGGATCGCCCTGCCGGCCACCGCGGTATGGGTCCATGTCTTTGGTCTCGGTCAAATTGTGCCACAGGCACAGCAGCATGGCCTTGGTCGCATCGACCACAGAGCCGCCGCCGACAGCGACCAGCAGATCGGCGTTGGCCACGCGCGCAGCCGCGGCGCCATCGATCACACACTGCCGCGGCGTGTGCGCGGTGATGCCGGAATAGAGACCGGCGAATTTGTTGCCGAGGGCGCGGCCGATTTCGCCGGGGAGGGCGTTGTCGCCGGCGAGCGAGCCGCTGGTGGTGAGGAAGACGCGCGACTTGCCGAGCTTAGCGGCTTCCTCGACGATCACCTCGGCCGCGGGCCGGCCATGTACGACACGCTCCTGCAGGAAGTTGCGCTGGGTCCCGGGATTGAGCGAAGCGGCGGTGTCGGACATGGGCGTTTCCTTCTTCGTTGGCCGATACGCATGATGCAACAAACCGGCGGCGGCAACCAGACTGCGGGATGCAACGGCAGCCTTGCCCAGCAGCCAGCCTCGTAGCCGGCCTTGTCATGCCTCGTGCGGCTAAAGAGAAACGCCCGGCCTATGCCGGGCGTTCACGGGTCTGGAGCGAAGCAGGCTCAGTAGCCCATCTTCTTCTTCAGCTCCTGGTCGATCCACAAGCGCGAGTAGATTGGTCCAGGACGAACGGCGCCTGCGGTTAGTTCGCCATTGTAGTTCTTCACCCAGGGCCACCAGGCGGTTGCGGCCTTGGCCGTCGGCATCCAGATGTGCGGGGCCTTATCGAGAATCTCGCGGGTCAGCTCGCGGACCATGACTTGGCGTTTCTCTTCGTCGCGTTCTTGATCGACGGCATCCATCTTCTTGTCGAACTCCGGGTCGGACCACATGGACGGATTCCAGCGTTGGCCGGTGACGAAGTTCTTGCGCAACGCCAGCAGCGGCGTGGTGTGGCCGATTTGCATGAGATAGCCCGGAGCATTCGTCTTGGTGGTCATCACCGAAAGGAACGAGGTGTATTCCATCGGCTGGATCTCGATCTTGACGCCGACCTGCTCCAGATAGGCGGCCATCAGCGGCAGCAGGTCCATCAACACGGGGCTGCCGGAGGAAACCTGGACCTTGAAGCTGAAGCCATTCGGATAGCCGGCTTCGGCAAGCAGCTTCTTGGCCTTGTCCGGATTGTAGGTGAACAGCTCCTTCACCGAATCCGGCATCGCGCTCAGCGGTTCATAATAGCCGATGAAGTCCGGATGCATCGGGTAGGCGAACAGTTCGGCATTGCCGTTGTAGAATGACTTGACGATCTCCTCCTTGTTGATCGCCATGTTCAGCGCGCGCCGCACACGGATGTCATCGAACGGCTTGGTATCGGTGCGCAGCACCAGCATGGTCGCGTAGGAGGAGACCCAGTTGTTGAATTTGATGGCCGGATTGGCCTTCTTCAGTGCCTCTTGCTCCTCCCAGCGCACGACCTCCATGATGTCGAGCTTGCCGGTGCGGAACGCGGTCATCCGCGTCGAGTCATCCTTGATGATGCGATAGACGATCTTGTCGATGAACGGCAGCTTGTACTCCGTATCGCCGATCTTCTCCTTGTCCCAGTAATTCTGGTTCTTGACGTAGGTGTGCGCGTTGCCGGAGACGTAGTTCTCCAGCATGAAGGGGCCGGTGCCGGTGGCATTCTTCCAGTCGGAGGCGCCCGCATCCGCCACTTCCTTCGGCATAATCGAGGAGTTGTGTCCGTAGCCGATGCGGTAAGGCCAGTCGGCCATGTACTTGTTGAGGTAGAAGGCGACGGTGTGTTTGTCGAGCGCCTCAACCTTGGTAACTTCGTCGAACAGACCTTCGAGGCGCCGCGGGCTGTTGTAACGATAATAATAACTGAACACGACGTCGTCCGCGGTCAGCTCGCGCGCTTCCATCACGCCAGGCTTGGCCTGGAACATGATGCCCTTCTTGAGCTTGAAGACGATCGCCAGCGGATTGTCCTGGATGGTCCAGCTTTCCGCCAACTCGCCCTTGACGGCGTCGTTCGGCAACCACGAGTCGGCGGTGAACGAGTGTGGGCCGCCATTCTTCTTGCTCTTCGAAAGGTCGGCGACCAGCAGCTGTTCGTAGATCGTGCCGGCATCGTGATTGATCTTCCAGGGCCAATCCTTGTGATCGAAGCTGAGAGCCGACAGGGTGGCGAAGATAGTAGAGACTTCGAGCGTACCGCCATATTGCGGCTTCTCGGCGGTTTGCGCAGACGCTTGGCTCGATAGCGCAAGCGCGATCCCCAGCGCACCGACCTTTAACCATCGACCAAACCCCTGAGACATACGAGTTCCTCCACCCTTGCATTGTTCGGTGAGCCACTTCGGCGTGTGGCGCTTGCCGCAGATTAGCGCGTCTTCGGTGCAGGTGAATACCACCCGATGACCGAATGCGAGCAAAATCGCGTGGCGATCGCTTCGAAGCAAAGACGTCCTGCTTGATTGGGCGTCGTTAGTCTCGCAGAGCGAAACATGCGCAGCGTCCTCACCGTTATTTATCGCTCATGCGGTGTTGGTTGCGGCGAAGCGGATGCGTGCGTGGCCCTATGGCGTGCAGCAGGTTGTCGCAAGCAGTGGGCGCAGCGCTCTTGCGACGCAAAACCGTTCATTGCATCCTCGGCGGGCACAAGAAGGACAACGCCATGAGCCTCGCCGAGAACCTGATCTCCGACGCCGCCCTCGATGACGCCGTCAAACAGGCCCGCGCCGATTTTGTAGCCCGCAATCCTGCGAGCGCGGCGCAGTATCAAAAGGCCGTCGAGGTCATGCCCGGAGGCAATACGCGCACCGTGCTGTTTCACGAGCCGTTTCCACTGACGATCGTGCGTGGCGAGGGTTGCCGGGTGTGGGATGCCGATGGCCATCGCTATTACGATTTCATGGGCGAGTATACCGCAGGCCTTGCAGGTCACTCCAATCCGGCGATCGGGGATGCGATCAAGATGGCGGTTGCAGGCGGCCTCAGTCTCTCAGGGCACACGCGGCTGGAGGCGGAGTTCGCCCAGCTTGTCAGCCAGCGATTCCCGGCGATGGAGTTGCTGCGTTTCACCAACTCCGGCACCGAGGCGACCTTGCTAGCGTTGACGCTGGCGCGCATCGCCACCGGCCGCAAGAAGATCATGGCGTTCGATGGCGGCTATCACGGCTCAGTGTTCGTGTTCAAGGATGCCGTCAATCCGGTCAACGTACCCTTCGACTGGATATTCGCGCCCTACAATGACGCGGAGATGGCGGCGAAGCTGATCGCGCAGCACGCCGATGAACTTGCCGCCGTGATCGTCGAGCCGATGCAGGGGTCAGGCGGCTGTATTCCGGCCGAGCAGGACTTCCTGGATACGCTCCGCCGAGAGACACAGCGGATTGGCGCGCTGTTGGTGTTCGATGAGGTGATGACCTCGCGACTTGCGCCGGGCGGCTTGCAAACGCGCTTTAACATCACGCCGGATCTGATGACGCTCGGCAAATATGTCGCCGGCGGCATGTCGTTCGGCGCATTTGGCGGTCGCGCCGATCTGATGCAGCGCTTCGATCCGCGTCTGCCCGGTGCGCTCGGCCATGCAGGCACCTTCAACAACAACGTCATCACCATGTCGGCAGGTATTGCTGCGATGACCCAAGTGGTCACGCAGGAGGCGCTGGATGCGGTCAACGCACGAGGTGAGGCGTTGCGGCGGCGGCTGCAGGCGATGTGCCGCGAGCACCGGGCGCCGCTGTGCGTCACCGGCATCGGCTCGCTGTTTACGCTGCACGGCACCGAGGGGCCGGTTCGCTCCAACGCGGACCTTGCCGGTCAGGATCAGCGCATCAAGGAACTGATGTTCTTCGACCTGCTGGAACAAGGCATTTATTTGGCAAGGCGCGGGATGGCCGCACTATCGCTCGAAATCGGCGACGAGGCCTGCGATAGCTTTGTCGGCGCGTTCGACCGATTTCTCAAGCGGCGGGCGGCGTTGTTTGCTACAGACGCCTTGAGTCTGCGCGCCTCCCGCGCGGAGTAGTCTAGGAGAGTATCATGCGTTCTGATGTCAAATCCGAGGTCGCGCCGACCCGCCGTTCCGTGCTCGCGGCGGGGGCGGCTGCGCTATCGCTGCCGCTCATCGGCACTGCGCGTGCGCAGACCCAATGGCCGACCCGGGTGGTGAAGGTGGTGGTTCCGTTCTCCGCCGGCGGTACGACCGACATTCTCGGCCGGCTGATCGCGCAAAAGCTTTCGGAAGAATACGGCCAGCAGTTCATCGTCGAGAACAAGACCGGGGCGGGGGGCAATATTGGCGCCGACAGCGTCGCCAAGGCGGATCCGGATGGCTACACCTTCGTCATCGGCACGCCGGGCCCGCATGTCATCAACCAGTACATCTATAAGAGCCAGCCGTTCGACGGCGCGAAGGACCTCGCTCCGGTGATCGTCATCGCCCGCGTGCCGAACCTGATCTCGGTCAATCCGGACGTGAAGGCGAAGACGCTGCAGGAATTCATCGCGCTGGCCAAGGCCAATCCGGGTAAGCTGTCATTTGCGACGCCGGGCAACGGCTCGACCGGCCATGTGGCGACTGAACTTCTGAAATCGATGGCCGGCATCGATCTCGTGCACGTTCCATATCGCGGCTCGTCGCCGGCCCTGACCGACGTCATGGGTGGTCGCGTGGACATGTCGCTGGACAATCTGCCGGCGGTGCAGCCGTTCGTCGAAGGTGGCAAGCTGCGCGCCCTGGCCGTCACCACAGCCAAGCGCTGGCCGGAGTTGCCGGACGTCCCGACGGTGGCCGAAGCCGGCGTGCCGGGCTACGAGGCGTCGTCCTGGTTCACGATCGCGGCTCCCGCGAAGACGCCCGCCGACATCATCACCCGCGTCAACAAGAGCGTGAACCAGTACATGGCTGACCCGGACATGATCGCTCGCATGCGCAAGCTCGGCGCCGATCCGGTTGGCGGTTCGCCGGAGGATATGGCGAAACTGATCGCCGACGAAAACGTCAAGTGGAAGAAGGCGATCGAGTTCGCGGGCCTGAAGCCGGAGTAGACGTGCCTGTGGCCGTCCTTGGCGATAGCGAGGACGGCCATTGGCCTAGTTCGGAATTCTGGCCTTCAGGTCCGGAATGAACGGCAGCATATTCATGTCGAGGCATGCCGGTCCCGGCGCGTCGATGTCGATGATCTCCGTGCAGAGGGAGTCGAATGCGGCGCGGAAGTGGTTCTTGGCCTTCACGCACAGCAAGCGCTCCTTTTCGATGTCGATGCCGTGCAGGTGAAAGAACGCCGGATCATTGGCGGGCGTCACGAATTCAGTGACGATGATGCTGATGTTGCCGCTCTTGAGGACCGCGCTGTTGCCGCAGCGCAGTTCGATACCCGTCTCCATCGGGCCAATGTTGCGGTAGACGCCGTCGGTTAGCTTGACGACCTCGGCGTCGAGCTGCACGGGCGGGCCATAATCTTTCATCATTTTGCCGCCAAGCTCGATGCCTGTCAGCGTGCCGCCGACACCGGCCTTGCGTGCCATTGCCACCACATCGGGATCGGTGATCGCCGCAAACACCACATGTCGCGTGGGTTTGGCCGCAACCAGGGCGCGCAACATCTCCGGGGTATCGTTGATGCCGCCGGAGTAGGGATTGTCGCCAGGATCGGTGATGGCAAGCAGGCCCGGCTTGTTCGAGGTGAGCGCCCGCGCGATGCCGTCCGCAGCGCTTGGCAGTGAGATCATGAAGTCCGGCTGTCGCCGTTTCATCTCGTCATGGATGGTGCGGGCAAGGGCGTCGGCCTTGGCTGCGTCGCCGTCGGTCACCACCAGGGCGCAGCCGCCAGTGCCGGGCGTGTTGGCAAACGGGAAGCCGCCGAACAGGGTGGCTTCCAGCACGGCCGGATCCTTGCGCAGGTTCGCGGTAAACTCCTCCAGGTCCCGCATCGGTCCTTCCTTGGTGCGCATGTTGAAGCTCGGCAGCAGCAGCCCCTCGTTGAGGATACGGCAGACCGGCCTCACCTGGCCTGCGACCGTGCGCTCCAGCACGTCCAGCACACGCCAGGCCGTCTCGCGCATGTCGATGTGCGGGTAGGTGCGGTACACACTAGCCGTGGTCAGGTATTGCGCCAGCGCGTTTGCAAGGTTGCCGTGGATGTCGAAGCTTGCGCCGATCGGCACGTCCGGCTGAACGTTGCGGATGGCCCGCAGGAGATCGATCTCCGGATCTTCGCGCGTGGTGGTTACGCCGGCTCCGTGCAGGGACAGGTAGATGGCGTCGAACGTCTTGCCCGTGAGATCGGCGACGGTCTCCTCCAGAAATGCCGTGAAGATCTCGTCGTCGATCTGACCGGCCGGGGAGGCTGAGGCGCAACGGAACACGGTGACGTCCCAGTCCGGGTGCTTCGCCTTGAACTCGATCACGGCTCGCAGCTCGCTTTCCTCAGCAGCGCGGTCCAGCGCCTCCTGACCCTTGTTCCATTCGCGGCGCTCGAAAGCGGCGCGATCGGCGAGTGCCGGGCTGAAGGAATTGCCCTCATACCAGAAGCGGGCGACGGCGAGGCGGCGGCGAGGTTCGACCATTGGCGAGGTTCTTTAATCCACAGTAGGAATGCAGAATGCAAGTTCGCAGAGTGCGTTGTCGGGGGTGTTTGATATCCTAACCGAGCAAATTGCAACACCGGTCCAGCATGGCTGGAACGCCTGCGGCATGCGACTTGCTAGCCGATCCGTCTGGTGGAACCATTCATTGCGGTTGAGATACGACCTGGCGCGATCAGCGCTGCGGGAGAGATGAGAGATCAAGGCGGCGTGAGCCGTGACACGGGGCAGGGCCTCCTTGGGGATAACGGAAATCACAATCAGGCCGCCGAGATCGGCGGGTCACAGGTAAGGAGTGGGAGATGACATCGAAGCTGTTGACCATGGCGTTGGCTGCGGCCGGTACGGCTGCCGTGTTTGCGAGCGCTCCGGCGCACGCGCAGGCCCAACGGTTCGTCACTGTCGGAACCGGCGGGGTGACGGGTGTCTATTATGCCGTCGGCGGTGCGATCTGCCGCCTGGTGAACAAGGATCGCAAGACGCATGGCATTCGCTGTTCGGTCGAGTCCACTGGCGGCTCGGCCTTCAACATCAACACCATCCGCGGCGGCGAGCTCGACTTCGGCATGACCCAGTCGGATACCCAGTATCAGGCCCTGAAAGGCGAAAAGTCGTTCAAGGATGGCGGCCCCTACGGCGACCTGCGCGCGGTGTTTTCGGTGCATCCCGAGCCGTTCACGGTGCTCTCCCGCAAGGAAGCGAATGTCACCAAGTTCGAGGACTTCAAGGGCAAACGCTTCAATGTCGGCAATCCCGGCTCCGGCACCCGGACCTCGATGGAGGAACTGCTGAAGGAGATGGGCTGGAAGCTGGCGGACTTTTCGCTGGCGAGCGAATTGAAGGCCGACGAGCATGGCCCCGCGCTATGCGACAACAAGATCGATGGCTTCTTCTATGGCGTCGGCCATCCGAGCGCCAACATCCAGGACCCGACCACCACCTGTGGCGCCAAGCTCGTGCCGCTCACTGGACCGGCGGTGGACAAGCTGCTCAAGGAGAATAGCTACTACGCGAAGGCGACGATCCCCGGTGGCATGTATTCCAACAATCCGAATCCGACCGAGACCTATGGCGTGCTGGCGACCCTCGTCACCTCGGCGAAGGTGCCGGACGAGGTGGTCTACAACGTCGTCAAGGCGACCTTCGACAACTTCGAGGAGTTCAAGAAGCTGCACCCGGCTTTTGCTAATCTCGAGCCCGCCAAGATGGTCAAGGACGGTTTGTCGGCGCCACTGCATCCCGGCGCCGAGAAATTCTACAAGGAGAAGGGCTGGATCAAGTAGGCGACAATCCAAGCAGCCGGTGCGAGGCGCAGCCGCGCTTCGCGCCAGCCTTCCATACGGGAATGGATTCCAAACGGGGGTGAGACGATGGCTGCCAATGCTGCCCCAGCCAATGTCGATCTACAGGCGCTGGTCGCGGAAGCCGATACCGGGGCCCGCACGCCATCGGGGTTTGCCGGCAAGCTGATCTATGCTGTGGCGATCGCATGGTCGCTGTTCCAGATCTGGTACGCCTCGCCTTTGCCTTACATGCTGGGCTTCGGCATCTTCGGCGACACCGAGGCGCGCTCATTCCATCTGAGCTTCGCGTTGCTGCTGGCATTTGCCTGCTATCCCGCGCTGAAAACATCGCCGCGCGATCGCGTTCCGCTCTTCGACTGGCTGTTGGCGGCGATGGGGATCGCGGCGGTGCTGTACCTCGTCGTGTTTTACCGCGAGATTTCCGGCCGCCCCGGTCTGCCGACCCAGGGGGACATCCTTGCTGCCGTCGTCGGCGTGGTGCTGCTGCTGGAGGCATCGCGCCGTGCCGAAGGGCCATGGATGCCGATCATCGCCATCCTGTCGTTGCTGTACGTCTTTCTGGGACCTTATCTGCCTGGATTGATGGCGCATCGCGGCGCTTCGTTGTCGCGCGCGGCTTCGCATTTCTGGCTGACATCGGAGGGGGTGTTCGGCGTTGCACTCGGCGTCTCTACCAATTTCATCTTCCTGTTCGTGCTGTTCGGTGCATTGCTGGATAAGGCAGGGGCTGGCAACTATTTCATTCAGCTGTCGTTCGCACTGCTCGGCAAGTTTCGCGGCGGCCCGGCGAAGGCGGCTGTGGTATCGTCCGGCTTGACCGGACTGATCTCAGGCTCCTCGGTCGCCAACGTCGTCACCACCGGAACTTTCACCATCCCGCTGATGAAGCGCGTGGGCTATCCGCCGGTCAAGGCCGGCGCGATCGAGTGTGCGGCGGGCGTGAACGGCCAGCTGATGCCGCCGGTGATGGGCGCGGCCGCTTTCCTGATGGCGGAGTATGTCGGCATCACCTACGCAGAGGTCTGCAAGCACGCCTTTCTGCCGGCGATCCTGACCTATGGCGCACTGTTTTATCTGGTCGATCTCGAGGCGGTCAAAGCGGGCATGAGTGGTATCGAGCGCAAGAGCAAGCGGACGCTGAGCCAAGGGTTGATCAAGGCCCTGATGACGATCTGCGCGATCATCATCCTCAGCGGTATCGTCTACTACGGCCTCGGCTGGACAAAGACGGCGTTCGGTGAATCGGCGAGCTGGATCGCCTCGGCTGTCGTGGTCGCCGTTTACGTTGCGCTGATCCGCAACCGCGCCAAAACGCCGGATCTTGCCGCCGACGATCCGACCAAGGCATTTGTCACCGTGCCGGATTTCTATGAGGTCGCCCGCACGGGGTTGCACTACGTCATTCCAGTGGTGGTGTTGGTTTGGTGTTTGATGATTGAGGAGATGTCGCCGGGGCTTGCCGCCTTCTGGGGCGTGACGGCCATGGGCGGCGTGGTTCTGACGCAGCGCCCGCTGACTGCGCTGTTTCGCGGCGAGAGTGAGCTTGGTTCTCACTTCGTTACCGGATGGCGCGAATTTGTTGATGGTCTTGCCGTCGGCGCGCGCAACATGACTGCGGTCGGCATTGCCACCGCGACGGCGGGCATCCTCGTCGGCATGGTGACGCTGACCGGCATCGGTCTCGTCATGACGGAGATCGTTGAGACGCTGTCCGGCGGCTCGATCGTCATCATGCTGATCCTGGTGGGGGCCATCTGCGTCATTCTTGGCTCCGGTCTGCCGACCACGGCGAGCTACGTGGTGGTTGCCACGCTGATGGCACCGGTGGTGGTGGAGCTGGCCGCCGAAAATGACCTGGCGGTGCCGCTGATCGCCGTGCACATGTTCGTCTTCTACTTCGGCCTGATGGCCGACGTTTCACCGCCGGTGGGACTCGCGGCCTATGCGGCGGCTGCAATCGCCGGTGCCGATCCGATGAAGGTCGGCTGGCAGGGGACCTGGTATGAGCTGCGGACGCTGCTGCTGCCGTTCATCTTCATCTTCAATCCCGAGATGCTGATGATCGACATCGAAGGGCCGCTGCATTTCCTGATCGTGGTCGGGAGCGGGGCGCTGGCGATGATGGCGTTCGTTGCTGCCTTGCAGGGTTGGTTCTTCGCGCGCAACAGGCTCTGGGAAACAGCGCTGCTGTTCCTGATCTGCTTCACGCTGTTCCGTCCGCAGTTCTGGATGAACATGATCGTTGCGCCGTTTGATACCCTGCCGGCGTCGAGCATCGCGAAGGTGATCGACGCGACGCCGGATGGCGGCACGCTGCGGCTCAAGATTCTGACCACCGATATTTCCGGTGATGACGTGAGCAAGGCGGTGCGGCTGCAACTCGCCGCGGGGGCCGACGCACAGGCGCGGCTCGCGGCAGCCGGACTTGGCGTCAGCGGGCTATCGCTGCAACCGGTGATCTCCTCCGTGCGGCCAGGATCGGAGGCTGCGCGGTTGAAACTCAAGCCCGGCGATAAGATCGAGCAACTCAGCGTTCCGAGCGTAAACCGGCCAAACGCATTCCTGTTCGCAATTCCCGCGCTGCTGGCGCTGGCGTTACTGGCGTTGCTGCAACGGCGTCGCCGCGAGAATGATGCGAGACCAGTGCTTGCGTCGAGCTAGAGGCAAGCCCGTCCCTCTGACCGTGTCTCGTTCTGCGGAACAGCCAAGGGCAGAAACGGCTATCGCTTTGCGAGGCGATGGCCTAGATTGCTGTCGACCTCGGCCGCTGCTGTCTGTAGCGGCCGTCCTCCGCAACAACAACCGCTTCAAAAACGAGGAGACGCGCCATGGCGGCCATCAATTCCGTGATCGACCTTTCGAATGACGGCAACGTTGCCGTGATCTCGGTCAATTCGCCGCCGGTGAATGCGCTGTCGCAGAACGTGCGCGAGGGATTGCAGGAAGCCGTGACCAAGGCGCTGGCCGATTCCACGGTCGAGGCGATTGTCGTGCGCTGCGATGGCCGTACCTTCATCGCCGGCGCGGACATCCGCGAAATGGGCCGTCCGCGCAAGCCGCCTGGTTTGAAGGACTTCCAAGCGATGATGGATAACGCCAACAAGCCGATCATCGCGGCGGTGCACGGTACCGCACTCGGCGGCGGTCTCGAATTTGCGATGATGTGCCACTATCGCGTGGCTGTGCCCTCGGCCCGTTGCGGTTTGCCCGAGGTCAACATCGGCATTCTGCCCGGTGGCGGCGGCACACAGGCATTGCCGCGAATCGTCGGCGTTGAGCGGGCGCTGGAGATGATGACCACCGGTCGCCATGTGCCGGCGAAGGAGGCGCTTGAGCTCGGCATCTTCGACGCGCTCGCGCCCGAGGAGAAGCTCCGCGAGACGGCGATCGCGTTTGCCCGGAAGGTGGTTGCCGAGAAACGCGGGATCAAGCGGGTTCGCGATCTGACCGACAAGGTCGAGGCCGCCCGCAAGAACCCGGACCTGATCGCCAACTTCAAGAAGGCAAACGCGCGGCGGCTTCGCAACATGAACGCGCCACAGAACATCATCAAGTGCGTCGAGGCAGCCGTAAGCCTGTCTTTCGAAGAGGGCCTGAAGCGTGAAACCGAGCTGTCACAGGAGTTACATGCCGGACCGCAGGCGCCCGCGATGCGCCATGCCTTCTTCGCCGAGCGCGAGGCTGCCAAGATTCCGGATGTGCCCGACGAGACACCGGTGATTCCGGTGAATACGGTCGGCATCATCGGCGCGGGCACTATGGGTGGCGGCATTGCCATGAACTTCGCCAATGTCGGCATCCCGGTGAAGATCGTCGAGACTAAGCAGGAGGCGCTGGATCGCGGCCTGTCGGTGATCCGCAAGAATTATGAGCGCACTGCCCAGCGTGGCGGCCTGACCCAGGACGATGTCGAGAAGCGGATGAAGCTGATCTCGGGCTCGCTGGACATGAACAGTCTCAAGGACGTCGATCTCGTGATCGAGGCGGTGTTTGAGCGGATGGACATCAAGAAAGATGTGTTTGCCAAGCTGGACGCGATCTGCAAGCCGGGCGCTATCCTCGCGACCAACACGTCGGGATTGAATATCGACGAAATCGCCTCCGCGACCAAACGTCCCGAGGCGGTGATCGGGCTGCACTTCTTCTCCCCTGCCAATGTGATGAAGCTGCTTGAGATCGTGCGTGCGGACCACACCTCGAAGGAGGTGATCGCCACCTCAATGAAGCTTGCCAAGAAGATCGATAAGGTTGCGGCGTTGGTCGGGGTCTGCCCTGGGTTCGTCGGCAATCGCATCTTGCGGCAGCGTCAGGTCGAGGCGCAGAAGCTCGTGCTTGAGGGTGCGATGCCGTGGGACGTGGACCGCGTTCTGTATGAGTTCGGCTTCCCGATGGGACCGTTCGCCATGAGCGATCTTGCCGGGCTCGATATCGGCTGGGTCAAGGAGAATTCGAAGGGCGAAACATTGCGTGACGTGCTCTGCGAGATGGATCGCCGTGGGCAGAAGACCGGTGCCGGTTACTACGATTACGACGAAAATCGCAATGCCAAGCCGTCGCCCGTGACCGAGAAGATCATCAAGGACTTTATGGCAAAAAAGGGCATCAACGGCCGCAAGATCTCCGACGAGGAGATCCTCGAACGCTGCCTCTATCCGATGATCAACGAAGGTGTGCAGATTCTCGCCGACAAGAAGGCGATCCGCGCATCCGACATTGATGTGATCTGGCGTTACGGCTATGGCTGGCCGCACTATCGCGGCGGGCTGATGTACTACGGAGATCAGATCGGGGCCGACAAGGTGCTTGCAAAGATGAAGGAATTCCAGGCGACGATGGGCGATCAGTTCAAGCCGTCGCCGCTTCTGGAGAAGATCGTTGCGGAAGGCAAGAAATTTGCCGACATCAAGCCGGGAGCCTGAGAGGCGCTCGGGCTGGGCATGACATCGCGAACCGGAACATGTTTGCGGTTCGCATGTTCTCGCCCTGAGGTATGCCGGAAGGAAAGGGGGCGTTGTGCGATATCTGAAAGTGGTCCCCGCATTGTCAGTCGTGGTGTGGTCGTCCTGCACGTATGCGCAGGACGTGCCGGGCATTGAAATCTGCACGGCGGAAAAGACCATGGAGCGGCGGACGAGCTGCCTTCAGAGCAACGTCAACTTTCTGCAGCAGTCGTTGACGAAACAGTCGCTGGCCGCCCAGCAGAAACTGGACGCCGCGAACCGTGAGATCGAGTCTCTGAAAGGGCTTGTTACCGCGATGCGCAAGGAACTGGACCTGTTGAAGGCCGCCGGCGAGAAGAAAGAGCCGGTTGGGCAAAAGGACCAGAAGGAGCCCGCGAAGAAATAGCGTGGCGTGATGTCCCTCAGAGGCGCCCGCTTGCAGGCTGCATGATTTGTGGCAGCACATGAGGCAGGTCACCGATCAGGCCGATGGTCGTCTCGACCTCAAAAACGTCGCGCAGCATTGCACTGGTGATCGTTTCGCGCGGTGTACCCGACGCCGCGATCCTTCCTTTGCTGAGCACGACGATCCGATCGGCGAAGCGCGATGCCAAATTGAGATCGTGCAAAATGGCGATGACGGCCGTTCCGGCCTTTGCCCGCCGCTTGCCGAGCTCGACAAGGTTGATCTGGTAACGGAGGTCGAGGCTCGACGTCGGCTCGTCCAAGAGGAGCACGCCGGGACCGTGCTTTGCCTCACCGACAGCAAGCTGGAGCAGGACGCGGGCAAAATGCGCACGCTGCTGTTCGCCACCTGATAGCGTTGGCAGTTCGCGATGGCGCAACGCATTGAGGTCAATCTCGCTCAGCATCGCCTCCACAAGCGGCTGCGCTTTGGCGCGAGGGATTTCGCCTGCGCCCATCCGCACGACTTCCTCCACCGTAAACGGAAAGGAGATGGTCACATGCTGAGACAGCACCGCGCGATGGGCTGCCAGCTTGTCCGGCGCGTACGAGCGCAGTTCGGCCCCCTTGATCCGCACTGTTCCGCGTGTCGGCAATAGGTCGCCGGACAGGATGCGCAGCAGCGTGGACTTTCCGGCGCCGTTCGGGCCGACGATGGCGACGGTCTCACCGGGAGCCGCGCTGAAGTCGATGCCGTCCAGCAGCGTCGCCCCACGGATCGTCATTCCGGCGGAGGAGACTTCGATTGCCGGGCTCATGAGCCGACCAGAGCACGCTGCCGCAGCAGCATGTAGAGGAAGAACGGTGCGCCGATGGTCGCGGTCAGAATGCCGACCGGGATTTCGGCAGGCGCCGCCAGCACGCGGGCAAACGTATCGGCGAACACCATCAACGCCGCGCCAAACAACGCCGAGGCGGGCAGGAGCAGGCGATGGCCGGGTCCGATGGCGAGTCGCAGCAGATGCGGCACGACGATGCCGACGAAGCCGATCACCCCGCAGATCGCCACCGCCGCGCCGGTCATGGCCGAGACGAGGACAATGCTGATCATCTTCAGCCGCTCGACATTAATGCCGCTGTAGAACGCCTCCTGCTCGCCGAGCACCAGCACGTCCAACCCGCGGGCGATGAACGGCATGACCAAGCCAGCAATGATGACGAATGGCGCCAGCAGGGCGGCTTTGGACCAGGTGGCGCCGCCGAGCGAACCGAGCAACCAGAAGGAGATGTCACGAAGCTGACGGTCGTCCGCCATGAAGATCAGGAGGCCGATGGCGGCATTGGCGAGTGCGGCGATGGCGAGACCCGACAACAGGAACATCGCGACCGAGGTGCGCCCATCACGGCTGGCGATTTTGTACAGCAGCAGCGTCGTGATCAACGAACCTGCGAAGGCGGCCAGCGGCAGCAGCTCGAACGCATTGGCGGCGGCGTTCGGTGCGATCATGCTGTCGAGGATGACGATGGTGAAGGCGGCCGCGAAGGCGCCGCCGCTGGATACGCCGACCAGGGCCGGGTCGGCCAGCGGATTTCGAAACAGACCCTGCATGACGGTGCCGGCAACTGCGAGCAGGGCGCCGATCATCGCCGCGATCGCGATCCGCGGAATGCGAATCGACCACAGTACGAGCTGGTCTCGGGCGAAGGTCGCGGGATCCTTGGCGCCGCCGAAGCCCAGCGCCGGCCATAGGCGCTCGAGCGGGATGCCGGCTGCACCGAGCGTCGCCGCAAGCAGAGCCGTGCAGACGAGCAGCGCCAGCAGCGCTGCGAACACGGCAAAGGCTTTGGGGCGGCGTTTGGCCGCAGCGGTATGGGGGCTGGAAGCAGACACGGAAATCTCGGCGGCACTCATTGCCGGCAGTTCACGGACAGGATGGTCGGCTTGCCCATGGTGTCTTGTCCGGCAACCGCCGGATAGAGGGCGGCTGCGAGATCGCGCGCCGCTGCGGCGGTGCGCGGGCCGAAACCGAGCAGGTAAAGGCCGTCCATGGCGATGAATGTTTTGTCCTTCGCAGCGGGTGTCAGCGCGAATGCGGCATTGGAGAAGATCATCTCGGAGGTGACGGCATCGGTACCGCGCTGCATCACCAGGATCGCGTCGGGCTTGGCTGCGACGATCGCCTCCTCGCTGAGCGGCTTGTAGCCGTCATAGCCGTCGATTGCATTGGTCCCGCCAGCGAGCGCAATGATTTCGTCGGCTGCCGTCTTGTGTCCCGCGACGATGGCGCGGCCGTTGACGAGCGACATGACGAACATCACCCGCCGCTTGTCCTTGACGGTCTCGCGCAGTTTGCGCATCGCGGTGAGGTCTCTTTCGACCGCTTGGGTGAGGCAGGCTCCCCGCGTCTCGGCGCCGAGCTCACTCGCGACCAGCCGGATACGCTCGAGGATTCCATCTTCAGAAAAGGTTTCGGGTACCGTGACGATCGGTACCTTCGTTGCCGCGAGCACCGAAAGCGTTTCCTTCGGCCCGGCGCCTTCGGTGGCGATAATCAGGTCCGGGTTGAGGCCGAGTACCCCTTCCGCCGAGAGCTGACGCATGTAGCCGACGTTGGCCTTCTGCTTGAGGGCCTGCTGCGGGTAAAGGCTGGTCGAGTCGATGCCGACCAGCCGGTCCTCCAGACCAAGCGCATAAACGATCTCGGTGATGGCGCCGCCGACGGCAACAATCCGCTGCGCCTCGGCATGACGCAATTCGCTGGCCTGCATGGGGGCGCCCGTCAGCAATCCCGCAAGAGCGACGGCGGCCGCACTGAGGCAGAAGGGTATGCGCATCGCGTTCATTTGGTCAGGATCAGCTTGTTTTGCGCGGTCAGGCGAAGCCGGTAGGTCTCCTCGCCGTGAGCGATAATGATTTCGCGAGTCGCCTGGAAAATATCGCGGCTGTCGAAACGATTGCCGCGCAACGGCACGGCCCGGCTGTCGTTTCCGGCCGATGCTGCATTGCCGCCATCGGTACTGCTCGCCGGTGCGCCGTGTGAAGATGTCTGGCTCAAGCTCATCATGTCCGGAGAGAGAAGCATCGTGGTCTTTATAGGTTTCCCTCTGCGCCAACTCCAAGCCTTCCACTTTACAATCGTTTTAATGTCGGTTCCGTTCGGTTGATTTCGCGAGGCCTGCCAAGTACCAAGACCTTGATTGGTTATGCGTCCGGGGAGACGCATCCGTTAGCCAGCAAGCGCCACCTCGTGTGGCCGCCCGCCAGCCGCGGCCAGTTGAAAAGACGGCTTTAAAGACGACGGCTTGGGGAATTGACGATGGCTAATGGGGCCAGGAGCGCGCGCGCGCTCCTTGTAGGCGTGTCTGCGTTTGCGGTCGGTGTCTGCTGCAGTTCAGCGGGGTTCGCTCAGCAGGGCGAAGTGACGCAGGCGACGCAGAGCGCAAAACAAAGCAGCGCCAAGCGCAAGAAGCGGCAACAGGTCGCACAAGTCGTGCCTGCGCAGGCGCTGAATGCCAATGCCCAGGTGCAGGGTTCGACCCAGTCGCTCGACACCATTACTGTCGCCGCCACCAAAACCGAAGAGCGGGCAGTCGATGCGCTCGCGCCGGTAAGTGTCGTCACGCTCGAACAGATTCAGGGCATCCAGCCGAAACGTCTCGGCGACGTTCTGTATGCAGTTCCTGGTGTCTCGTTGCAGGACCGCGGTGACGATCCGGCGACTTCGGTGAACATTCGCGGCCTGCAGGATTTCGGCCGCGTCGCTGTGGTCGTTGACGGTGCGCGCCAGAACTACCAGCGCACGGCACATAGTGCGAACGGTCAGTTCTTCCTCGATCCGGAATTGGTTGGCGGCGTCGATGTGGTGCGCGGCCCGACCGCGAATATCTACGGCTCAGGCGCGATCGGCGGCGTGGTCTCGTTCCGCACAAAGGATATCGATGATGTCGTGCGTCCAGGCGAGCGCTGGGGCACCGAATGGGGCGTGATGGGCGGCACGAACAACATGCGTGGCATGGTGTCGGGGTTCGGCGGCGTGCGCGTCAATCCGAATGTCGACCTGTTTGCGGGCGGTTCGTGGACGGCGCAGTCGAACTACAAGGACGGCATGGGCGTGACGGTGGAGAACTCCGCCAACAAGACCGGCAGCGCGATCGCCAAGGCGACCGTGCGTCCGGCCGACGGCCATGAGATCAAGCTCGGCGGTATCTTCCAGGATTTCGACTACGACGTCGGCCAGCCGCGGCGTGCGCTCGGCTTGCCGTTCTCGCAGCCCGGCACCGCAGGCAACGGCACGTCAATCTACGCCACCAACGTCAAGAACTATCAGACGAGCCTTGGCTGGAAGTATCAGCGCCCCGAGGACAAGCTGTTCGACTGGGACGCGAAGATCTACTGGAATCGCACCGAGAGCGATCAGACCAAGATTGCCCATACGTCTACGGCTCCCGCGTTCGGGACGGCCTGCGCGTTGCGCGGTTTGCCAGGCAACGCGATCTCGGGCTGCATCGGCGATTCACGTAGCTATGTGATCGATACCCTCGGCTTCGATCTGCACAATACCTCGCGCTTCGAGCATGGCGACTGGCGGCACGCGGTCACCTATGGCGGCGATTTGTTCCAGGACGACGTGAAGACGACGGATTTCAGCGGTAACTCCAACGCGACGACGCCGGGCGGGCGTCGCACCGTGTCCGGAGCCTTCGCCCAGTGGAAGGTTGGCTACGCGAACTGGTTCGATCTCGTCAGCGCTGTCCGCTACGATAACTATCATCTGAGCTCGGGAGCCATATCCACGGATGGCGACCGTTTTTCGCCGAAGGTGACGCTGGCATTGCTGCCGACCCATGTGGTCACGCCCTATGTCAGCTATGCCGAAGGCTATCGCGCGCCGTCGATCACCGAGACATTGGTCGATGGTTCACACGTTGCCTCGGGGCCGGGGCAGGGCGATACGTCGCGCTGCGCGGACGGCTCGCGCGGTTTCTTCTGCTTCCTGCCCAATCCTAATCTGCGACCGGAGGTCGGCAAGAACAAGGAATTCGGCATCAACGTGAAGAAGAATGATCTCTTCACTGCAGGCGACTCGGTGCGTGCGAAGTTCAACGTGTTCCGCAACGACGTCAGCGACTATATCGACGGCGTGCAGTTCGCTGGACCGCCAGTGCCGAACCTGTACTTCCAATATCAGAACATCGCCCACGCCCGCATCGAGGGTTTCGAGGCGGAAACCTTCTACGATGCCAATCGCTGGTTCGTTGGCGTGTCGGCCACGTTCCAGCGTGGCGAGAACACGCAGACCGGTATCGGCCTCGTTACCGTGCAGCCACGCAAGATTACGACCACAGCCGGCGTGCGGTTGCTGGAGAACCAGCTGGTGATCGCCATGCAGTGGACATCGGTGGAGGCCAACACCAAGATCCCGGTGACCTATCTGGCCAGCACATCGTACGATCTGCTCAATGCCTATATCACCTATAAGCCGCACCGCGACGTCACTGTGAACTTCTCGGTCGATAACATCCTCAACGAGTATTATCGGCCCTACGCCGTTCCGCGTGCGGCGGACTTCACATCAAGCCAGAACGACGTGCTTTGGGCGAGTGCGGCGCCAGGTCGCGTCTTCAAGCTGGGAGCGCGATTCCACTTCGGCGGAGCATAAATGAAGGCTTGAGACAGCGAGAAAACGCTGAAGAGCCACGCCAGCGTCGGGCGTGGCTCTTTCATTCTTTCCTATTCAGACGTAAAAGAAACCCAACAATACGGGCAACATCAGGAGACTTTCATGTTCATCGCGATGAATCGCTTCAAGGTCAAAAAGGGATCGGAGAGCGCGTTCGAGAACGTCTGGGCGAGCCGGGAGTCGTATCTGGACCGTATGCAGGGCTTCGTCGAATTCCATCTGTTGAAAGGCCCTGAGGCGGAAGACCACACGCTGTATTCGTCGCATACGGTTTGGTCGAGCAAGGCGAACTTCGAGGCGTGGACTAAGTCCGAGGAGTTCCGCAAGGCGCATGCCCGTGCTGGCAACGACTCCTCGTCCGGCTCGCTTTATCTCGAACATCCGAAGTTCGAGGGCTTCGAGGTGGTGCAGACCCAGCGCAACACCAGCGCAGCAGCCTGATCCATCTGATCTCAAAGGACGAATGATCATGTTGAGCACCGATCTTGCCGAACTGAAGGCATTCATGGCCGACAACACCGGTGCGGTGATCGAAGACGTCGCGCGTGACCGCAAGGTGACGCCACGGGCGGTGATCGAGGCACTTCCGGAAGGCATGGTCCGTGTCGGCAAGGGCGACCAGTTCGTCCCGGTCATGCAGGACATCGCCGCATGGGGCGATGTCACGTTGATCGTGCATACAGATGATGCGATCTTCGAATTCTCCGGCGCGGTGCCACGCGGCGAGATCGGCCGCGGCTACTTCAACCTGATGCAGCCGAAGGGGTTGCATGGACACTTGCGCCATGAACGCTGTGGTGGTGTTGCATTCGTCGAGCGTCCGTTCTTCGGCAAATCGTCGGCGTTCATCGCATTTTTTAACGTTGATGGCGGCATCATGTTCAAAGTGTTCGTCGGGCGTGACGAGAACCGCGAATTGAAGGCGGATCAACTTGAACGCTTCCGCAAACTGGCGGCGTCATTGACTTAATTCAAGTTATTCCCTGGCGCAGAACGCAATGCGCCGATTGGCTTAACGGCCGGTGCCGGCGTGCGGCACCGGCCGTTTTTTGTATGCATCGTCTGTGGACGCGATCGCATCCTGTGCTAGCCTTTCAGCAACAAGAACACGGGAGGCTGCCTTGATCAAATCGATTTCGTTTTTGGCGCGGAAACCGGGGTTGTCGCGTGAGGATTTCGTCCGGCATTGGCTCGATGTGCATGTGCCGATGTGCCATGCGGTGCCCGGGCTGCGGGGTTACGCGGTGTCCGCCATTGTCGAGCAGCAATCGCGTCCCGATGTTTCGGTTCTGCCGATGGGTGAGTTCGATGGCGTTGCGCAAGTATGGTTCGATAGCCTGGAGGCGCGGGCAGCCGCCGGTGCATCGGCGGAAGGCAAACGCTGGCATGCAGACGGCGGCACCATTATCGGCGGCATCCGTATGTTCGTGACCAAGGAGTACGCCGTCGTGCCCTTGTCAGCAAACCGTCCACGTTACAAGACGCTATCGGTGATCAAGCGTCGAGACGGTTTGACGTCCGAGCAATTTCATCACGAGTGGCGCGACATTCACGCGCCGATGGCGCAGGCGGTACCTGAGCTGCGGGGCTTTACCTTATCGGAGGTGGTCGAGGAGCAATTTCGCGCTGACATCGCTCCGTTTAAGCTCGATGGTCCGGTCGATGGCTTCACGGAAAGCTGGTGGGACAGTCCGCAATCGCGCGCGCGGATGGTCGCGTCGGACGAAGGCAAGGCCTGGTTCGCGCACGGTTCAACCTTCATCGGTCATATCCGCAGCGTGCTGCTGGAAGAGCGGGTGATCGTACCGGTGCAGGCTAGCGCGGCGGCATAGCTTGCGGTTCAGGAGCGTTGCGCGTAAGATCGCACTCAAGGGGTTGATCGCGATTACCCCGTGAGGCGGCAGCCCAAACATCGCGTCCATACTCCCAATCACGGGATGGACGCTCATGCCGTCAAATACAGAAATCACCATATCGCAATTGATTCGCTTGGTCGGGCTGTCCACGGCGCCGACCATCATCGACGTCCGCTCCGCGGAGGACTTCAAAGGCGATCCGCGGTTGTTGCCGGGCGCTGTCCGTCGGGATGCCTTGACGGTGGCCGAGTGGGCCACCGAATGTGTTGGTCATCACGTTGTCGTCGTCTGCCAGAAAGGATTGAAGCTCAGCCAGGGGGCGGCGGCATGGCTGCGTCAGTTGGGAGCGAAGGCCGAGACGTTGGAAGGAGGATTCGAGGGTTGGCGCGCAGCCAAGGGCCTGTTGGTCAATTCCGACAAGCTGCCGCAGCGGGACGTGGCTGGGTATACAGTCTGGGTCACGCGTGCGCGTCCGAAGGTGGACCGCATGGCCTGTCCCTGGCTGATCCGCCGGTTCGTCGATCCGAGCGCCGTCTTTCTGTTCGTCGCGTCGTCGGAGGTGCTTGATGTCGCCGAACGTTTCCATGCAACGCCGTTCGATATCGACGATGTGTTCTGGAGCCACCGTGGCGAACGCTGCACCTTCGACACCATGATCGAGGAATTTGGACTTACGTCGGAGGCGTTGGGCCGGTTGGCGTTGATCGTGCGAGCGGCAGATACGGCGCGGCTCGATCTCGCGCCGCAGGCGGCAGGTTTCCTTGCCGCATCACTCGGTCTGTCGCGGATGTATCGCGACGACCTCGAACAGCTCGATGCGGGTATGCTGCTTTATGATGCCTTCTACCGCTGGAGCCGGGATGCGACTGAGGAGACGCACAACTGGCCTTCGGTACAGAAATTGGCGTAAGGAGTCGCGATGTCGATCACCGCTGCGACAGACACCGCCGCCGGTATACCCGCCGCGCCAACCTTCGCTGAGGCAACCAGGGTCTGGGCCAAGATCGGTCTTTTGAGCTTCGGCGGGCCTGCCGGCCAGATCGCGCTGATGCATACGGAACTGGTGGAGAAGCGTCGCTGGATCGGCGAGCGGCGGTTCCTGCACGCTTTGAATTATTGCATGCTGCTGCCAGGTCCGGAGGCCCAACAGCTGGCCATTTATATCGGCTGGCTGCTGCATCGCACGGCGGGTGGTCTCGTCGCCGGCATCCTATTCGTGCTGCCTGGCGCGGTCGTGATGCTCGGCCTCAGTATTCTTTACGGTTTCTATCGGTCGGTGCCGCTGATCGACGCGCTGTTTCTGGGTATCAAGGCCGCGGTTTTGGCGGTGGTGATGGAGGCGGTGCTGCGGATCGGGCGGCGAGCCCTGAAGAACCGGGCCATGATCGCGATTGCGCTTGGCGCTTTCGTCGGGATCTATGTCTTCCACATCCCGTTTCCGCTGATCGTCCTGCTCGCGGGATTGATTGGCTGGGTCGGCAGCCACGCGGCGCCGCGATTGTTCCTCGATACCGGCCATGGTGCAGGTGGCGTCGCGTCAGACGGCGGGGGTGTCGTCGATGGGATGTTCGAGCGCGGTGAGCTGGGCCATACCGACCCGTCGCTGAGGCGAGCGCTAGGGGTCCTCAGCGTCTGGCTGCCAGTGTGGCTTGGACCGCTCCTGCTGCTGTGGCTGTCCACCGGGGCGGACAGTGTCTGGACGCAAATTGGTGCGTTCTTCTCGACCATGGCGGTGGTCACCTTCGGGGGCGCCTACGCCGTGCTGGCGTATGTCGCGCAGGCAGCAGTGGATAATTTCGGCTGGCTGGCCGCGGGTGAGATGGTGGATGGTCTGGGTCTCGCGGAAACGACCCCAGGGCCGCTGATCTTGGTGCTGCAGTTCGTCGGCTTCCTCGCCGCGTTTCGTGCATCTGGAAGCCTCGATCCGCTCCTGGCGGGCTGTCTCGGTGCGTCCCTCACTCTCTGGGTAACGTTTGCGCCGTGCTTCCTCTGGATATTTCTGGGCGCGCCCTATGTGGAGGCCTTGCGCGGCAACCGGGCGATTTCAGCCGCCTTGTCAGCGATCACCGCGGCTGTCGTCGGCGTGATCATGAATCTGGCGCTGTGGTTCGCGCTACATGTGGTTTTTCGTGAGGTTCGGCCATTCGAGATATTCGGTTTAGGACCGGATATTCCGGTGCTGGCCTCGGCGGATTGGCGAGCGGCGCTGTTGGCGGTAGCGGCGATGATCGCAATGCTGCGTTTCAAGGTCGGCATGATCCCGACGCTGGGGGCGTGCGCGATGGCGGGCCTGCTGTTCGGCCAGCTGCCAGCCTAAGCTCGGGAGCGGATACAGCGCATATCGGTGAGAGCAAAGAGGAAACATCCATGTCCGACACTGTCAGGGCGGTCGTCGTCGATGCCAAGGCGGCGGGACGTCTATCGATCCAACCGACACCGCTTGCGCCGGCGGGGGCCACCGATGTGACGGTGCGCGTCACGGCGATCTCGCTCAACCGGGGCGAGGTCAAACGCGCGGTGACCGCCTCCGAGCCTGGCGCCCGGCCAGGCTGGGATTTTGCGGGCGTGGTCGAGGAAGCGGCCAAGCAAGGTGGCGGACCGCCGGTCGGCGCCCGTGTGGTCGGCCTGTTGCTTGGGGGCGCCTGGGCGGAGCGGGTTCGCGTACCCGCCCATGCGCTGGCCGTGCTGTCGGACGGAGTGAGCGATGCTCAGGCGGCGACGCTGCCAGTGGCAGGCCTGACTGCGCTGCACGCACTCCGGCAGGGCGGCTTGCTGCTCGGCCAGAAGGTGCTAGTGGATGGAACGAGTGGCGGCGTCGGCCACCTGGCCGTGCAATTGGCGGCAGCATCCGGCGCCATCGTTTGCGGCCATGTCCGGCGGCCGGAGCTGCGCGCATCGGTCGAGCGTTGGTGCAACGGTGGCGTGGCGGTCGGTCCATCGCTCGAAAGCGCAAGATCGCTCGGACCGTTTCACCTGATCCTGGATTCCGTTGGCGGCCAAACCCTGGCTTCGGCGCTGACCATGCTGCGTAACACTGGCACCTGCGTCACTTTCGGCGTCTCCGAAGCGCCCACCGCCACATTCGAGAGCGGCAACTTCTTCCGGATCGGCGGCGTCAAGCTTTATGGCCTGATCATTTTCGATGAGCTCGCCCGGGTGGAGCGGGCCGGGACCGGGCTCGCGCTACTAGCCGATCTCGTGCAGCGCAAGCTGCTCACCCCGCAGATCGAAGTGGAGACATCATGGAATGAGATCGGCAGGGTTGCCGCCGATCTCATGGACCGCAAGTTTACCGGCAAAGCCGTCCTGCACGTCTCGTAGTCGATATAGTGCGTCGTTATTGCTGGCCAGCCTGGGCCTGCGCGCGTTCGCGCGAGGAGATTTGCAGCTTGTTCATGCCGCGGATCCAGCGGTCATAGTCATCCGCCTTGAACTTCATATAGCCTGCGACTTCCTTGTGCGACAGGATCAGGAACGCCTCCCGGTCCAGCCCCTCAATCACTGCATCGGCCACGGTTTCCGCGCTCAAGATGCCATCACGCGATTGCGGTCCGGTGGGCACGGCGCGCAGCAGCGGCGTATCCACCGCCTGCGGGCACAGCATCGATACGCGGATGTTGTCGGCCTTGTGGGTGATGGCGAGGCTTTCGGCGAAGCCGACGGCCGCATGCTTCGTGGTCGAGTAGACCGGGCTGCCAACCTGCGACAGCAGGCCGGCGGCGGAGATCGTCTGCAGGAAATAGCCGCCGCCACGGGCTTTCATGCGCGGGATCAGGATGCGCGCTGCGTAGACGTGGGCCATCACATGGACCTGCCAGGCGAACGTCCACAAATCGTTGCTGTCACCGCCTGCGTTCTCGGTCAGCGGGTTCATGCCTGTGGCGACGCCGGCATTCGAACAGAACAGGTCGATCGGGCCGAACCGCTGCTCCACATCGTTGACGAGGTGGACGATGTCTTCCTCCTTAGTGACATCGGTGCGATAGGCGGCGCCGCCGATCGTAGCCGCCACGGCTTCGGCTTCCTTGATATCGATGTCGGAAACGATCACCGTCTTCGCATCTTCGCGATGGAAGCGCTCGCAGAGAGCCCTACCGATCCCCTTGGCGCCGCCGGTGACGACGACGACCTTGTCTTTAACCTTCATGTGGTTCTCCTGTTTGTCGCTTCCGGCTCTCTGACCGGTGTTGGTGATGATCCGCTTACGCGGAATCCGGCGCTTTGCGTGGCGGAGCCGTCGAGGCGCGAGCCTCGAACACGTAAGGAAACAGCCGTCGCAGTCGCTGCTGCTTGCGCGTGTGGCCGTTTCCATTGCCGAGGCGCTCGAACAGGTGTGCCGCGATTTCGTCTGACAACCGCTCGTAATCGACCCGAAGTGTTGAAATGGCGGGTACGTGGTTCTGGATGAAATCGGCGCGGCCGATACTCACCAGCGATAGATCGCGGGGGATGCGCAGGCCGAGCGTCGCGATCGCATTCAGGGTGGAGGAGAGAATTCCGGTACCTTGCACGACGATGGCCGTCGGACGATCCTTGCGCGACAGCATTTCGATGACACTGTCGTAGACGGAGCTCATCGAGGTCGGTGGCAGAACCAGATTCTCCTCGAGGATCTTCAATCCTTGGGCGCGCATCGCGCTCTTGAATGCGGAGATGCGGCGGCGGCCCGGGCGGCTCTTGAGATTGGCGGTGACGAGGCCGATCCGCTTGTGGCCGAGCCCGGCCAAATGCTCGACAACCTGAGTGAGTCCGCCGGCGTGGTCGAACAGGATCGTATCTGCCTTGACCAGAACCTCCCGGTCCAACACCAGATACGGCATTGGCAATTGGGCAAGGAGATCGTTCAGCTCGCGATTGCGCTCGTGCGCGGGAGCGACGATCAGCGCGTCGAGACCGCGCTCGGCAAGCAGTTTCAGCGAACGGATTTCGCGGTCGAGCTGGTTCGAAGTGTTGGAGATCAGAGTCATATAACCCTGCCGCTCCAGCCGGGTTTCCAGCATATCGAAGAGTTTGGCATAGAGCGGATTGGTCATGTCCGCGAACATGCAGCCGATGGTCTTGGTCGAGCGGGACCGCAGCGAGCGGGCTGCATGGTTCGGCTGATAGCGCAGCGAGGCCGCTGCCCGCTTGACCCGGGCGATCGTGTCTTCCGAGACGTTGTCGGCGCCGCTCAAGGCGCGTGACGCACTGCCCAGCGAGACCCCTGCAAGTCTCGCCACATCCTTGATCGTTCGCCGCCCAGCAGCCATCGTTCCTGTTCGTTCGTCTAGACCCCGGCGCTTCTAGCTTACAGGTGAAACCCTGTACATGTGGAAATCAGTTTAAGGTTTCCGCAGCGCGAGATGCGCTTTCGTGCCTTCGCCAAAAAGGTTGGCACGTTTCGTGCTGGTACATCGCCCGGATCGTTGCGCAGGGCTTAGGACCCGTGCAACGATAGGGGATGATCCCGGACCGTAGGGTACGCAAGGGTGGATACCGCAAGGATCAAACGTGAATATAGCAGGGCGCGCGAGGTGACCCGCGTCCGACTGGCGGTTCGCGATCCGAGCGCCGCCGGGAGCAGGCAATGGTCGCATTCCTGATCCGGCGCATCGGGCAGAGCATCTTCGTCATCCTCGCGATGGCAGCCCTGGTTTTTCTCGGTGTGTTCCTGATCGGCAATCCGATCGACGTCCTGCTCGCGCCGGATGCGGACCAGATCGAAAGGGCGCAAGCGATCGAGCGGCTCGGTCTCGACAAACCGCTCTGGCAGCAATTCCTGATCTTCCTGCTGGATCTCGCCAGGGGCGATCTCGGCACGTCCTTCGTGCATGGGACATCCGCCGTCGGGCTGATCCTCGAGCGTCTGCCTGCGACCATGGAACTTGCGTTCGTGGCTCTGACGCTGGCGATCGTGGTTGGCATTCCGTTGGGGGTCATCGCCGGCCTGCGACGTGAGAGTTGGCTCGGCCGGACCATCATGACCGGCTCGATCGTCGGCTTTTCGCTGCCGAACTTCTGGTTCGGCATCATGCTGATTCTTTGCTTCGCCGTGACGCTGCAGTGGCTGCCTGCCGGTGGCCGCGGACCGACCGGCAGCCTGTTCGGCGTCGAGCTGTCGCTGCTCAATCCGGCCGGCTGGCCGAACCTGCTGATGCCGGCTTTGACGCTCGCCATCTACAAGGTGTCGCTGGTGATCCGCCTCGCTTATTCAGGAACGCGCGAAGCGATGCTGCAGGATTATGTACGCTTTGCCCGCGCCAAGGGTCTGTCGCCGCAGCGCATCCTCGGCGTGCACGTGCTGAAGAATATCCTGATCCCGATCGTTACCGTGCTCGGCCTCGAACTCGGTTCCATGATCGCTTTCGCCGTCGTCACCGAAAGCGTGTTCGCCTGGCCCGGCATCGGCAAGCTCCTGATCGATTCCATTGCGCGGCTCGATCGGCCGGTGATCGTCGCCTATCTGATGATCGTCGTGGCGTTATTTGCGCTGATCAATCTGGTCGTCGATATCCTCTATTCGGTGTTGGATCCGCGCGTCCGCCTTTCGGATACGGGGAACTGAGCGATGTCCGATCTCAGCGTCAAGGCTGCGCCTCCCACCGTCGATATCGAAACGCCGTTTGCACGTTTTGCTGCCGATTATTGCGGAAGCTGGATCGCGATGGCGGCGCTGGCGATCGTCGTGGTGCTGATCGCGGTCTCGCTGCTCGCGCCGCTCATCGTCCCGCAGAACCCGTACGACCTGTCGCAGATATCCATCTTCGACAACATGCTAGCGCCCGGCGAACGCTCGATGGAGGGCAGGCTCTATCTGCTCGGTACGGACGACCAGGGTCGCGACATGCTGTCTGCCATGTTCTACGGACTGAAGCTGTCATTCTTTGTCGGCATCGTCTCCACCGCACTCGCGCTCGCGATTGGCGTCACGTTCGGCATAACGGCGGCCTATTTCGGCGGCCGGATCGATTCGACGATCATGCGGGTCGTCGATCTGCAGCTCTCGTTTCCAGCGATCCTGATTGCGTTGATCCTGCTGGCGCTGCTTGGCAAGGGAATCGACAAGGTCGTCATCGCCCTCGTGGCTGTCCAATGGGCCTACTATGCGCGCACGATCCGTGGCGGCGCATTGGTGGAGCGTCAGCGCGAGTACATCGATGCGGCGCAGAACCTGGCGCTGCCCGCGCATCGCATCATCTTCCGTCATCTGTTGCCGAACTGTCTGCCGCCGCTGGTGGTGGTGGCGACCATCCAGGTCGCACATGCGATTTCGCTGGAAGCGACGTTGTCGTTCCTTGGCGTCGGTGTGCCGATCACCGAGCCCTCACTGGGGCTCTTGATCGCCAACGGATACAAATACATCCTTTCGGGCAAATACTGGATCAGCGTCTATCCCGGTCTGCTGTTGCTGCTGACAATTCTCGCCATCAACCTCGTCGGCGATCGCTTGCGCGATCTGCTGAACCCGCGTCTGAAGGCATGAGGTGCTGTATGACGGCGGTTCTCGAGGTTCGCGATCTCAAGGTGCATTTCTTGACCCGCCGCGGCGTGATCGCCGCCGTTGATGGCGTGGACATTACCGTCGGGCGCGGGGAGGTGCTCGGCGTTGTCGGCGAGTCGGGTTCGGGCAAGACGGTGACGGGCTTGTCTATTCTCGGCCTGATCGATCCGCCCGGCCGTATTGTTGCGGGTTCGATCCGCCTCGACGGGCAGGAACTGGTCGGTGCGCGCGAGGCGCAATGGCGAGCATTGCGGGGGCGCAAGATCGCGATGATCTTCCAGGATCCGATGATGACGCTCAATCCGGTGCTGCGGATCGATACGCAGATGATGGAGACGATCTTCGCGCATGAGAAGGTTCCGGCTGAACTCGCGCGCCAGCGTTGCCGCGATGCGCTTGGCCGCGTTGGGATTCCGTCACCCGAGGAGCGCCTGAGCGCCTATCCGCACCAGTTCTCAGGGGGTATGCGCCAGCGTGTTGCGATTGCGATCGCGCTGCTGAACAACCCCGAGCTGATTATCGCAGACGAGCCGACCACCGCACTTGACGTGACCATCCAGGCGCAGATCGTGGCGCAGGTGCAGAAGCTTGCTGCGGAGACGGGCACCGCCATCGTCTGGGTGACCCACGATCTCGCCGTAGTCTCGGAGCTCGCGGATCGCATCGCGGTGATGTATGCGGGACGTATCGTCGAGGAGGGGCCGACGGTGGAGGTGCTGAATGCGCCGAGACATCCCTATACACGCGGCCTGCTGAGTTCGCTGCCGGCGCGCAACCCACGCGGAAAGCCGCTGAACCAGATCCCCGGTGCCGCGCCGTCGTTGCTGGCGCTGCCGCCGGGGTGTGCGTTTGCACCGCGCTGCGCGCGTGCGCTCGACATTTGTCGGCAGGTGGCGCCGGCGGAAACCGATGCGGGGCACGAGCGGCGGTTGCGTTGCCACAATCCTCTTGCGGCTGCGGGTGTTGCCGCGTGACGATACCCGTGATCCAAACCCGCCAAATCTCCAAGCGGTTCGTGCGCAAGCCCGATCTTGCAGGCAGGATTGCCGCGCTACTCGGCGTGCGTAGCAAGGATACGGTGATCCATGCGCTGGATCGGGTCGACCTTGCGGTTGCGCCGGGTGAGGTGGTCGGTCTCGTCGGCGAGTCCGGTTCAGGCAAATCGACGCTCGGCCGCATTATCGCCGGCCTGCAAGAGGCGAGCGACGGTGCCGTGCTATTTGAGGGCAAAGATCGCGCCGCTTTCGATCGAGACCAGCGCAAGCGAGCATTCCTGTCGGTGCAGATGGTTTTCCAGGACCCGATGTCGTCGCTCAATCCGCGCTTGCGGATTGCAGATATCATCGGTGAGGCGCCAGTGTTCCACGGGATCGTACCGGCGGCGAAGGCCCATGCCTATGTGCAGGAGCTGATGGAGACGGTCGGCCTCAATCCGGTCTATGCGGATCGTTATCCGCATCAGTTTTCCGGCGGTCAGAGAGCGCGCATCGGCATTGCGCGTGCGCTTGCGGTGAAGCCGCGCATGATCGTCGCTGACGAAGCGATTGCCGCGCTCGATGCCTCGATCCAGGCCCAGGTGATCAACCTATTCATGAAGCTGCGAGCGGATTTCGGCCTCGCTTACCTGTTCATCAGTCACGACCTCGGTGTCGTGCAGCACATCGCCGACCGCGTCGCGATCCTTTATCTCGGTCGCGTGGTGGAGATTGCGGCAGCCGAAGTCGTGTTGAAGACACCCAGCCATCCATACTCACGGGCTTTGCTTGCCAATATGCCGCGGGTGGAGGCGGGAAAGCATGCGTTCGCCCCGTTGGAGGGCGAGATTCCAAGTCCGATCGATCCGCCGCGCGGTTGTCACTTTCACCCACGCTGTCCATACGCGTTTGCGCGTTGCCGCGAGGAGGTGCCGCAATTGCGAGAGGTCGCTCCGGGTTGGATGTCGGCGTGCCATCTCAACGACACCGCCTGACAGTGCGAAGGTTTGAGCAGGTTTACGGGTGAATTTTGAGCAGGATTGCACGTTATTCGTGCCGGTTGGACAAAAGTGTCATCTGTGAAGCAGTTGCCACATGGCGACCGATTTGTTGGAATGCCGTTCGCCTCAAACACTTTGCGCTGGTGGCTGTTTGGCCGCTTAGCCGAATCTGACTTTGGTTCTGGAGCTCTGTATGCCGATCATCAACCGCATCCACGAATTTGCTGATGACGTGACGGCGTGGCGGCGTGACCTGCATAGGCATCCGGAGCTGCAGTACGATGTGCATCGAACTGCGGATATGGTCGCGCAGCGGCTGAAGGAATTCGGCTGTGATGAGGTCGTCACCGGCATCGGCAAGACCGGCGTGGTCGGCGTGATCAAAGGCCGCAAATCGACGTCCGCGAAGGTGGTTGGGTTGCGCGCGGATATGGATGCACTGCCGATCGAGGAGGAAACCGGCGCGGCGTACGCCTCGACGAACAAAGGCGTGATGCACGCGTGCGGCCATGACGGCCATACCTCCATGCTCCTTGGTGCTGCGCGCTATCTCGCCGAGACGCGTAATTTCGACGGCGCGGCCGTCGTCATTTTCCAGCCGGCCGAGGAAAATGGTGGTGCCGGCGCGCGAGCCATGGTTCAGGACGGGCTGATGGATCGCTTCAAGATCGACGAGGTGTATGGCATGCACAACATGCCGGGGATGCCGGTCGGCAGCTTCGCGCTGAAGTCAGGGGCGATGATGGCGTCGTCCACGCGCATCGAGATCGAGGTCGAGGGCACCGGCGGCCACGCAGCCAAGCCGCATCTGTGCGTCGATCCGTTGATCGTCGCAGCCGAAATCGCAACCTCGCTGCAGCTCATTGTGTCCCGCAATGTCGATCCGTTGGCTGGCACGGTTCTCTCGATCACGCAGATTCACGCTGGTACGGCGTTCAACATCATCCCCGATCGGGTCTATGTCGCCGGCACGCTGCGCACGCTGGACAACGCCACGCGGGAGCAGGCGGAAATCCGCATCCATGAGGTTGCCACCGGTATCGCCGCGGCGCATCGCTGCAAGGCGCATGTCACGCTGACAACCGGTTACCCCGTGACGGAAAATCATCCGGAGCAGACCGGAATCGCTGCCCGCGTCGCACAGGAGATCGCAGGAGCTGCGCGTGTGGATACTGCGATGCAGCCTTCAATGGGGGCTGAGGATTTTTCCTTCATGCTGCTGGAGCGGCCCGGTGCGTTCATCTTCATCGGCAATGGCGATACCGCGGGGCTTCATAATGCGAAGTACGACTTCAACGACGCGGCATCGCCCGTCGGCATGAGTTACTGGGCGCGGCTGGTCGAGACGGTGCTGCCGATCGCGTAAGGACGATGTCCGGAGATTATGGGAGACGACGCATGTTGAAGGGGACTGTCCGTTTGGTGGTGCTTGCGGCGCCGCTGGCGATTTCGCTGTTGTCGGCCGCATCGGCGCAGGAATTGCGGATCGGGCTCGCGGCGGAGCCGAGTTCAATCGACCCGCACTATCATGTGCTGACGCCGAACATCCAGGTGGCGACCCAGGTATATGAGCGCCTGACCGATCAGGACGAAAATCAGAAAGTCCTGCCGAAGCTTGCCGAGAGCTGGCGGGCCGTCGATGACAAGACTTGGGAATTCAAGTTGCGCAAGGGCGTGAAGTTCGCCGACGGGGGGGAGTTCTCCGCCCGCGATGTGATCTTCTCCTACTGCCGCGTGCCGAAGGTCGAGAATTCGCCATCGTCCTACATCGCCTCCACACGCATGGTTGAAACCATCACAGCACCCGATCCGCATACGATCGTGATGACGACCGCAACGCCGTTTCCGTTGATGCCGATCACCGTCAGCGGCGTTTCAATCATCTCGGCCAAGAATGCCGGCGCGCCGGAGGACTTGAAGTTCAACAGGGCGGGATGCGAGGGCGTGGCGCAGTGGCCGAAAACGGACGACTTTAACAAGTTGAAGTATGCCGGGACCGGGCCCTTCAAATACACTCAGTTTACGCCGGGCGATCGACTGGTGATGGAGCGGAACGAGGACTATTGGGGTGAGAAGCCGGCGTGGAAGAAAGTGATTTTGCGGCCGATCACCAATTCCGCGGCGCGCGTCGCTGCATTGCTCGCCAACGATGTTGACTTCATCGAAAGCCCGCCGATCCAGGATTTGCCGCGGATCAAGGCAAACCCGAATTTCACGGTTGCGTCGAAGCTGTCGAACCGGATCATCTACCTGCATTTCAACTATGTCGCCGACGCCCCGCCGGGCGTGACAGGTGCCGATGGAAAGAACCCGTTCCGCGACAAACGCGTGCGTGAAGCGATCTCGCTTGCCATCGACCGCGAAGGCATCGTCCAGCGCATCATGAGCGGTCAGGCACAAGCGGCTGCCGAGTTCCTGCCCAATCCGCTGGCAGGTACGAACCCAGGAATCCAGGCGGCTAAACCCGATCCGGAGAAGGCGAAGAAGCTGCTTGCGGAGGCAGGATATCCGAACGGCTTCGGGCTCACGATCGGCACACCAAACGACCGCTACGTCAACGATGCGCAAATTACCCAGGCTGTGGCGCAGATGCTCAATCGGGTGGGGCTAAAAGCGCAGGTCGATGCGATGACGGCCGCGACCTTCTTCGACAAGCGTACCAAACGTGAGTTCGGGATCTGGCTTGCGGGCTGGGGCGCCGATACCGGCGAGATGTCGAATCCGCTGCGAGCGCTGGCGGCGACGCCGGACCCGAAGCTTGGCTTCGGCACGACCAATCCCGGCGGCTACTCGAACAAGGCGATGGATGCGCTCCTGACCAAGGCACTGACGACTGTGGATGATGCCGCGCGCAATGCGATGCTGGCAGAGGCCTCACACATGGTGATGGACGACTTCGGTGTCATCCCGTTGCATTTCGAGGTGACGAGCTGGGCGTTCAAGAAGGGATTGAACTACATCGCCCAGACCAACCAGTACACGCGGCCGGACAAGATCACGCCGCAGAAATAGGCGTGCCGAGAACGCTCGCCTGTTACGGCGTGCGCTCTGCAAGTCACGTATCATACAGCGGTTCTTGCGCGCGCGGCCGCCTCGTGCGCCATCTCGGCACAAAGACCGATGTAACCGACCGGGTCGATCAGCGCGTCGATCTCCTTGCGTGTGAGGTGTTTGGTTACGCGCGCATCGGCGGCGAGCAGGTCGGCGAAGGACTTGCGCTCGACGAATGCGGCCTGCGCGGCGTCGTACACGATATCATGGGCGTGCTGTCGGCCGATCGTTTCGCCGAGCTTCAGCATGACGGCTTCCGCCATGATCAATCCGCCGCCGAGATCGAGATTGGCGCGCATGCGTGCAGGATCGAGTTGCAGGCCGGACATGACATAGTCTAACCGTACCAGCATATCGCCCATCAGAATGCAGGCGCGTGAGGTGGCTTCCCGCATCATCAAGCTGGTGGCGCGGTCTGCCTCGTGCTCCGTCATCGCGGCTTCCAGTGCGAGCGGCACGACCGATCGCAGCTCTGCTGACTGGGCGATGATCTCCTGGCAGACTTTCGGATTGCGCTTCTGCGGCATGGTCGATGATCCGACCGTGCCAGGCGGCACGGGTTCTTCCGCCTCGCCGAATTCGGTTTTCATTAGCGTGTAGATTTCCCTGCCGATCTTGCCGCCGGTGGCACCGATTAACCCAAGCAGCGTGATGTATTCGGCAAGGTGATCGCCAAGCGTGCGGGCAGGTACCTGCATCGGCGTCATGGCAAGGTACTTGGCAATGCCGGCCTGCACGGCAGGGCCTTGTGCGCCGAGCGAAGCATAGGTGCCGGCGGCGCCGCCCAACATGGCGACGAACACGCGAGGCTCGGCCTGGTGCAATCGCTCCAGGTGCCGCAGCCATTCGTCGATCCACACCGCTACCTTGAAGCCGAAGGTTGCGGGCACTGCATGCTGGCCGTGCGTGCGCGCAGGCATCACCATGCTCGCGCTGCGTTCGGCGAGGGCGGCCATCGCCTGCAGCATCTTCAGGATCAGTTTGACGAAAATCGCGTGGGCCTGCCGCAGCACCAAAAGGTCCCCGGTCTGCACGATGTTTTGCGTGGTCGCGCCCCAATGCACCCAGCCGCCTGCGGGATCGCCGACCACGCGCGACAGTTCCCACACCAGCGGAACGATGGTGTGTCCGGTCCGCCGATCCGCCTCGTCGATGCGTGCACGGTCGAGCAACTCCAGCTTTGCACAGCGAGCGATCTGCTCGGCGCAGTCCTTCGGCACGATGCCGAGATCAGCCTGCGCACGGGCTAGTGCCACCTCGACGTCGAGCCAAGCCTGCCAGCGGTTCTCCAGCGTGTAGAGCTTACGGATGCCTGCGTCCGGCAGCCTTGCGCCCTTCGGTGTGTCCTCATTCATTGCATTATTCCGTTTCTTATGGTTTTGCCGATGTTGATACCTGGAATGACTTTTAGATGTCGGGTGGCCGGGAAATTGTGCCCCATAGCGCTGCGCAGATCGCGTCGAGGCCATCGGTCAGCGCCGCGGGCCCCGGCTGCAGGATGACCGGCGATTTGATCTCGGCGATGCGCCCGTCGCGGACCGCCGGGATGGCGTGCCAGCCGGGGCGCTGGCCGAATGTCTCGGTCCGTACCTTCTTGCCGCACCAGGAGGCCAGGATGACATCGGGAGCACCAGCAACGACTGCGGAAGGTTCGACGATACGGGCCTTGGCGCTCTGCTCGTGCCGCAGATGGGGAAAGATGTCCTGTCCGCCAGCGATCTCGATCAATTCCGAGACCCAGCCGATGCCGCTGATCAGCGGATCGTTCCATTCCTCGAAGTACACCTTCGGCCGAGTGGAATGCTGCGCATTTGCGGTGGCCACCGCATCGATCCGTCGCTGCAGATGGCCGGCGAGGACGTCGGCTTTTGCCGACGCATCAACCAGCGCACCCAAGGTGCGGATCATCGCCAGGATACCAGCGATGTTGCGTTGGTTGAACAGATGCACCGCGATGCCGGCCCTTGCCAGGTCTGCGGTCAGTTGCCCTTGCAGGTCGGAAAATGCCAGCACCAGGTCGGGTTCGAGTGCAAGGATTTTCGGAATGTCAGCGGAGATGAAGGCTGAGACCCGTGGTTTCTCCTTGCGGACTTGCGGCGGCCGCACTGCGTAGCCGGAGACGCCGACGATCCGGTCCTGTTCTCCCAACAGGTACAATGTCTCGACAGTTTCCTCAGTAAGGCAAACGATGCGGCGGGGTGGAAACTGGCGCATACGATCGACGCTGCTTGGAGGAGATCAGGGGCGATGCTTGGTGAGCCTCTGCAATAGAGCAGGCATGCGCCAAAATCCACGACGCATGGCGAGCGCCTGATATGACAAAAGGGGGTCTGGAGGCGGAGAGCCCATTCCACTGGCTGGAATATTGCACCGCGATGGCGATGCCTGATGGGTGCGAAACCATTGCTCTCATCAGTAGCCGTGTTAGGCTCGCCGGGAAAAGATCGATCGAGAGAGCGCTGCAAGCGCCGCTGATCGCGATGATGGGAGGAAACATGGTGGGACGCGCTTTGGCCGCCGTCGTGGCGGTGCTGTTGTTTCTTGGCGGGAATGTCGGTTCCGCATTGGCTCAGAAACAGGGCGGCATCCTGCGTATCCCCCATCGTGACAATCCCCCCAGCGCCTCGACGCTCGAGGAAGCGACGATCTCGGTCACGATCCCTTACATGTCGATCTACAACAATCTCGTGCTGTTCGATCAGTCGAAACCCCATGAGAGCATGGAGACGATCGTCCCCGATCTCGCGACGAGCTGGTCATGGGACGATACGAAGACCAAGCTCACCTTCAAGCTGCGCGAGGGTGTGAAGTGGCACGATGGCAAGCCGTTCACCGCCAAGGATGTGCAGTGCACCTGGCACATGCTGATCGGCAGGTCGAACAACGATGATTTCCGCAAGAATCCGCGGGCGATCTGGTACCAGAACCTCGCCGAGGTGACGATCAACGGTGACTACGAGGCGATCTTCGTGTTGAAGCAGCCGCAGCCGGCGTTTCCGCTGTTGCTCGCCTCCGGGTACTCCTCGGTCTATCCCTGTCATGTGCCGCAGCGGGAGATGCGAACGAAGCCGATCGGGACCGGGCCGTTCAAGTTCGTCGAATACAAGCGGGGTGAATCCATCAAGCTCGTGCGCAATCCGGACTACTGGAAGAAGGGCCGGCCGTTTCTTGATGGTATCGAGTTCAAGATCGTCGAGAATCGTTCGACCCGCTTGCTGGCTTTCGCGGCAGGCGACTTCGACATGACATTCCCGTCCGACATTACGATCCCGCTCGGGCGAGACATGAAGTCGCAGGCGCCGAAGGCGATTTGTGAGTTCGGGCCGACCGGCGTCACCAACAACCTGATCGTCAACCGGAGCGCGCCGCCATTCGATAAGCCGGAAATCCGCAAGGCGATGTCGCTTGCGCTCGATCGTGCGTCTTTCAGCCGTATTCTGGCGGAAGGGCAGTCGAAGATTGGTGGCGCGATGCTGCCGGCGCCGCAAGGCGAATGGGGCATGCCGCAGGAGGTGCTCTCGAAACTGACCGGTTACGGCAGCGACGTGGAGAAGAACCAGGCCGAGGCGCGCAAAATCATGCAAGGGTTGGGTTACAGCGCTGAGAAGCCGCTGAAGGTGAAAATATCTACGCGCAACATCGCGGTCTATCGCGATCCAGCGGTGATCCTGATCGACCAGCTCAAGAAGATCTACATCGAGGGTGAGCTTGAGAACGTCGATACGCCGCAGTGGTACGCGAAGGTGGCGCGCAAGGACTATTCGGTCGGGATGAATCTCACCGGCGTCAGTGTTGACGACCCGGACGCCAACCTGGTCGAAAACTACGCCTGCAAGTCCGATCGCAACTACACCGAATACTGCAATCCGGAAGTGGATCGTCTGCTCTCGGAACAATCGAAGGAAGGCGACAAGGAGAAGCGCAAGAAGATCGTCTGGGAAATCGAGAAGCTGCTGGTGGATGACGCCGCGCGGCCGATTATCGATCACAACGTCGGTGGAACCTGCTGGCACCCCCACGTGAAAGGCTTCGTCGTTCACGATAACGCAATCTACAATAACACGCGCTTCGAAGACGTCTGGCTGGACAAGTAAGCGCAAAACGCCGCACGTGCGGCTCGCAGGCTCGGAAGCGCTTGCGCGCCGCCGTGTGATTGTCCAAAGAATCTATCCAGCAGATTCTTTTCAAGGATCGAGCGATAACAACCATAACGCCGCGAAGGTGGCGAGACATCGGGAGGTGACGATGCGCAGCGGGTCGCTGAGCTGGCTTGGAAACGTTTCCGGCGCATTGGCTGCTTTGGCTTGCCTTTTGGCGACACCGGCGGAGGCGCAGAAGCGCGGTGGAACCCTGCGCATGTACCACAACGACAACCCACCCTCGGCATCGCTGCTTGAGGAATCGACTGTATCCGCCACCGGACCGTTCATGGCGGTGTTCAACAATCTCGTCATGTTCGATCAGCTCAAGCCGCACGAAACGATCGACTCGATCGTGCCGGATCTCGCCGAGAGCTGGTCGTGGGACCCAACCAACACCAAGCTGACGTTCAAGCTTCGGCAGGGCGTGACGTGGCACGATGGCAAACCGTTTACGGCCAAGGATGTGCAGTGCACCTGGCACATGCTGATCGGTAAAAGCGACGTACAGGACTTCCGCAAGAATCCGCGCAAGATCTGGTACAACAAGCTGCAGGAGGTCACGGTCAACGGCGACCACGAAGCAACCTTCCATTTGAGTGAGCCGCAGCCGGGGCTATTGATGCTGCTGGCGAGCGGTTTCTCGGCCGTATATCCGTGCCATGTGCCGCAGCAGACCATGCGCACGAGGCCGGTGGGCACAGGCCCCTTCAAGTTCGCTGAATTCAAGCGCGGTGAATCGATCCGGCTCGTCCGCAATCCGGACTATTGGAAGAAGGATCGGCCGTATCTCGACGAGATCACGTATAAGATCATTGAGAACCGCTCGACCCGGCTGCTCGCCTTTACGACCGGTGAGTTCGATATCACGTATCCGTCCGATATCACGGTCCCCTTGATGAAGGATATCAAGGCGCAGGCACCGAAGGCTGTCTGCGAGCTTAACCCGTCCGGCGTGTCGAGCAACTTGATCGTCAACCGCAGCAACCCGCCGTTCGACAATGCCGACATCCGCAAGGCGATGTCGCTGGCGCTGGATCGCAAGGTGTTCAACACGATCCTGGCCGAGGGAACGGCGCGCCTCGGCGGAGGCATGCTGCCGCGCCCGACCGGCGAGTGGGGCATGCCGGAAGATATGGTCGCCTCGCTTCCGGGTTATGGGCCGGACACGGATAAGAACATCAAGCAGGCGCAAGCGATCATGGAGAAGCTTGGTTACAGCGCCCAGAAGCCACTGAAGCTGAAGATTCCAACACGCAATCTGCCGACCTATCGCGATCCAGCGGTGATCCTGATCGATCAGCTCAAGAAGATCTATATCGAAGGCGAACTTGAAATTGTTGATACGCCGCAGTGGTATGCGAAGGTCGCGCGTAAGGATTACACGGTCGGCTTCAACCTGACCGGCGTTAGCGTTGATGATCCGGACGGCAACCTGGTGGAGAACTATTCCTGCAAGTCAGAGCGCAACTATACGCAATATTGCAACGCGGAAGTCGACAAGCTGCTTGCCGCCCAGTCGCGGGAGCTTGATCGGGACAAGCGCAAGAAAATCGTCTGGGAGATCGAGCGCATTCTGGTGGAGGATGCTGCGCGGCCGATCATCCTGCACGGGCTGTCGGGCAACTGTTGGCACCCTCACGTGAAGGGGTACGTCGCGCATGACAACTCGATCTACAACAACACGCGTTTCGAGGAAACGTGGCTGGACAAGTAGTCGGTCCGATGTCGCCGGTCCGGCGCGTGCAGGGGCCGGCGGAACGGACATAGGTAGAAACCGAGAACCCAGCGCCCAGGGAGGGCGCCCAAGATGACCGGCTATCTGTTACGTCGTCTGGCGCTGATGCTGCTCACGCTGTTCGGCATGTCGATCCTGATCTTCCTGGTGATGCGATTGGTGCCGGGCAACATCGCCGATATCCTGGTGGACTCCGCCGGGATCGTCGATCCAAAGCAGAAGTTGAAGATAGAGCAGGAACTCGGCCTGGATCAGCCGTTGATGATGCAATATTGGCAATGGATCTCCGGTTTGATGCATGGTGATCTCGGCTATGCCTACGTCAGCGAGCGTCCGGCGATAGAGGAGATCGCACCGCGCATTCCGGTGACTGCCAAGCTCGCGTGTTTGGCGCTGGTGTTCTCGGTGCTGATCGGCATCCCGCTCGGCGTCATCAGCGCGGTCCGTCGCAACACGTTCCTTGATTACCTGCTGCGGGTCATCAGCCTTTCGGGGCTGTCGATGCCGTCGTTCTGGCTGGGGCTCCTGGTGCTGATGGCTTTCGTGCAGGTGCTCGGCTGGATTCCGATCTACAATCGTCAGCCAGATAGCGTTTGGGCGGAGATCGGTATGCTGACGATCCCGGCGCTGGTGGTCGGCTTCCGCAGCTCTGCGCTGGTAATGCGGCTGACGCGCTCATCCATGCTGGAGGTGCTGAAGCAAGACTATATCCGCACCGCGCGCTCGAAGGGGGCGTCGGAAAACGCCGTGAACTATGAGCACGCGCTCCGAAACGCGTTGTTGCCGGTCGTCACCATCATCGGCATCGAAGCCGCGTTTTTGATCGGCGGTCTGATCGTCACGGAGACGGTGTTCAATATTCCGGGCGTCGCCCGCTTCCTGGTCGAAGCGATCCGCTCGCGGGACTATCCGATCGTCCAGAATCTGGTGATGTTCATCGCAGCCGTGGTGGTGGTGGTGAATTTCCTGGTGGACTTTGCCTACACATTGCTTGATCCGCGGATCAGGCTGGAAGCATGACGGGAGTGCGGTCATGACCACGCTCGATCACAGCGCCGAACTCGCCAAGGCCGGCGCCAACGTTTCCACCCGCTGGCAGGCGCTAATGTTCCTGGCGCGGCGCTATCCATTGGGCGCCTTCGGAGCGGTTATTATCCTGCTGTTCGTATTCACGGCGCTGTGTGCGAACTGGCTGGCGCCTTACGATCCCACCGCCACCAATGCGCGTTCCTCGCTCGCTGTGCCGGGCACAGCGCATTGGCTCGGTGCAGACTTCATGGGACGTGACATCCTGAGCCGGATCATCGGCGGGGCACAGATTTCGCTCGCTGTCGGGATCGGCGCAACCGCGCTGGGGCTGCTGGTCGGCATTCCGATCGGGCTTGCCTCTGGTTACTTTGGCGGTTGGGTCGATCTGATCGTGCAGCGCTTCATCGATATCATGCAGTCGCTGCCGCTACTGGTAATGGCGCTGGTGATGGCGGCTTCGCTCGGGCCGTCGTTGCAGAACACCATCATTGCCATTGCCATCCCGCTGGTGCCGAGCATCGCTCGCATCGTCCGGTCCAATACTCTGGCATTGAAGGAGATGCCGTTCGTCGAGGCGGCCCGTGCCATCGGTATCGGCGAAACGTGGATCGCGGTGCGTCACGTGCTGCCCAATACGCTCGCGCCGCTGATCGTGCTGGCGACGGCGCAATTCGGCTCCGCCATTCTGGTTGAGGCGTCGCTGTCGTTCCTCGGTCTCGGCGTGCCGGAGCCATACCCCTCTTGGGGACGGATGTTGTCGGAGTCGGCGGCGGAATACATGCGCACCGCGCCATGGCTCGTCATCTTTCCTGGCGTTGCCATCAGCCTCGTCGTATTCGGTGCCAATCTTCTGGGTGATGCGTTGCGCGATCTGCTTGATCCGCGGCTACGCAGTTGATGCATGATCCATCTCGAAGCCGGTCTTCGGATCAGGATCATGCCCAAGAGGAGCGTTGAGGGTCTTGTATGTCAGTCCAATCGCTGCACGAACCATCTCCCCGGATGAGCGAGCCGTTGGCATCAGCCGATAGCGATAGACCGATCGCGGGCATTGCCGTCGCCGATCCGCTGCTCACGGTGTCGGACCTGAAAACCTATTTCTTCACCCGCAATGGCACGGTGCGGGCGGTGGACGGCGTGTCGTTTGCCATCGCCCGGGGTGAGACGCTGGCGATCGTCGGCGAATCCGGATGCGGCAAGAGCATGACGGCGCTCTCGCTGATGCGGCTGATCGCCGATCCGCCAGGGCGGATCGTCGGCGGCGAGGTGGTGCTGGAGGGGGTAGACCTGCTGAAACTCAGCGAGGAGGACATGCGGGCGATGCGCGGCCGCGACATCTCGATGATCTTTCAGGAGCCGATGACGTCGCTCAATCCGGTGATGACGATCGGTCGGCAGATCGGCGAGGTGCTGACCATGCACCAGACCATGCCGCGGGAGGAGTTGCGCAAGAAAGTCGTCGAGATGCTGGCCTTGGTGCGTATTCCGGAGCCAGCGCAGAGGGCCAAGGAGTATCCGCATCAGCTTTCCGGCGGCATGCGGCAGCGGGCGATGATCGCGATGGCGCTAGCCTGCAGTCCGAAGGTGCTGCTGGCGGACGAGCCGACCACCGCACTCGACGTGACCATCCAAGCGCAGATTTTGGAGCTGATCGCCGATTTGCAGCGCAAGCTCGGCACTGCCGTCGTGCTCATCACCCACGATCTCGGCGTCGTGGCGGAAATGGCGCAACGCGTGATCGTGATGTATGCGGGACGCAAGGTGGAGGAGGCGCGGGTCGAGGATTTGTTCGCCGACCCGCAGCATCCGTATACGCAAGGCCTGATGGCTTCGATTCCGCGGCTCGGGCTGATGCGGGGCGAAAGGACGGAAGCGGTCTCCCGTCTGCAGGAAATTCCCGGCATCGTGCCGCCGCTCTATAGCCTGCCGAAAGGATGTACGTTTGCGCCACGGTGTGCCCGTGCCGACGATAAGTGCCGGGCCGAGTTTCCGCCCTATGAAGAGAAACGCGCCGGCCATTGGGCTGCCTGCTGGCATCCGGGCAACGTGAAGGAGGGGGCTCATGGTTGAGGCAGCGACGATTGCCGTCGTCCGTCCACCGGTCCTGGAGATTGAAGGACTAAAAAAGCATTTTCCGATCCGCAAGGGGTTCCTGCGGCAGGTGGTAGGTCATGTGTTCGCGGTCGATGGCGTCAGCTTTACCATCAACGAGGGGGAGACCCTCGGCCTCGTTGGAGAATCGGGCTGCGGAAAATCGACGGTGGGCCGTGCGATTTTGCGTCTGATCGAGCCCACCGACGGCGCTATTCGTGTCGGTGGCCGAGATATCCGCGAACTCGGCAAGGCCGAGTTGAAGCCGTATCGGCGGCAGATGCAGATCATCTTCCAGGACCCGTATTCGTCGCTCAATCCGCGGATGACGGTCGGCGACATCGTCGGCGAACCGCTGAGCACACACGGGATAGCCTCTGGTGAGGCGCGGGAGGAGATGGTCGCCAAGCTCTTCGACCGCGTCGGGTTGACGCGCGCGCAGATGGCAAACTTCCCGCATCAGTTCTCCGGCGGACAGCGTCAGCGCATCGGCATCGCGCGGGCGCTTGCACTCAATCCAAAGCTGATCATCTGCGACGAGCCGGTGTCTGCGCTAGACGTATCGATCCAGGCGCAGGTGATCAACCTGTTGATGGACCTGCAGCGCGACCTTGGCCTGTCGTATTTGTTCATCTCGCACAATCTTTCGGTGGTCGAACACATCAGTCAACGGATCGCGGTGATGTATCTCGGCAAGATCGTCGAATATGCCGACAAGACCACCATTTTCACCAAGCCGGGCCACCCCTATACGGAGGCGCTCCTATCGGCGGTGCCGGTGCCGGACCCGAAAATCAAGCGCAAGAAGATCGTCCTGCAGGGGGACGTCCCAAGTCCGGTGAAGCCGCCGAGCGGTTGTCATTTCCATACCCGCTGTCCTTATGCGGTTGAGCGTTGCCGCCAAGAAACGCCGGTGTTGCGTGAAATCAGTCCGCGCCAATTCGTGGCGTGCCACCTGCGCTAATCATATGTTGCCGAAGCCGTCGGTGCTGCTAAGTTCGCGCCAGTTCATCTGAGCGCGATGCGGACGCCGATCCGGCTTCCTTCGTCGTGCTTCTAGCACGGGAACAGCATGACGCCCTTTCAACCCGATGCCTCCGGCCCCTTGCAGGGCGTTGTCGTGCTTGATCTGTCGCGCCTCGTCGCCGGCAACATGTTGTCGCTGCAGCTGGCCGATTTCGGCGCCGAAGTGATCAAGGTGGAAGATCCAGGCAAGGGCGATCCGCTGCGTGACTGGAAGATCGCAGGCAAGTCGTTCTTTTGGAAAGCCTACGCACGCAACAAGAAGAGCCTGACGCTGGACCTGCGAAAGGAACAGGGACGCAAACTGCTGCGCGCATTGGTCGACCAGGCGCATGTGCTGATCGAAAACTACCGCCCGGGCACTCTCGAGAAAATGGGGATCGGTCCCGATGTGTTGCAGACGAGCAATCCGAAGCTGATCGTCGTGCGGATCTCGGGTTGGGGCCAGACCGGGCCTTACGCTGGCAAGCCGGGCTTTGGCACGCTGGTCGAGGGGATGTCCGGATTTGCCGCCAAGACCGGCTTTGCCGATCGCGAGCCGGTGCTGCCGCCGACTGCGTTGGCGGACATGATCGCCGGCCTTTATGGCATGGCAGCGACGATGACGGCGCTGCGCGAGGTTGAGGTGAAGGGTGGCAAGGGCCAGGTGATCGATTTGTCGCTGCTGGAGGCGATGCATTCTGTCGTTGGCGCCGATGCTGCGGGCTATCGCGCGACCGGCCACATGCCGAAACGGCTCGGCAGTCGTTCCAACACGGCCAGCCCACGCAACGTGTTCAAAACGCGGGATGGCCGCTGGATTTCCGTCTCCGGCTCGATGCAGTCGATGGCCGAGCGGCTCTATACGATGATCGGCCGTGCCGACATGATCAAAGATCCGCGCTTTGCCACCAACAGCGCGCGGCTTGCCAACACCGACGAAGCGGAAAAGCCGATCCGGGAATACATCGCGTCGAAGGATTTCGACGAGTGCCTCGCCTTGTTCGAAAACGCAGAGGTGACGGCCGCACCGGTCTACGATATCGACCAGTTCGTGGACGATGTGCATGTGCGCGAGCGCGAGGTTGTGATCGAGGTTCCGGACGAGGAGGTCGGGCAGGTGACCATGCACAATATCCTGCCGCGACTCTCGGTGACGCCGGGAGTGTTGCGCTTGCCGGCCCCTGCGCTCGGCCAGCACACCGCTGAAATCCTCGCCCGCATCGGCGTTGGCGAGGATGCGTTGGAAAAGTTCGCGGCGGAAGGAATTATCTAGTGCGTGACCTGGAATGGTCGGGTCATGCGTCGGTAAAGAGTGGATCATCAAGGAAAGTATCAATGCCCGATATGCGTGCCGATCTGCCAGCATGGCGATCGTTGATGTTTGTTCCGGTCACGCGCGAGAAGTTTGTTACTACGGCACACCAGCGCGGCGCCGACGCTTACATCCTCGACCTGGAAGACAGTGTGCCGGAGGCGGAGAAGCCGCGCGGGCGCACGCTGATCCATGCCGCGGCCAAGGAGGTCAGCAAGGCCGGTGCCGATGTGGTGGTGCGCATCAACCGGCCCTGGCACCAAGCGTTTCTGGACATCGAGGCCTCGGTTGGCCCTGGCGTTTTGGCGCTGATGTGTCCGAAGACCGAGAGTCCGGAGCATCTGCAGGTCATTGCAGAACTGCTCGACACATTCGAAGCGCAGCGCGGTATGCCGGTTGGCCACACCAAGCTGGTGGCGCTGGTCGAGACCGCGGATGCGTTCTTCCGGCTGCGCGAGATCGCGAAGGCCACGCCGCGGCTGGTCGCCATGTCGCTTGGCGCGGAGGACTTCGCCCTTGCGCTGTCGATGGAGCCGATCGGTGAGACGTTGCAGCTGGCCAAGCAGACGATGATCATCGCAGCCCGCGGCGCCGGCATTTTGCCGCTGGGCTTCATGGGAACGGTCGCCGATTTCGCCGACCTGGATGCGTTTCGTGAGACCATCAAGCGCTCGCGCAAGTTCGGCTTCGCTGGAGGGACCTGCGTGCATCCGAGCCAGGTTGCGATCCTCAACGAGCAATATGGCTATTCGGCCGCGGACGTCGCGCGGGCGGAAGCCATGATCGCGGCATATGACGACGCAATGGCGAAGGGCCTCGGCGCGGTCACCTTCGAGGGCAAGATGATCGACGTGCCGGTGGTCAATCGTGCCCGCAACGTGCTGCGTCAGGCGGCGAAATACGCCGCGCGGCGGGCGGGATAGGGCGAGTCGCCCATGAAATCTCTCCCCGCGAAGCGTGGTGAGGGGGCGGCCAAGCAAGCCTCACGCCTGCGCTGGTGTGCGGTTGCGCCAATAGCGATCGCGCAAGTGGCGCTTGACGAGTTTGCCGGTTGGCGTGCGCGGCAGCTCCGCTTCGAAATCGATCGAGCGTGGACACTTCAGCGGTGACAGCCGCTCGCGGCAGAAGGCGATCAGCTTGGCCTCCAGGTCCTTGCCGGCGATCGCCATATCGCGAGGCTGGACCACGGCTTTGACCTCTTCCCCCATCTCTTCGTTCGGCACTCCGAACACGGCGACGTCGGTGACATCCGGATGGGTGATGAGCGCGTCTTCGGTCTCCTGCGGATAGATGTTCACGCCGCCGGAGATGATCATGTAAGCCTTGCGGTCGGTGAGGTAGAGGTAGCCATCCTGATCGACGTAGCCGACGTCGCCGAGTGTGGACCAACCGCGGCTATTGAATGCACCTTTCGTCTTTTCCGGATCGTTGTAATAAGCGAAGGGCCGCCCGTCGGCGAAGTAGATGGTACCGATTTCACCGGTTGGCACTTCGTTGTCGTCGTCATCCACGATCTTCAGTTTGCCGACGAGGGCGCGGCCGACCGTGCCGCGATGCGCGAGCCACTCCGTTGAATTGCAGAACGTCAAGCCGTTACCTTCCGAGCCGCCGTAGTATTCGACGATCACCGGCCCCCACCAGTCAATTATCTTGGCTTTGACCTCGGCCGGGCAGGGAGCTGCGGCATGGATCGCCACTTTCAGGCTCGATACGTCGTATGCTTTGCGCGTTGCCTCCGGCAATTTCAGCATCCGCACGAACATCGTCGGCACAACTTGCGTCACCGTGGCCCTGTGCTTCTCCACCAGCCGCAGAAAGTTCTCCGAATCGTAGTTTTGCATGATCACCGATGTCCCGCCGAGCGCGCCCATCATCATGTTCGCGACGAGCGGAGCCGCGTGATAAAGCGGGGCGGGCGATAGATAGATAGCATCCTGCGACATGCCGAAGGCGACGGTGGCCAGCATGTGAAATGCCGGATCGGTGGTCTCGACCGGCCCTTCCATCGGCTCGCGCTTGACACCTTTCGGGCGTCCGGTCGTGCCCGAGGAGTACAGCATGTCGCGGCCGATCGATTCGTCGGCGATGCGCGTGGTGGGCTGCGCGGCAAGTGCGCCTTCCCAGGATTGGAAGCCTGGTCGAGTCTCTCCGACCATGTAGAGATGGACGCCATCGAGCGCGCCGTCCACGAGATCCTTCACCTGCGCGTAGCATTTCGGAGATGTGATGAGCACGCGCGCGCCACAGTCCTTGAGGATGTAGGCGATCTCGTCGCGGGTCAGATAGTAGCTGATCGGCGTGAAGTAGAGACCGGAGCGCTGCGCCGCCCAGCAGATCTCCAGAAATGTCGTGCTGTTCTCCAACAGCATCGCGATATGATCGAAACGCTTCAGGCCGAGAGAGCGGAAGAGCTGCGCGCCCTGATTGGAGCGGTCCTCGAGCTGGCGATAGGTGATGCCCTGTCCGGTCTCCGCTATCAGATAGGCGGTCTTATCAGGGTGCGTGCGGGCATGAATCGACGGATGCGTCATGACGTGTCCCCCTTGGAAAATGGCCCGCCGGCTTGTCGCCGGTCTTGACGGATTTTACACATCGATTGGGAATGCTGTTCAAGCATTCTGCCTCGTCCCGAGCAGGCGGCGAAGCCGCCGTCTCGAAGGATGGCTGGTCGCGGGTTTGGCCTCATGGTTCGGGAGGTGGCGCTGGGCGCCGTTCCTCACCATGGTGAGGAGCCAATCCGGATACGCGCAGTTAGAGCCGTTCGACGATGGTCACGTTGGCCATGCCGCCGCCCTCGCACATGGTCTGCAGGCCATAGCGCTTGTTGCGCTGCTTCAGCGCATGTACCAGCGTCGTCATTAGCTTGGTGCCGGAGCCGCCAAGCGGATGGCCGAGCGCGATCGCGCCGCCATTGACGTTCAGCCGCGCCGGGTCGGCACCGGTATCTTTCAGCCAGGCGGTCGGCACCGAGGCGAACGCCTCGTTGACCTCGAACAGATCGATGTCGTCCACGGTCATACCGGCCTTTTGCAACGCGCGCTTGGTGGCAGGCAGTGGCGCCTCCAGCATGATTACCGGATCATGGCCGAGCACGCTCATGTGATGGATGCGTGCCATCGGCGCCAAGCCGAGCGACTTCAGCCCTTTCTCGTTGACAACGATCACGCCGGAGGCGCCATCGCAGATTTGGCTGGCGCTTGCGGCCGTAATCCGGCCGCCTTCGGCGATCAGCTTGACACCACGGATGCCGTCCAGACTGGCGTCGAAGCGAATACCTTCGTCGATCGTGTGGATGTCCTGGGAGCCATCGGCGCGGGTGATCGGCAGCGGCACGATCTCGTCCTTGAAGGCGCCAGCCTGGGTGGCGGCAATCGCGCGCTGATGGCTCTCATAGGCGTATTGGTCGAGTTCGTCCTTCGAGAGATCGTACTTCTTCGCCATCATCTCCGCGCCGGTGAACTGGCTGAACTCGATGTTCGGATAGCGCTTCTGGATGTCCGGGCTCATGTAGGTGCCGAACCCGTTCTTCGCCGGCAGCGAGGCGGGCAGGCCCATCGGCACGCGGGTCATGCTTTCGACGCCGGCCGCGATCACCACGTCCATCGACCCAGCCATCACTGCTTGCGCCGCAAAATGCAGCGCCTGCTGCGAGGAGCCGCACTGGCGGTCGATCGAGGTCGCGGGAACGCTTTCCGGCAGTTTCGAGGCGAGCACGGCATTGCGGGCGATGTTGGTGGATTGCTCACCGGCCTGCATCACGCAGCCCATGATCACGTCCTCGACCTGGGCCGGGTCGATCCCGGTGCGATCGACCAGTGTGTTCAGCACCTCGCCTGCGAGATCGGCCGGGTGCCAGCCGGACAGGCGACCGCCCTTGCGGCCGCCTGCGGTGCGCGCTGCAGCAACGATGTACGCTTCGGCCATGACGTTCCTCCCGGATATGTTTGTCTGATTATAAGTCGAGTGTCGCGTTGCTCCTGGATTTAGTCAATCGTTCAATTAATCGCTTGAGCGACCGGATTTGATCGGATTAGCTGGCGGCAGCCACGCTTGCCGGGATACCGATGCGAACCCACTCCTCAGACGCTGATAGCGCGCCCGCGGCATCCATGCTTGCCTCCCTAAAACGGGGGGCAGGGCAGAGCGCGACAGCCGTAAAGCTGCTGAAGGCGGCGGGCGAACTGATGATCGAGCGGGATACGATCGACATCTCGCTCAGCGAACTGGCGAAAAGGTCAGGTATCAATGCGGCGCTGGTGAAGTATCATTTCGGCAATAAGAACGGGTTGCTTCTGGCGCTATTGACGCGCGACGCGCGGTCGCAGATCGCCAAGCTCGATCATCTGATGCGGCAGCCGATTTCACCGACGGAGAAACTGAAGCTACATGTCGCCGGCGTCATCAATGCCTATGACCGCTACCCTTACCTGAATCGACTGATCCACCTCTTGTTGTACGAAAGCAGCCGCGAGGCAGCCGACGAAGTCGGTAACCTGTTCGTCAAGCCGGTTTTCGCCTTCCAGCGGAAGCTGCTGCGTGACGGGGTTGCGAGCGGCGAGTTCCGTGACGTCGACCCAGTGCTGTTCTTTACCAGCCTGATGGGGGCGTGCGCGCGGTTGTTCGACGGATGCGATGTGATGTCACGCGCGCTGGGCATAGGGGGTGTGACGGATGATGTGCGCCGGCGCTACGTGCAGCACATGACAGAGCTGATTTGCGGCGGCATACTGCAGCCGGCTCGCTCGAGAAAGGGAAGCCGGACAGCCAAGCGGCGTCCGGCGTCGGCAACAAGATCCACCGGGAGGAAAGCGTGAGCAAGAATACAGTCGCAAGTGGACCGTTGAGCGGCGTGCGGATCATCGAATTCGCAGGCATTGGTCCCGGTCCTTATGCCTCGATGATGCTGTCGGACATGGGCGCCGACGTGGTGACGATCACCCGGATTGGCCAGTGGAAAAGCGATCCGAACGCCTACGTCAACCGCGGCCGCCGGGTCGTGGAGTTCGATCTCAAGAATAAGGAGCATGTCTCCCAGGCGCTCGACCTGATCGCCTCGGCTGACGCGCTGATCGAAGGTTTCCGCCCGCAGGTGATGGAGCGGCTGGGGCTCGGTCCGGATGTGGCGCTGAAGCGCAATCCGCGTCTCATCTACGGTCGCATGACCGGCTGGGGACAGGAGGGCCCGCTGGCGATGGCCGCAGGTCACGATATCAATTATATCGCCATCACCGGCGCACTTGACTCGTTCCGCTCGCGCCAAGGCGATCCGGTATCGCCGCTCAATCTGATTGGCGACTTTGGTGGGGGCGCCTTGTTCCTGGTGGTCGGTCTGCTGGCTGGCATCATCGAGGCACGCCAGTCTGGCAAGGGGCAGGTGGTGGACGTTGCCATGTGCGATGGTGTCACCAACATGCTGACCATGTTCCATGCGCAGAAGGCGATGGGTCGCTGGACCGAGCAGGTCGGGACCAACACTCTCGACGGCGGTGCCCACTTCTATCGACCCTACAAGTGTGCTTGCGGCAACTACATGTCGATCGGTGCGATCGAACCTCAATTCTATGCGGAGCTTCGCCGGATCACAGGTATGACCGATCCTGCATTCGATGATCAGCTTAACCGCAGCAAATGGCCTGAGCTGCATCAGAAGCTCGAGGCGATCTTCCTGACCAAAACCCGCGATGAGTGGACCAAGCTGCTCGAAGGCACCGATGCGTGTGCGGCGCCAATCGTCGGTCTGTTCGATGCGCCGGAGCATCCGCATCTGAAAGCGCGCAAGACCTTCGTCGAGCATGACGGCCGCGTGCAGCCGGCGCCTGCGCCGCGCTTCTCGCGAACGCCGTCCGCGATCCAGCATGGGCCCGACGTCAAGCCGATGCCGGCGGCTGAGGTTCTCGACGGCTGGGCCGAGAAGCCCGCGCTGCGTTCGCGCGCTTGATATGGTTTGATTGAAGCAAAAGAGGCGGTTTTATGCAGCTCAAGGATGTGCCCGTCATCATCACGGGTGGCGGTTCCGGACTTGGCGCCGCCACCGCGCGTGCGATGGCGGCGAAGGGTGCGAAGGTGTCCGTGCTCGACGTGCGCAAGGAAAATGCGGAAGGCGTTGCCGGCGAGATCAAGGGCGTTGCCCTGGCCGCCGATGTCACCAATGAGGAGCAGGTGAAGGCAGCCATCGCCAAGGCGGAGGCTGCGCATGGCATCGCGCGCGTGCTGGTGAACTGCGCGGGTGTCGGCAATGCCGCGCGGACGATCGGCAAGACCGGTCCGTTTCCGCTCGATATCTTCACCCGCGTCGTCAGCATCAATCTGATCGGCACGTTCAACGTCCTGCGGTTGTTTGCTGAGCGGCTAGCAACTGTTGACCCGGTCGGCGAAGAGCGTGGTGTCATCATCAACACGGCGAGCGTTGCCGCTTTCGACGGCCAGATCGGTCAGGCCGCGTATTCGGCATCCAAGGGCGGCGTGGTTGGCCTGACGTTGCCGGTCGCGCGCGATCTCGCTTCGGTGTTCATTCGCGTCAATACCATCGCGCCGGGCCTGTTCCTGACGCCGCTGTTGATGGGATTGCCGCAGGAGGCGCGCGACAGCCTCGGCAAGCAGGTGCCGCATCCGGCACGGCTTGGCGATCCGTCGGAATACGCCGCGCTTGCCGTACACATTGTCGAGAACCCGATGCTGAACGGCGAAACCATTCGTCTCGACGGCGCCATTCGTATGGCACCGCGCTGATATCGTCCACGCTTGAAGAACAAGAACGGGAGAAGCCATCACCATGAATTTCGATTTTTCCGATGACCAGAAGCAGCTGCGCGATCAGGCGCGGCGGTTTCTTGCTGAGAAGTGCACGACCAAGCAGGTTCGGCAGGTGCTGGAAGGCAAGGATTCCTATGACCGCGCGTTGTGGAAGGGACTCGCGGAGCTTGGCTTCCTGGGCGTTGCCATTCCGGAGGAGTACGGCGGCAGCGGAGCGGGCCATCTGGAGTTGGCGGTGATCGCCGAAGAGCTCGGCCGGGCAGTGGCGCCGGTTCCGGTCGCCTCCTCGATCTATCTGGCTGCTGAGGCGATCATGATCGCTGGCACCGACGCCCAGAAGCGCAAGTACTTGCCGGGGCTCGCCTCAGGGGAGACGATCGGCACGCTTGCGCTGTTCGAAGGCAAGGGCAATCCTAATCCTGCCGCGATTAAGGCCAGCGTTTCGGGCGGGACGCTTTCGGGTGCGAAGACCCCGGTGGCGGACGGCGAGATTGCCGACTTCGCTGTCGTCGTCGCTCGCAGCGGCAACGCCGGCCGAGAGACCGATATCGCGCTCTACATCGTCGATCTCAAGGGCAAGGGTGTCAGCCGCCGTTCGCTGCAGAGCATCGATCCGACCCACAACCAGGCGGAGATCACCTTCAACGGCGCAGCAGCCGAACTGCTCGGCCGGGCCGAGGAGGGATGGAGTACGCTGAAGCAAGTGCTCGATCGCGCCGCGGTGCTGGTTGCTTTCGAGCAGGTCGGCGGTGCTGATCGTGCGCTCGAGATGGGCCGCGACTATGCGCTTGACCGCATGGCGTTCGGCCGTCCGATCGGCTCGTTCCAGGCGGTCAAGCATGTCCTGGCCGACATGTACGTCAATGCCACCCTGGCACGCTCCAATGCCTACTATGCGGCATGGGCGCTTTCGACCAACTCGTCGGAGTTGCCGGAAGCCGCCGCCGGCGCACGCATCAGCGCGACCCAGGCGTTTCAGCATTGCTCGAAGCAGAACATCCAGGTGCATGGCGGCATGGGCTTTACCTGGGAGTTCGACTGTCACCTCTACTATCGCCGTTCCAACGCCCTCGCGCTCGGTCTCGGCAGCCTGACCTATTGGGAAGACCAGTTGATCGACACCATGCGCGCCCGCAACACCGCAGCGGCCTGAGCGAGCCAATCGAGGATAGACCGATGAATTTCGACGATACCCCGCAAGAAGCAAAATTCCGTGCCGAAGTCCGGAGCTGGATCGCTGCCAATGCGCCGAAAGAGCTGGAAGCCGATCTCGCCAACAGCTCGGCGCGCGGCAGGATCAAGCTCGCCAACACCGATCTGCAGGCTGCCTCCAAGGCTTGGCAGAAGAAGAAGGCTGCCGCTGGCTGGGCCTGTTTGCAGTGGCCGAAGGAGTTCGGCGGTCGTGGTGCGACGCCGATCGAGCGTGTGATCTGGGATCAGGAGGAGGGCGTCTACAGCAAGCTCTCGGCGATGTTCATGATCGGCCAGGGCATGTGCGGCCCGACGGTGATGACTTACGCCAATGACGAGGTGAAGAAGCGTTTCCTGCCGCCGCTTGCATCGGGCGAGGAGGTGTGGTGCCAACTCTTCTCCGAGCCGTCGGCCGGATCGGACGTCGCCGGTCTTCGCACCAAGGCGGAGAAGGACGGCAACGACTGGATCATCAACGGTCAAAAGATCTGGACCTCGGGCGCCCACTATTCCGACTACGGCATTCTGATCGTTCGCACCGACCCGAACGTTCCGAAGCACCAGGGCCTTACCATGTTCATCTTGGACATGAAGGCACCCGGTGTCGAGGTGCGGCCAATCAAGCAGGCGAGCGGCGAGTCGAACTTCAATGAAGTGTACTTCACCAACGTTCGCATTCCCGATAGCCGTCGGCTCGGCAATGTCGGCGAAGGCTGGAACGTTTCGCTGACCACGCTGATGAACGAACGCTACTCGATCGGCGCACGGGTCGCGACCGGCTTCCCGGAAATGTGGGACTATTGCTCCAGCTTGATGCTCGACAGCGGTCCGGCAATCGAAGATCGCGCCGTTCGCTCCAAGCTCGCGACCTGGGCCACCCGCACCAACGGGCTGAAGTACACGACCTATCGCACCATCTCCGCGTTGTCGCGTGGCGACCGGCCGGGTCCGGAGAACTCGATCGGCAAACTGGTCGCGGGCAGCATGTTGCAGGACATCGGCATGTACGCGATGGAGCTTCAGGGCGCTGCTGGCGTGCTGGTGGAAGACGACCAGGCGGAAGGCGCCGGGCAATTCCAGAAGGTTGTGCTGTCGTCGCCGTCAGCGCGCATTGCGGGCGGCACCGATGAGGTGATGCGTAACATCATCGCGGAGCGTGTGCTGGGTCTGCCGGGTGACATCCGCGTCGACAAGAATGTGCCGTTCAACAAGATCCCGACTAAGGGACGGGCATGAGCGCCACCAGCACAAAGCCGTCGTCGAACCCGGCATCCAAGCAGGATGCCGGGGCGATCGATGTGTTGGAGGCGCTGCTCGCCGCGCGCTACTCCTGTCGGGCCTACAAGTCCGATCAGGTGCCGCGTTCGGTGATCGAGCGGATCGTTACCACCGCGCAACGCACCGCTTCGTGGTGCAACAGCCAACCCTGGCATGCGACGATCTTCAGCGGCGCTGAGACCGATCGTTTCCGCACGGCGATGTATACGGCTGCAAGCTCCGGCGGCGATGCGCCGACGGATTTCCCATGGCCACGGGAGTATCGCGACGTCTACTTGCAGCGTCGTCGCGAGAGCGGTTTCCAGCTCTACGATGCCGTCGGCATACCGAAGGGAGATCGAGCGGCGGGCGCGAAGCAGGCGCTGGAGAATTTCAAGTTTTTCGGCGCGCCGCATGTTGCGATCATCACCACCACCGAGCCGCTCGGCGTCTATGGCGCGGTGGATTGCGGTGCGTATGTCGCTAATTTCATGCTCGCGGCGCAGGCGCTCGGGGTGGGCTCCATCGCGCAGGCGGCCCTTGCACGCCGACCCGACGTGATCCGTGAGTACCTGAAGCTGCCGGCGGATCGTCTGGTAGTGTGCGGTATCTCGTTTGGCTATCCGGCACATGATGTACCGATCAACAGCTATCGCACTTCCCGTGCGCCGTTGTCCGAAGCGGTGACGTTCGTCGGGGAGTAGGGATACCTCGGCGTCATGCCCGCGCAGGCGGGCATCGAGTACGCCGTAAGGCTCTTGATGAAGACGCTGACGTTCTGGAAGGCTGTGTCCCCACTTTCGCGAGGACGCAGTCTTCTTCATTGGGCCACTAGATACGCGACAGCCTTCTCCTTCGACACCGGCGTATCGCTGAGCAACAGATCAGCCATCTCGCTCTCAGCCCTGCCTGCACCGGCTGCAAACGGATCACGCGCGGTGAGGTGGTGATCCACCACCAGCTTTGACAGTAGAAGGCGACGCGCATCGCCGCGCTTCTCCAGCACGCGTTCGGCCTCCCAGGCCATCACCACAGCGCTCGCCGTGTGATACAGCATGCTGGTGGCCCGGCGAGCATCCGCCTCGTTGTCGGCCTTGGCCGCAACCGTCTGGGCGAATGCGATCGCGCGGTCGGTGAGCTTGCGCAGGTGGTCGCGATAGGTTGCGGGCAGGGACGATGCTTCCTGCAACCGTGCGTGCAGGTCGGCGGCGAGCGCGCCTTCCGCATGATGGCGCCCGATGGCTCGGGTGATCGCATCCAACGCGATGATGTTGCCGGTGCCTTCCCAGATCGAGCCGAGATGCGCGTCCCGCAGCAGGCGGGCGGTAGCAAATTCCTCCACATAGCCGATGCCGCCGCGCATCTCGAGCGCATCGCCGCACACCTTGCGCGCATCGCGGGTGGAGCGGAACTTCAACACTGGTGTCAGGATGCGCAGCAGCGTTGCTGCTTCCTGGCTTCCCCCGCGCTCGGCGCGGTCCAGCGCGGCCGCAGTCGAGAAGCACATCGAGAGTGCCTGTTCCACCGGCAGCATGATCTTCAACAATTGCCGCTTCGCCAGCGGCAGATCGATGATGCGGCTGCCGAACACCACGCGCCCGCGTGCCACGGTCAATGCATCCTGCAACGCACGGCGCATCAGCGCCGTGGACTTCACGCCATTTGAGAGGCGTGACCAGTTCACCATCTCGGCCATCTGCAAGAAGCCGCGATCAAGCGAGCCGACTGCGTAGGCAATGGCGCCGTCAAATTTGATCTCGCCGGAAGCCATCGAACGGGTGCCGAGCTTGTCCTTCAGACGGACAATTCGGTAGTGGTTCGGCGCGCCGTCGTCGAACTTGCGGGGCATCAGGAACAGGCCCACGCCACGCGTGCCGGATTTGCCGCCGTCGGGGCGGGCGAGAAGCATGGCAATGCCGGCGTCGGCGTTCGAGCAGAACCATTTCTCACCATAGAGCCGCCAGTGATCGCCTTCCTGTTTGGCGACCGTGGTCAGGCTGCCGACATCCGAGCCACCCTCCTTCTCGGTCATGAACTGTGCGCCCTGCGTCAGCTTCGCCATATCGGTCTGCGTCAGGCCATCGAGGTATTTGTCTTGCAGTGCCTTGTCGCCGAACCGCGACAGCAGCATGGCGCCGCCATCGGTAACATTGATCGGACAACCGAGACCGAATTCCGCCTGATTGAACAGATAGGTGAAGGCGTGTTTGGCAGTCGCGGGATAGGTGTCGTTCCAGCCCAGGATGCCTTTGCGATGTGACATCGCGTGAATGCCGAATTCACCGAAGGCGACACGTTCCAGTTCGCGATAGGCGGGATGATATTCGATAGACTGCTCGTCGCGGCCAAAGCGATCGCGCTGATGCAGGATCGGCGTATGCCGGTCGGCCAACCGCGCACAATCGTCGAGGTGGCCGCCGGCCAGCGCACCCAGCCGGTCGAGATGCGGTTCGATATGCCGCCAAAGGTTCTCCGGCAGATGGATCTGCAGAATGTCCTGTAACGATTGATCTGCGCGAAAGAAGTTCTGCCCCGTCGTGTCAGGCGCAATGGCGTCGGACGATTGTCTGGCGGTGGCGGTCATTCAGGCTCCTCCCGAAGATCATCTGGTTCTGCAAGATGGTACGAACTTGCTCGACCGAGGTGGCAATTGCAATCGCTGAAACCGCCGCAGGCGTGCGGACCGGCCTGTGGAATAGCTCATGGCTGTGACGCAGCGAGAGGCGGCCAAGTGCCTGTCCTTTATGGGGATTGCTGAAACCGGTCGTGGTTGCGCGGGGGCTGTAGCTTGCGTAAGAGAGGAGAACAATAACCTCTGCCGGAGAAGCACGATGACCCGCCTGCCGATGATCGCCGAAGACAAGCTCACCGATGCGCAACGCAAGGCCATCAAAGCGGTGACGGCAGGCAAGCGCGCCGGCGTCCGCGGTCCTTTCCCGGCGCTGCTGCGCAGCCCGGAGCTGTGCCAGCACACGGCGACGCTCGGGGAGTTCCTGCGCTTCAACACGTCGCTGCCGCCACGGCTGTCGGAGATGGCTATCTGCATCACCGCCTATCACTGGCGCGCGCAGTACGAGTGGTTTGCGCACGCGCCGCTGGCGCTGAAGGGCGGGTTGTCGGAAGACGTGCTCGAAGCGATCCGCACCGGTCTGAAGCCCGCCAAGATGGCGGCCGACGAGGCGGTGATCTATGAAGTTTGCAACGAACTCTACAACACCAAGCGGCTGAGCGACGCGACCTACAAGAAGGGGGTCGATGCATTCGGCGAGAACGGCTTGATGGAGATCCTCGGCATCAGCGGCTACTACTCACTGGTGTCGATGGTGCTCAACACGGCGCAGGTTGCGTTACCGGAAGGCGAGACCAATCCGTTCCCGGAGTGAGAGGCCGAAGCGGCTCGCCACCCTAAGCATCATGCCCGCGCAGGCGGGCATCCAGTACGCCTTATTTTCTCGGCGCTATCGCAGGCGATACAGATGATCAGGTTCCAGCTGTCGTGGGACGACGGCTCATATTGGCGTCACGTGTCGATGCCGCCGTTGACGCCGATCATCTGACCGTTGACGAAGCCGCCGGCATCCGAGCACAGAAGCCCGCACATCGCTGCGATTTCCTCCGCAGTGCCGACGCGTCGCACCGGAATCTCTTTCGCCAGTTCGCCAAGCCGCGCCTGCCGCGCGGTGTTGCCACCGGTCGTGTCGATCACGCCCGGCGAGATCGCGTTAATGGTAATGCCTTGTGGGCCGAATTCGCGGGCCAGCGTCTTGGTCAGTCCCCACAATCCATGCTTGGCCACGGAGGTCGTGACATGGCCGGGGAAGCCGCGCATGGCGTTGCGGCCGGTCATCATGACGATGCGGCCCCAGCCCTGCGCGATCATGCCTGGAATGAAGGCTTGCGACAGATAGATCGCGCTCTCAAGATTCGTACCCATCACCCGCCGCCAGTCTTCCTCGGTGTTTTCAAGGAAAGGCTTGTCGGGACGGATCGCGGCATTGGCAACGAGCACATCGACGGTGTCCAGCAGGTCAAGCGCTTCCATGGCCGCTCGCTTAGCGTCCGCAGGAATGCCGACGTCGGCCATGATCACATGCGTCTTTACACCCTTCGCCGCCGCCTCCGCCGCGACGGCTTCGCAGGCAGCGCGGTCCTGCCGGCCGTTGACGATAACGTTGTAGCCGCGTGTTGCGAGATCGAGCGCAACCGCGCGGCCGATATTCTTGCCCGCGCCGGTGACGAAAGCCGTGTGTGTCTGTGGCATCGATGCCTCCCGTTGATTGTGCTTGCTGCAAAAGAAACGGCGGGCTTTCGGCCCGCCGTTTCGTTCTAGCGTTGCATGGGATTTAGCCGGCCTTCTTCAGGTCACCGGCCTTGACCGCGTCGGCCATCTTCACCGGCGGCACGACTGGGGTGACGCCGACCATGATCGTGCTCGGAACGCGCTCGATCAGTTCGTCAACGGTGAACAGCGAGCCGTCATTGTAGATCGCCCGATGATCGTCGCCATAGACGTAGGTGTTGATCAGTCCCTTTTCGACATGGAACACATGGCCGTTGATGATGTCGGCCTGGTCAGTCGCGAGATAGGCAACCATCGGTGCGATATGCTCCGGGCCACGGCCGGCAAAGAAGCGATCATATTGCTCCTGGCTGATAAGGCCGGCTTCGAGCTTGCGCTTCTGGTTGGCGATCACGGCGTCGTTCATCATCATGCGGGTGTCGGCGGCCGGGCAGATCGCGTTGGCGGTGATGCCGAACTTTGCGCATTCCTTGGCGATCGAGCGGGTGAGGCCGATAATGCCGGCCTTCGCTGCCGAGTAGTTGCACTGGCCGACCGAACCCTTGAACGCATCCGAGGAGAAGTTGATGATGCGGCCGTAGCCGGCGTTGCGCATGTACTTGATGGCGTGATGCGACATGTTCCAGTGTCCCTTGAGATGGACAGTGACAACCGCATCGAAATCGTCCTCCGACATGTTCCAGATCATGCGCTCGCGCAGCATGCCGGCGACGTTCACCAGGATATCGATCTTGCCGTAATCCTCGACGCACTTGCGCACCATGGCGCCTGCCTTCTGGTAATCGGCGACGCTGTCGTAGTTTGCCTGCGCCTTGCCGCCAGCGGCCTTGATCTCGGCGACGACATCATCAGCCGGGCGCTCCTCGGTCGCCTCGCCGCCACGGCCCACGCCCGGATCGTTGACGATGACGCTTGCGCCCTCCTTGGCGAGCAGCAGGGCGATGTCGCGGCCGATGCCACGGCCCGCGCCGGTGACGATCGCGGCTTTTCCTTTGAGATGCATGGGTTTTCTCCCTCTGTCGTTGGGCGTTGGATGGACTGTGTTTGATCCCGCTGTTGTTCCACATGCAGGTGGAACGTCAAGCGTTTCATCGCGGCGGAATTTCATAGTCCCCATGTGCCGGGATGCACCGGAAGCCTGGTTCGCATATGCAGCGTCCGTTTTCGGTTTCTCGGCAGGGGTGTGTTCCAAATCTTGGAAAACGGGTTCCAGCGAACGAACCTGCTCGCCCGGCTGAATGCGGGTTCATGTCTGCAACGAAATTCCGGCCCTCGCGCGATATTGCTGTGATGGCGGAAATGAACCGGAACGGCGGCATCTACGTGGCGTTAAGCGCGGGTGACGTGTTTGACCCTAGGGGCTCGTAACCATCCAAGGGAAACGACGATGAAAAGGATCAATGTTCTTTCGGCTATCTCTGCGGCCGCCTTGCTCGGCATCTCAAGCGTGGCATTGGCGCAAGGAACGGGGACCTCACCGGGGTCGAGTAGCACGCCTCCGGGCAACACCATGCAGCGCCAGCAGACCCCGGACTCCGGTGGTTCGAACGGGACGATGCAGAATGAGCGTGGCGGCGGTTCAATGTCGGGCGATCGGATGAGCCCGTCACAGTCCCAGGGACACACTCAAGGACAGGTCCCAGGACAAGGCCAAGGCGCGCAAAATGAAAAGGGCCAGAAGTCCAACCAGGCCCAGGAGCGAGGTCCGGCCGGAAGCAAGCAGCCCACGCAAGCGCAGGACCAGCGCCAGCCCGCGGGCAAAGCGCAGCCAAACCAGGCTCAGGACCAACACAGTCCAGCCAGCAAGTCACAGCCAAGTCAGGCTCAGGATCAGCGGGGCCCGGCCGGCGATAAGATGGGCGCAGACGCGAAAGGTGACAAATCGGGCTCGACTGTCGGTTCGGCACCGGCAGGTGGCGTCAATCTGACGACGGAGCAGCGCACCGAAATTCGCCAGACCGTGCTGACGGCGAACGCGCCGCGCGCGACGAACGTCAACTTCGCCGTCAGCGTCGGTACGGTGGTGCCGCGGAGCGTCCATGTGGTCGAGGTGCCGCAGACGATCGTGCGGATTCATCCGCAGTGGCGTGGCTATCGCTACTTCGTGGTGAATGATGAGATCGTCATCGTCGAGCCACGAACGCTGAAGATCGTCGCCGTGCTTGACGTTTAGGGTCCGGATACCGGATTCGGTCAGAGGCTCTGATCGATAGGAGGCGGCCGGCGGCTCGTCGGCCGCCTTCATTTGAGGAAGGCTTTACCTCGGATTTGTCTTATGAAGCCTTGGCGGATGCCGGTTCGCTCGGTGGAACTGGCGATTCCGAGCTGCCGGCCATAGCCCCGCCGTCGATGGGCAGGATCACTCCCGTTACCCAGCGCGACTCGTCGCTCGCCAGATACAATGCGCCGTAGCCGATGTCCCAGCCGGTTCCTTCGGTGCCGAGCAGTGTGCGGTTCTTGCGCGCCTCGCGCATCTCCGATGTCATGCCGCGCGAATATACCATCGGCGTATAAACGGTGCCCGGGGTGATGCAGTTGATACGAATGCCTTCGCGACCGTGATGGGCGGCCATCGCCCGTGTCAGGTTCACCACCGCGCCCTTCGACGTCGGATAGAGCAGGGACGGATGTCCACCCTTCAGTCCTGCCACCGAGGCGATATTGACGATAGCGCCACCGCCAGTCTTCTTCATCTCGGGGATGGCGTATTTCGACATCATCACCATCGATGAGACGTTGACGCGCATCGCCTTTTCCCAGGCTTCCATATCGACCTCGACCGCGTTGCCGCGCGGCCCGGTGATCCCGACGTTGTTGATCAGGATGTCGAGACGGCCAAAGGTGTCGATTGCTTTGGCGACGATCGATCGGCAAGCAGCAGCATCGGCCACATCGGCCTGAACGATGATCGAAGTGCCGCCCTCCTGTCCGATGAGCCTTTCGGTTTCCTTCGCCCAGTCGGCCACCATATCCACCAGCACTACTTTTGCGCCGTGCCGTGCCAGGACTATAGCGGTGGCGCGGCCATTGCCGATGCCGTCGCCGCGCGAGCCAGCGCCGGTGACGATCGCGACCTTGCCTTCGAGCCTGTTGTCCTTCCGTCCCATGTCCATCGTTGCCGTTTCCTCCGATTTACCGGGCGACACTACTGCAGTCTTGGCGCGACAGAAACTCGCCGGGGCACGGGAATGTTCTGGAATCTGGAACGAAAGCTTCCAAACGGGAGCTTTCCAGAAAAGGAAAAACCGGGTTTCCGTTTTGACCATGCCAAGGTGCGACCAGGCGTGATATCCGAATCATGAGCCGCACAGGGATGCCGCGGCCGGCCATAAAGCATCTTTCGGGGAGGGACCGACCTTGAACGAGGCCAAACCAACAGCCGCTGCTACCTCCGATCACCCGTTGCCTGATGATTTCTTTTGGCCGAAGTCTATCGCGTTGATCGGTGCCTCGCCGGACCAGCATACGATCCGCGGCCGGCTGATGCACTTCATCGTCAAGAACAAATTTCCAGGTAAGCTCTATCCGGTTAACCCGACCCACAAGGAGATCGAAGGCTACAAGACCTATCCGAGCGTGACGGCGATCGGCATGCCGGTCGATCTTGCGATCATCGTCATTCCCGCCAAGCTCGTGGTGGATGTGGTCGAGGAATGTGCGCAGGCCGGTGTGCGCAATGTGATGATCATTGCTTCGGGTTTTGCGGAGGAGGGTGGTGCCGCATCTGGTCTGCAGGAGAGGCTCGCCGAGATTTCCAACCGCACAGGCATCCGCATCGCGGGTCCCAATTGCGAGGGTTACTTCAACGCACTTGCGGACGTTGCTGCGACGTTCAGCCCGGTAGTGGAAAATCTCGCCAAAGAACGAGAAACCGTGTTCGAGATCGCACCCGACAAGCGGGTCGGCGTGGTCTCGCAGAGCGGCGGTCTTGGCTTTGCTCTCTATACGCGCGGGCGTGCTGCGGGCCTGAGCTTCAGCTACGTCATCTCATCCGGCAACGAGGTCGATCTCTCCACGGCGCACTACCTCGAATATATGGTGGGCGATCCGCATACGCAGATCGTCATGCTATTGTGTGAAACGATCCGGGACGGCGAGCGCTTCAAGCGCGCTGCGCGGGAGGCCGAGCGGTTGGGCAAGCCGATCATCGTTATCAAGATCGGTCATTCGGATGCAGGTGCTCGCGCTGCCGCATCGCATACGGCTTCGCTCACGGGATCGCAGACCGCCTATCATGCGGTGTTCGAACGTTATGGGGTCATCGAGGCAAACGATCTGGATGAAGCCGTTGCCATCGCGGCGGTGTTTGCGACATGTCCGCTACCTCAGGGGCGCCGTGTCGGTATCGTCACCGGATCCGGCGGGGGCGGCGCAATAGCCGCCGACATGTTGTCGGGTTTCGGGTTGCAGGTGCCGGCGCTGTCGGAAGCCGTACAGCGGACAATCCGTCCGCTAATCCCGCCCCATGCCTCGCCGCAGAATCCGGTCGATATCACCGCGCAAGGTGGGCAGACTGGACCGGTGATGATGACATGCATGGAGATCCTCGACGCCTGCGACGATGTCGACATGGTGTTGGTGATCGTCTCCACCGCTCGCGAGAATGGCGTCTCGCTGATCGCCGAGCGCATGCAGACGGTGTTGAAGCGGGGTGCATCGCCGGTGGTGATCTGGACCTACACGCTGCCCTCTGTGATCGGCCGTAAAACCGCGGCGCAGGCGGGTGCTGTGCTGCTGTCAGATATTCGTTTGCTCGCGCTCGCACTCGCTAAGCTTGCCGACTATGCAGAGCACCGTCGGAAGCTGAATCCTGAACGAGAAATTGGCGAGAAGCCACTGGCGCTGCCGACCGATCTGCCGCGCGCATTGAGCGAGCATCGGGTCAAGACACTCTTCGCGCCTTATGGATTGTCTTCGGACGGCGAAACGCTCGTTACCTCGGCGGAGGGCGCAGTGAAGGCCGCGACCAAGCTGGGATTTCCTGTCGTGCTGAAGATCCAGTCGCCCGATATTCTACACAAGACCGAGATCGGCGGCGTGAAACTGCATCTGAACGATGCGCAGGCGGTATCGATGGCGTATGGCGAGATCGTCCAGGCGGCGAAGGCGCACAAGCCGGATGCCCGTATCGAGGGCGTTCTGGTGCAGAAGATGGCGCCGAGAGGCCACGAACTCGTCATCGGCATGGTCAACGACGCGACCTTCGGGCCTATCATGATGGTCGGTTTCGGTGGTGTGACCGTTGAGTTGTTCGGCGACGTCGTGCATGCACCTGCGCCCTTGAGTGTCGATGAAGCCGCGGCTCTGATCCGGCGGCTGAAGTCGGCACGGCTGCTCGAAGGCTTTCGAGGCACGAAACCGGTCGATATCAAGCCCGCAGCCATGCTGGTCTCGCGCCTGTCGGAAGCCGCCGTTGCCAATGCCGGCCGCATCGCCGAGATGGAGTTCAATCCGGTCATCCTGCATGCGGATGGATCGGGTCTCAGTGTTGCCGACGCGCTGGTGTTGTTGAAGCCGACGGGCTAGAACGCGCGCAGTCAATCCAATCACCAGACAACCCAAGAAGAGGATGAAAGCCCATGGGCGATATCAATGTCAGCAAGAGTGGCCATGTGGCGACGGTGGAGATCAACCGCCCGCCAAACAATTTCCTCGATATGGATCTGATCGGCGAGTTGGCCTCGACATTCGAGGCGCTCGACAACGATGTGCAGTGCCGGGCCATCGTGCTCTGTTCGGCGGGCAAGCATTTCTGCGCCGGAGCCAATCTCGGCCAACGGCTGGCGAACGAGGCGGCCGGCAAGTCGGAGGTGCCAGGCAAGCACCTCTACCATGAGGCTAACCGGCTCATCCGCACCAAGAAGCCATTCATCGCAGCGGTGCAGGGGGCTGCGATCGGCGCGGGGTGCGGTCTTGCACTTGCCGCAGATTTCCGCGTCGGCTGTTCGGATGCGCGCTTCAGCGCCAACTTCACCCGCCAAGGTTATCATCCCGGCTTCGGCATGACACGGACTTTGCCGCGCGTGGTCGGCATTCAGAAGGCAACCTGGCTGTTCTACACCGGCGAGCGCATTGACGGCGAAGAAGCAATGAAGATCGGTCTCGTAGACCGGTTGGTCGCGCTCGACAAGGTGCGCGAGACGGCTCATGAGATGGCGGAGGAAATCGCCCGCTCTGCGCCGCTCGCCGTGGTTGCCACCCGCGCGACGCTGCGCCGCGAATTGGAGCTGGAGTTTGCGGCAGCGACCGAGCGTGAGTTCTTCGAACAAGCCTGGCTGCGCGCGACCGACGACTACAAGGAAGGCGTCAAGGCGATGAACGAGCGTCGTCTACCGAACTTCAAGGCGAACTGAGGGGCTTACCTCGCCCCCATTTGCGGGGAGAGGTCGGAAGCCGAGCGTCAGCGAAGTCTCCGGGTGAGGGCGTGTTCAGTGCAGCGCCATTTCTCCCTCTCCGCGCGAGCGGGAAGAGGGAGAAATGCGCATCGTCGTGCGTCCTATCATGAGATCAACGCCGCTTTCTCGAGCAGGATTGAAGTGCGCTAAGACTCTCACCGCGCATCCTCTAGGACCATCGCCGATCCCTTTTCGGCAATCATCGCGGTGGGCGTGTTGGTGTTGCCGGAGGTGATCGTCGGCATCACTGAGGCGTCGACGACCCGCAGGCCGTTCAGGAAATGCACGCGCAGACGTTCGTCTACGACAGCGCTGGGGTCTGTGACAGCGCCCATTTTCGCCGTGCCGACGGGGTGGAAGATCGTCGTGCCGATGTCGCCGGCGGCTTTTGCCAGCGCTGCATCCTCATCGCCGACCGCCGGACCCGGCAGAAATTCTTCCGGGTGGTACTTCGCCAGCGCCTGTTGCTTCATCAGTTTGCGGGTGACGCGGATTGCGTCTGCGGCGACCTGCCTGTCCTCGTCCGTGGCCAGATAGTTCGGCGCGATGATCGGCGCCGCGTCGATCTCGGCGCTGCGCAGCTTGATCGTACCGCGCGAGGTCGGACGCAGATTGCAGGCACTGGCCGTGATCGCAGGGAAAGTGTGCAGCGGGTCGCCGAACTTGTCGAGCGACAGCGGCTGGATGTGGAATTGAATGTTGGCACGCTCCTGGCGTGTATCCGAGCGGGTGAAGATTCCGAGCTGGGAGGGCGCCATGGTCAGGGGTCCGCGGCGGCGAAACGCGTAGTCGAGACCCATGAGCCCACGCCTGAACAGTGAGTGGTAGGTCTCGTTCAAGGTACGGACGCCACTCACCTTGTAGATCGCGCGCTGCTGCAGATGATCCTGCAGGTTACGGCCGACACCCGGCCGATCCAGCACCACGTCGATGCCGAGCGGGCTCAGCCATTCGCCAGGGCCGATCCCGGACCGCTGCAGGATCTGAATCGAGCCGATCGAGCCGGCCGCGAGGATCACCTCACGTCGGGCACGCGCCTGCTTCACCTCATTGCCGAGGCGGAAGTGTACGCCGGTGGCGCGGCCTTGCTCGATCGTCAGCCGATCGACGACAACGCCGGTGATCAGGCGCAGATTCGGACGATGCAGTGCCGGTTTCAAGAAGCCGCGCGCAGACGACCAGCGGCGCCCACGCTTCTGGTTGACATGGAAGTAGCCGAAGCCTTCATTGTCCCCGGTGTTAAAGTCGGGACGCGCGGGGATGCCCATCTCGCGCGCCGCTTCGCCGACCGCGTCCAGCACCGTCCAGGACAGGCGCGGGGCCTCGATCCGCCAGCCGCCTCCAATCCCGTGATGTTCGCTTTCGCCGAGGAAATGGTCCTCTAGCCGCCGGAACACCGGGCGTACGTCATCCCAACCCCAGCCGGTGAGCCCCAATTGCCGCCAGTGATCGTAGTCCGCCGCTTGGCCGCGCATCGAGATCATGGCGTTGATCGCCGACGAGCCGCCGATCACCTTGCCGCGTGGATAGGCGAGCGCTCGACCATTCAGGCCGGGCTCCGCCTCGGTCTTGAACATCCAGTCCGAGCGTGGATTGCCGATCGCGAACAGATAGCCGACTGGAATGTGGAACCAGATCCAGTTGTCGCGTCCGCCAGCTTCCAGCAACAGCACGCGCTTTGACGGATCAGCGGAGAGACGGTTGGCGAGAATGCAGCCCGCCGTGCCGGCACCAACGACGATGTAGTCGTAGTCACCGTCGAGGGCAGAGGCGGTCATCGTCGTCATTGATCAGGTTCTCTTTTCATCAGCTCCTCATGGTGAGCGCGAAGCAGCATCTCGAACCATGAGGCTCCGTTATATCTCATCTTGTGAAACGGCCGCCGTGCGGCCTTCTCAAGGCGAGGCCGTCACTGTTAGTTCGTGATGCCAAGAATTTTCTGCGCGGCGCGCAGGTGCGGCTTGTCGATCATCTTGCCGTCGATTCTCACCACACCTGCGGTCGGATCCTTCGCGAACGCCTCGACGATGGCCTTGGCATGCGCGACCTCCTCCTCGGTCGGCGTGAAGGCGGCATTCACCACGTCCACATGCTTTGGATGGATGATGGCCTTCGATAGGAAGCCGTCGCGACGGGCGGCGATCGCTTCCTCGCGCAAACCCTCCAGATCCTCGATGTCTGCATAGATCGTGTCGATCGGCACGACGCCGGCAGCGGCTGCGCCAATCAGACAGAGGTCACGCGCCAGCAGGTAAGGCGAGTGGAACTTGCCATTGGTGCGGTTGCGTGTGGCGCCGAGCGAGGCGGCTAAATCCTCGCCGCCCCACATCATCCCCCAGAGCCGCTTGCTGCAGCCGGCGAAGGTGTCGAGCTTCAGCACCGCCATGGCGGTTTCGCTTGCCACCGGCACGATGCGAATGTGGCCGTTCGGGAGGCCGTTCGCGGCTTCGAACGCATCGAGGTAGAGCGACAGCTTGTCGATGTCGGCGCCGCCCTCGCATTTCGGCAAGACGATGCCGTCCGGCTTGCCTGGCACGATTGCGGCCAAATCATCCAGCGTCAGTCCAGTGTCGAGCGCGTTGACGCGGACATAGAGCTTCTGTTTGCCGCCAATGCCCGCCTTCAGCATGTCACGCACGATGCCGCGTGCGCCCGCCTTCTGGTCCGGCGCGACCGAATCCTCAAGATCGAGGATCAATGCGTCGGCGTTGGTTTTGCGGGCGCTTTCGAACTTGCGGGTGCTATCACCGGGGACAAACAGGAAGGTGCGCATCGTTGTTTATGCCTTCGGCTTGCAGTGCATCAGGCCGGTGCGGCGACAGATCGCCACCACTTCGCCTCGCTGATTGGTGGCCGTATGCTCGAACTCGACGATGCCCTGATTGGGGCGCGACTTGCTCTGGCGTACGGAAATGATCTTGGTGTGCGCCTTCAGCGTATCGCCATGGAACACCGGCTTCGGGAAGCGGACATCGGTCATGCCCAGATTGCCGATCGTGGTGCCAAGGGTGGTGTCGTACACGCTCATGCCGATCATGATGCCCAGCGTGTAGATGCTGTTGAACAGCCGTTGGCCGAACTCGGTCCCTTCCGAGAAATGCGCGTCGATGTGCAGCGGCTGCGGGTTCAGGGTCATGAGGCTGAACGCGGTGTTGTCCGCTTCTGTTACCGTGCGGCTGAACGCATGGTGAAACTCCTGGCCGACGTAGAATTCCTCGAAGTAAAGCCCTGGCATCGCTCGCTCCGCTCAGTGTTGTTTTGCCTGATGGTCTTTCTATCGTCATTCCCAGGTGCGAGCAAAGCGCGGGCTCCCGGAATCCATAGCGGTCGCGGGATATGGAGACCTGGGGCCCGCAATGACGATATCTGGCCCGGGATAGTCGCCAGCTCGAAGCCGTTGCCTCAACCGGATCCGAATTTCAATAGGATTTCGGCATGCCGAGAACCTTCTCGGCAATGAAGCTCAGGATCAGTTGCGGGCTGATCGGTGCGATGCGCGGGATCAGGCTTTCACGGAAGTATCGCTCGACGTGATATTCGCGGGCGTAACCGAAGCCGCCATGGGTCATGACCGCCTGCTCGCAAGCACGGAAACCGGCTTCCGCCGCCAGATACTTCGCCGCATTAGCCGCTGCACCACACGACATGTTCTTGTCGTACTGCCAGGCGGCTGACATGCACATCAGCCACGCCGCCTCCAGCTCCATCCAGTTCTTCGCCAGCGGATGCTGAATGCCCTGGTTCTTGCCGATCTGCCGATTGAAGACGATGCGATTCTTCGCATAGTCACTGGCGCGGTTGAGCGCAACCATACCGAGCCCGACCGCTTCCGAGGCGATCAGGATGCGCTCCGGGTTCATGCCGTGCAGGATGTATTCGAAGCCGCGACCTTCCTCGCCGATGCGATCTTCGACCGGGATGTCGAAATTTTCGAAGAACAGCTCGTTTGAATCCACAGCCTTGCGGCCCATCTTCTCGATTTCGCGAGTGTGGACGCGCTTGCGATCGAAGTCGGTGTAGAACAGGCTGAGGCCGTTGGTCGGATTTTTGATCTCTTCGAGCGGCGTGGTGCGGGCAAGCAGCAGCATCTTGTCGGCGACCTGCGCGGTCGAGATCCACACCTTCTGGCCATTGACGACGTAGCGGTCGCCCTTGCGTTCGGCACGCAGCTTGAGTTGGGTAGTATTGAGGCCAGTGTTCGGCTCCGTCACCGCGAAGCAGGCCTTCTGCTTGCCTTCCACCATCGGCGGCAGCATACGCTTGCGTTGTTCGTCGGTGCCGAACACGACGACCGGATTGAGCCCAAAGATGTTCATGTGAATTGCCGAGGCGCCGGACATGCCGGCGCCGGATTCGGCGATCGTGCGCATGATAATCGCAGCTTCGGTGATGCCGAGACCGGAGCCGCCATAGGCTTCGGGAATGCAGATGCCGAGCCAGCCGCCGTCGGCCATCGCCTTGTGCAGCTCGTGCGGGAAACCGCCTTCCTTGTCTTTCTTCAGCCAGTAAGCGTCGTCGAAGTCGCGGCAGAGCTGGGCGATCGCATCGCGAATGGTTTCCTGGTTTTCGGTGAGGGCAAAGTCCATCGTCAGCTCCGCGCAGCGCGTTTCGGTTCGGTCGGCTCGTCTCTGACGACGATCTGCGCAATCTCGTCGTCGCTGAAGCCGGCTTCCTTTAGGATGTCCCGGGCGTGCTGATTCCGCTGCGGCGCCAGCCGCTGCGGGACGGCCGGAGTATCCGACCAGGTGACCGGGATGCGCATTGAGCGGATCTTGCCCTCGCTCGGATGCTCGACCACGGGGAAGAACTTGGTCGCCACCAGATGCGGATCGTCCAGAATGCTGGTGAGCGTATGCACCGGCATCACCGGGATGTCGGCCTTGACCAGCAGGTCAAGCCATTCGGCGGTGGTGCGGGTCTCGAAGATACGACCGAGTTCGCCGTAGACCGTGTCGATATGGGCGAGGCGCCCGTTGAAGGTCGCGAACATCGGGTTGTTGCGCAGATCATCGCGACCGGTGGCGTCGAAGAAGCTCTTCCACTGCTTGTCGTTGTAGACGATGACGCTGATGTAGCCGTCGCTGGTCTTGTAGGGGCGGCGGTCCTTGGCGAGGTGGCGCGGGTAGCCGCCTTTGTCGAGCGGCGGCTCGTAGGTGAGGCCGCCGAGATGATCGCCAAGCACGAAGCCGGCCATGGTCTCGAACATCGGCACGTCAACGCGCTGGCCTTTGCCGGTGCGGTCGCGGTGGATGACGCTGGCGAGGATCGCGCCTACCGCCATTAGCCCGACGACCCGGTCGGCCAGCGCAGTCGGCACGTAGCGCGGCGTGCCGTCGCCAGCCATCGCGATCAGATGCGACAGGCCGGAGGAGCCCTGCAGCAGGTCGTCATAAGCGGGCTTGGCCGCGTAAGGGCCGTCCTGCCCGAAGCCGAACAGGCCGGCATAGACGATGCGGGGATTGATCTTCGAAACCGTGTCGTAGTCGAGCTTCAACCGCGCCATTGCCTGCGGCCGCACATTGTAAACCAATACGTCGGCGGTCTCGATCAGCCGCAGCAGCGCGCTGCGGCCGGTCTCGCTCTTCAAGTCGAGAATGATCGAGCGCTTGCTGCGATTGCAGTTGAGGTACACCGGCCCCATGTCGGGGTTGCGGGCAGGGCCGATCTGGCGCGTGATGTCGCCTTCCGGCGATTCAACCTTGATGACGTCGGCGCCATAGTCGCCGAGCGTCTGCGTAGCATAAGGCCCCATCAAGACCGACGTCATGTCGATGATCTTGATGCCCTGCAACGGTCCCATTCCTCACCTTTTCTGATTGTCCGCTAAGAAAGCGTCTCTTGGTTAGATCGAAGCGCCTATAACGTCGTCATTCCGGAAGCCGCGTTGCGGCCCTCCGGAATCCGCACGTCCTGCGGTGAAGAATTCCAGACTCACTCGCGCCCCGGAATGACGGAAGCCAGCGAATTACTTCGCCGGCTCGAGGATCGAGACGTAGTTGGCGACCGCGGCGCCGCCCATGTTGAAGATGCCGCCGAGCTTGGCATCCTTGATCTGCAGGCCTTCCGGCGCTTCGCCGACGAGCTGCATCGCGGTCATCACATGCATGGAGACGCCAGTGGCCCCAATCGGATGGCCCTTGGCCTTGAGCCCGCCCGATGGATTGACTGGCAGCTTGCCGCCGATGTGTGTCCAGCCTTCCTTGATCGCGCGTGCGCCTTGGCCTTTCGGGGTCAGGCCCATGGCTTCGTACTCGATCAGCTCGGCGATGGTGAAGCAGTCGTGGGTCTCTACGAAGGAGAGGTCGGAGAGCGTCACGCCGGCCGCTTCCAGGGCGCGCTGCCAGGCAACGCTGCAACCCTCAAAGTTCAGGATGTCACGCTTGGACATCGGCAGGAAGTCCTGCGCATGGCCGGTCGCACGGATGTTGATCGCCTTCTTCATCGACTTGGCGGTTTCGTCACTGGTGATGACGAGGGCGGCCGCTCCGTCCGAGACCAGCGAGCAGTCGGTGCGCTTCAGCGGGCCGGCGACGAAGGGATTCTTGTCGCTCTCGGCGCGACAGAACTCGAAGCCGAAATCCTTCCGCATCTGTGCGTAGGGGTTCAAGACGCCGTTCTTGTGGTTCTTGGCAGCAATCAGGGCGAGGGCATCGGACTGGTCGCCGTAGCGCTGGAAATAGCCGTCGGCGATCTTGCCGAACACGCCGGCGAAACCTGCAGGCGTTTCGCTGTCTTCCGGCAGGTAGGAGGCGCGCAGCAGGTACTTGCCGATCTCTGGGCCGGGCGTGCGGGTCATCTGCTCGACGCCGACAACAAGCACCGTGCGCGCCGTGCCGGCCTTGATGCTCTTGATCGCCTGATGCACCGCCGCCGAGCCGGTCGCACAGGCGTTTTCGACGCGGGTCGCGGGCTTGAAGCGCAGGGCAGGGTCTGCCTGCAGCACCAGCGAGGCGGTGAAGTCCTGCGGCGAGAAGCCGGCATTGAAATGGCCGAGCACGATCTCGTCGATGTCGGCCGGGCCGACGCCAGCGTCGGCCATCGCGTCGGTAGCGGCCCGAACCACCAAGCTTTCAACGGTTTCGTTATCGAACTTTCCGAACGGGGTGTGGGCCCATCCGACAATGCTGGCGCTCATGAGACGTCTCCGGCTGACGGGGTTGGTCGGGCTGAACGAGCCGAAAGGAACCAGCCTTTCGGAGGCCAGCCCGAGAAGGGAGTCGCCCCAAATCTAATGAGTTGCACTCACCTTGCCAATGCGGTTCGGGCAGGTCGGACCCGTGTTTGCGGAACGGTTGGCAGACGCATATGCGAATGCCCTCCCGCTTGCGGGAGGGCGGTGTCCGAGCTAGCCGCGGACGCGGAAATTGACCCCGCCGAGGTGGAATGTATCCCGCTCCACGCGATAGCCGCAGCTCACCGCCCGCGACAGCGTTGCGGCCACATCCGTCACCTCCACCGCCAGTGCGCCGAGGCATTCATTCTCACCTTTGACGAAACGGATGGTGCCGTCCTCGAATGTGAGTTGCGGATTGCCGTCCTTATCCTTCACCAGCGGCGTTTCGATGATCTTCGACCAATGCGCGGCGAGATCGTTCGGATTCGGGCTTTCGATCTCGATGCCGAGCATGCGTTTGGTCTGGCCGGTGCTGATGAATGATTTCCAGTTCTCGCCGGCGGGTGTCCACGTTCCGCTGCGCTCGTCGCCGCCGACGGAGTGGCCGAACTCGATGAAGGCTGCGCGGCAGTCGCGCGGGTGCAGTTGCACGTTCTGATAGGCGTCGCGGTCGATTACATGGGCGACACGGACCCCGATCGTCTCCGCATGTTTTTGCCGGCGCCGTACGTCGTTCGCTTGAAAGATCGCCATGTAGCCGCCATGTCCCTTGGTGCGCTCGATGAAGCGGCCACCTGCAGTATTCGGCTCGGTCGGCGAGACGATCTCGAGGAAACCGTCGCCGATCACGAACAATGCGTTCTGCAATCCATACTTGGCGACGTTCGGATCACGATAGCAGACTTTGATGTCGAAGATTTCCTGCAGGTCGTCCACCAGACGGTCGAGTTTAGGGGCGGCGAGGCAGATTTGACGCAGGCGCAGGTAGTCGGCCATGACGGCTCCTTGTTGGTGCGTTTCCAAGTGTCTGTGGCAAAATCTGATTTGAAAACCGTCCCCGTTATCGGGATGCCCATTATTGCTTGCAACGGCTTAAAACGTATCAGACGAAGACGGACGTGTCGAAGGGCGTGAAGCTATTTGACATTCTGCGCGGTGCTTTGAAATACACCGTCATGCCCGCGGCACGCCACACTCTCAACTTCTGTCAAGGACAATGGCAAAGACGGTGCAACAGACAACCGCGGTGATCGGCGCCGGCCCAGCCGGATTGATGGCGGCGGATGTGCTCGCGCGCGCAGGCATAGCCGTCACCGTCTACGAGCGGATGCCGTCGGTGGCGCGCAAGTTTCTGCTGGCGGGGCGCGGCGGGCTGAACCTGACGCACAGTGAGCCGTTCGAGACCTTCACGACCCGCTACGGCGCGCGCAGCGACGTCCTGCATCCGGCCTTGGCAAGGTTCCCACCACAGGCGTTGCGCAACTGGGCCGATGGGTTGGGCGCAGAGACCTTTGTCGGCTCCTCCGGCCGCGTGTTTCCGAAGGCGATGAAGGCCTCGCCGCTGCTGCGCGCGTGGTTGCATCGCCTCGGCGCTGCGGGCGTGAGCTTGAAACTGAAGCATCGCTGGCGAGGTTGGCGTAGCCAGCGCGACGATGGGGTGGCGCCGCTCATATTCGAGACGCCCGAGGGGGAGATAGCCGTGCAGCACGATGCCACCGTGCTTGCGCTCGGCGGTGCGAGCTGGCCACAGCTTGGTTCCGATGGCGAGTGGACGGATTGGCTCACTGGTGCGCGGATCGTGCCATTTGCACCGTCCAACAGCGGTTTTTTGGTGGACTGGTCGGAGCAATTCCGGTCGCGCTTCGCGGGCCAGCCGGTGAAGTCGATTGCGCTGACATTCGGCGGTCGCAGCGTGCGCGGCGAGGCAATGATCGATGCCAATGGCCTCGAGGGCGGGGCGATCTACGCACTGTCCTCCGTATTGCGTGAGGCCGTGGCCGACAGAGGCGAGGCAACGGTGCATGTCGCATTGCGCCCCGGACTCGACATCAGTGATATCGAGAAACGGCTGGCGAAACCGCGTGGGAAGCAATCGCTCTCGACGTACTTGCGCAAAGCGCTGAACCTCTCGCCGGTCGCGATCGGCTTGTTACAGGAAGCGGCTGCGGGATCAGGCTCTGCGTTGGCGGCGCTCACGCCGCGTGAATTGGCGGTGCTGATCAACCAAGTGCCGGTTCGGCTGCTTGGCATTGCGCCGATTGGTCGTGCGATCTCGTCGGCCGGCGGAGTCAGCTTCACGTCGCTCGATAATGCCTTCATGCTGAAGCAGCGGCGGGGTGTGTTTCTGGCGGGCGAAATGCTTGATTGGGAGGCGCCGACCGGAGGCTATCTGTTGCAAGCGTGCTTCGCCACTGGCGTTGCCGCCGGCGAGGGCGCACTGGCATGGCTGCGCCAGCGCGATCGCCGTTGACAGTTAGCCTGTCTCGACCGGTAGCGACGGATCCTGCGCCCACTCGCTCATCGAAGCGTCGTAGAGGGTCAGCTTGTCGTAGCCGAGCTGATGCAGCACGAACAGGTCAAGGCTGGCGGCGATGCCGCCGCCGCAATACGCGATTACGGATTTGTCCCGGGTCACACCCTGAGCGTTGAACTTGGCTTCGGCGTCGGCAAGGGGCACGAAGGCCTTCGTCGCCGGGTCGGCGAGTGTCGCCGCTGGCACATTGACGCTGCCGGGAATCCGGCCAGGGCGGCCATAGCGGCTCGGCTCCACGCCCTTGTGGAACGTCGGAGATAGCGCATTGATGGTGACGCTATTTGGCTTGCCGATGGCATCCTGCACCTTCGTTCTGTCGACGAAGATTCCTACGCGCGGTCTGGGCGTGAGGGTTGCCGGTGGATGGCCCTTCGGCGGCCCGCTCTCGGTCGGCCGTCCTTCGGCGGTCCACTTGTCGAAGCCGCCATCCAGCACGGCCGCGTTGTCGAAACCGAGCGCGCGCAGCATCCACCAGAACCGGGTGGCCCACATCATCGAGCCGATGCTGTAGAGCACGACGCGGCTCTCCGCGCCGACGCCATGGCGGCCGAAGGCGGCGGCGAGGACGTCCGCCGACGGCATCATGAAGCGTAGCTTGGTGTCGGTCGCGGAGAATTCGCCCTGCAGATCGAGGAAATCGGCGCCGGGAATATGCGCGGCCTCGAACGTCTTGCGGCCGGGCACGGCGATATACGGATTATTCACGCCGGGCGGGGCCGGTTCGAGATAGGTGGTGCAGTCGAAAATGCGCAGGGCGGGATCACTGATGGCCGCTGCGAGCTGTTCGGTCGTGATCAGGGCGTTCGGATCGCGCATGTCGGCCTCCTTGAGGAGAAAGCATTGTGGCTTGAGAGGAGCCTATGCGCAATCGGTCAAGCTGCCTCAGCTTCGCTCGATCTCTTCCCGCAGCATCTCCAGTTCCAGCCAGCGCTCCTCCGCTTCGCTCAGCTTGGTTTGTGCGGCGACCAGTGCGGCCGACACCGTATCGAAGCGCTTACGATCCTTGGCGTAAAGCTGGGGATCATCAAGCAGCTTCTGGTGTGCGGCGATCTCTGCATGCAATGCCTCGATGATCGCTGGAAGCGTCTCCAGTGCATGCTTATCCTTGAACGACAGCTTCTGCGTGCGTGCCGGCGATGCGGCTGCCGCTGGCTTGTCCTCGCTCTTCCCCTTCGCTGCAGACGCCTTTGGTGCCGCGCGCACCACGTCGGCGCCGCGCTGGGTCAACATATCGCTGTAGCCGCCGGCGTACTCGACCCACCTGCCGTGGCCTTCCGGCACGATCACCGCGTTCACCACCCGGTCGAGGAAGTCGCGATCATGGCTGATCAGGATCACCGTGCCCTGATAATCGCCGAGCATCTCCTCCAGTACATCGAGGGTTTCGAGATCGAGGTCGTTGGTCGGTTCGTCGAGCACCAGTACGTTGGACGGCTTCGCCAACGCACGCGCCAGCATCAGCCGGCCGCGCTCGCCGCCCGACAGCACGCGGAGAGGTGTACGCATTTGCTCTTTCGCAAACAGGAAGTCTTGCATGTAGCTCACCACATGCTTCGGTTTGTCGCCGATCATCACTGTATCGCCGCGGCCGCCGGTCAACGCTTCGGCGAGCGTCGATTCCGGATCGAGACTTTCGCGATGCTGGTCGAGCGTCACCATCTCGAGATTGACGCCGAGGCGCAGCGCGCCTGAATCCGGGGGCAGCGCGCCGGTGAGCAGACTAACCAGCGTGGTCTTGCCGGACCCGTTGGGGCCGACGATGCCGATACGATCGCCACGTTGGATGCGGGTGGAGAAGTCGGTGACGATCGGGCGACCGTCGAAGGCGATGCTCAGATTCCTGGCTTCCAGCACCATCGCGCCGGACTTATCAGCCGCTGCAGCCTCGAGGCTCGCCTTGCCTGCGACGCCCTTATAGGTGCGCCGTGCCTCGCGCAGCGCCTGCAGGTTGGCGAGCCGCTTGACATTGCGCTTGCGCCGTCCGGAGACGCCGTAGCGCAGCCAGTGCTCCTCCATGACGATCTTGCGGTCGAGTTTATGCTGGTTGCGTTCCTCCTCCGCCAGCAGTTCGTCGCGCCACGCTTCGAAGCCGGCGAATCCCCGCTCGATCCGTCGCGTCTCGCCACGATCGAGCCAGACCGTGCTGCGCGAGAGATTCGAGAGAAAGCGGCGATCGTGGCTGATGATGACCAGCGCCGAGTTGCGACTGTCGAGCTCGCGTTCCAGCCATTCGATGGTGGGCAGGTCGAGGTGATTGGTCGGCTCGTCCAGCAGCAGGATATCGGGTGAGGGCGCGAGCACATGGGCCAGCGCCGCGCGGCGCGCTTCACCGCCGGACAGATGTGCTGGGTCTTCGTCGCCGCTAAGACCGAGCTGCTCGAGCAGGTAGCGCGCTGCGTAGTGATCGTCGGTCGGGCCAAGGCCGGCCTCGACATAGGCGAGCGCCGTCTTGGCATCGCCAAAGTCAGGCTCTTGCGCCAGGTAGCGGACGGTCGCGCCGGGTTCGATGAAGCGGGTGCCGCGATCGGCCTCGACGGCACCGGCGGCGATCTTCAGCAGCGTTGATTTGCCGGAGCCGTTGCGGCCGACAAGGCAGACACGCTCGCCCGGTGCTACGGTGAGCTCGGCCGACGTCAGCAATGGCGTGCCGCCGAAGGTCAGCGCGATCTCTTTCAGCTGGATGAGAGGAGGAGCCATCGCCGTCTTTATGAGGTTTGGTGAGCGCGCTGCAGACGCCGGATTGCCGTGTCGAGCGCGGAGAGAAAGGCTGAGCGGTCAGACGGCTTGAACGGGGCCGGACCGCCGGTGATGTCGCCGCTCGATCTTAGATCGTGCATCAGGTTGCGTATCGCAAGGGTCATGCCGATCGATTGCTCGGTGAACGGCTTGCCGTTCGGTGCCATGACGGCGGCGCCTGCCTTCACGCAGCGGCTGGCGAGCGGGATATCGGCGGTGATGACGATGCTGCGTGGGTCGGCTCGTTCAGCGATCCAGTCGTCCGCGGCGTCCATGCCGGGGCCGGCTGCGATCCGTTCAATCATCGGGTCTTGCGGCACGCGAATGAATCCGCCTGCGACAATAGTCACGGGCAGCTTATGGCGGGCGGCAACCTTGTAGATCTCCTCCTTCACCGGACAGGCGTCGGCATCGACCAGGATGCGGATGGAACTCGTAGATTGGGTCATTGGCTTGATTGAGTCCGCATGACATGGCCCGAAATCGGTTCCATCTTTCGGTGTCATGCTTTCCCGCCGCGATACACCATTTCGGTAGCTGCGGGCAAACCAATGTGGTGCGCGGGGACGGTGCCAGACATGCGATTGCCGTTCCGGGGCGCGCCAATCTGGCGCGGACTCGGAATCTATGCGCCCTGCGTCTGTGATTTATCTTGCGCCCGGATGACGCCGTGTTTGAGGACTACTTCCCTTTGAACACCGGTTTGCGCTTGGCCATGAACGCGGTGCGCCCCTCCTTGAAGTCCTCAGAGTCCATGCACTTGGTACCGATGTCAGCGATGGCCTTCATGTCGCGCTTGTCCGGATCCTTCAGGATCTCGGCAATGGTGATTTTCGCCGCCTGGATTGCCAGCGGTGCATTTTCGGCAATTTGCTTGGCGATATCCATCGTCGATTCCCACAGCACATCCGCGGGATGCAAACGATCGATCAGACCGATCCGCACCGCTTCCGTCGCGTCGATGCGCATGCCGGTGTACATGATCAGCCGTGCCCAGGAGGGCCCGACCAGCGACACGAGGTGGTTCAGGCCTTCGTAGCCATAAGCGATGCCGAGCTTGGCCGCCGGCACGCCGAATTGGCTGCCTTCGCCTGCGAAGCGCATATCGGCGCACATGGCAAGCGCCAGGCCGCCGCCCATGCAGAAGCCCTGGATGCAGGCGATGGTCGGCTTCGGATAGCTGACGAGCAGTTCGCGCGGTCGTCCGCTGCGCTTGGCGTATTCTTCGGATGCCGCAGCATTGTTGCGGTTCTTCTCGAACTGGCTGATGTCTGCGCCGGATACGAATGCCTTGCCGCCCGCGCCCACCAGCACCACGACACGCACGTTAGGGTCGTCGCGCATCTCGATCAGCGCGTCGGCGGCGCCCTCCCACATCTCCAGCGACATGGCGTTGCGCTTCTCGGGCGCGTTGAATGTCAATATGCCCACGCCGTTCGACACGCTCTGCAGGATCTTGCCGTCCGCATATTGCTTGGCGGACTGATTGGCGGCGACGTTCATAGGGCGGTCCTTCCGAGTTTGCGTGTTCTTGCGATTGTTCCGCTGTGCGGCTCTGGTTTCGGCTCACTTTAGCCGGAAACGTCGCGCTTGGCGACTGCCGAGACGTGCGCCGGGACAGGCTGACCCCGTGCGGATGAGCCCGACTAGCCAGCCGTCAGGCTATTCATCTTCACCGGCGCAGATGGCGCCGCCGCCTCTCCGCGAGGCGAGACATCATGCACATCAGTCGTTCGGAGCGCGACATTGACCGTTACATCCGCGGACCTACAATGACGACAATCAAGAAACGCCCCGGAGAGAACCCAGTGAGCAATGGGCCGACGCGATCATGAGTGCCGCTGCGCTCGCCGCCTTCCGGGTGCTGGATCTGAGCGAAAGCATCGCGGGCCAGTATTGCTGCCGTCTGTTCGCAGACTTCGGCGCCGATGTAACCTTGGTAGAATCTCCTGAAGGATCGGACATCAGGCGGGTCGCTCCCTTTCATCCTACCGACGGAGATTCGCTGCTGTTCTTCCATCTCAATCTTGGCAAGCGATCGGTCACGGTCGACCGTGCGAGCGAGGCGGGGCAAGCCGAACTTTTGGCTCTGATGCGGCAGGCCGATCTCGCGGTGGTCGGACTTGATGCGGATCGTGAGGCGTTGCAACGCGCCAATCCGCACGCCGTTGTCGCGCTGGTATCCGATTTCGGCGCCGACGGTCCTTACCGGCATTGGCATAGCTGCGAGATGATCGTGCAGGCTCTGTCCGGCATGATGCACGTCAACGGTGCCGGTGATCGCGAGCCCCTCTATGGTGCTGGGCACCGCGCCCATTATGCTGCCGGGGTCGGTGCGTATATCATGGCGCTCGCCGCGCTCTACGCACGACCGCGCATCGGTCGCGGACAGCAGGTGGCGCTCGATGTCGCCATGAACACGGCGGCCATGGCGCCGCCTGCCACGCTCGAATACGCCTACAGCGGCATGCAGGATCCGCGTGGCGAGCGGCGTTCGCCGTTCATGGTCGTGCAGTGCCGCGATGGCTGGGTCAGCACCTGGGTGCATCTGCATCTCTGGACTGGCTTCTGCCGGGCCCTTGAATTGCCTGCGCTCGAGCACGATCCGCGTTTCGCCCGCGGCAAGGAGCGGCAGGACAACTGGGCCGCATTGACCGAGATTGTGCAGAAGCGGGTTGCGGAATGGTCCGGCGACGATTGTCTCGCGCGGCTGCTGCGCGAACGGATTGCGGCGGCAAAGGCCTACACGCCGGTTCAACTCTGGTCCGGCACGCCACATTTGCAGCAACGTAATTATTGGGAGGCTGTACCGACGAAGTGGGGGGCTCGCCCCATTCTCGGGCCCGCGCATCGCTTCGGTGCCACGCCGCGACGCGTCCAAAGCGGCCCGCCGGAGCTTGGCGCGGATAACGGGCAGCCGTTTTCGTTGCTCCGCGATCGATCTGCCGCGGTGATTGATCCGCCGCACGAGGTGAAACCGGGGCATGGACCGCTTGCCGGCGTGCGGGTGCTGGAATTCACCACCGCATGGGCCGGGCCGATGGCCGGGCGGATTCTGGCTTTCCTCGGTGCCGAAGTGATCAAGGTGGAGTCCGCCTCCCGTCCCGATACCTGGCGTATGCACAACGCGGTCGTGCAGGCCAAGCGTTATCCGGACGGTGAGCCTGGCGCACGGCCCTATAACCGGGCGGCGTTGTTCAACTCGCAGAACCATAACAAGCTCGGGCTTACGCTCGACATCAAACACGCGAAGGGGCTGGCTGCGATGCAGAAGCTCGCGGCAGTGTCGGATGTCGTGATCTGCAACTTCACGGCCGGAACGCTCGATCGGATGGGCGCAGGTTATGGCACGCTGCGCAAGCTGCGGCCGGATATCATCGTCGTGGAAATGCCGGGCTTCGGCAATTCGGGCGAACTGTCGAAGGCAGCCGCAAACGGCGCGACCATGGAGATGGCTGCGGGCATGTGTGCAATGATTGGCTATCCGGACGGCGCGCCGACAACGACGGGGCAGGTCTATCCGGATCCGATGGGCGGTTATAACGGCGCCGCAGCCGTGCTGACCGCGCTGATGCACAGGCAGGCGACCGGCGAGGGGCAATGTATCGAGATGTCCCAGGTCGAAGCCTCGATGCAATTCATCGGCGAGGAGCTGCTCTATGCGATCGCAGCGAAGGAGGATCCGGTGCGTCACGGCAATCGTGTGCGCTGGGCCGCGCCGCACGATGCCTATCAAGCCGCCGGCGACGACGCGTGGGTTGCGATCGCGATCGCAACCGACGAGGAATGGCGTCGCTTCTGCGTCATCATGGGGAATGCCGCGCTTGCCGCCGACCGGCGATTTGCGACCTTCGAGGCGCGCTGGAAGCATCAGGATGTGCTCCGCCAGCCGATTACCGCGTGGACGCGCCAGCATGACAAGCATCTCATCGCAAATCGATTGCAGGCTGCGGGAATTCGCGGAGCGCCCGTCAACACGCCGAAAGACGTGATGGAAAGTCCCTATCTGGCAGCGCGAAAAGCATTCGTTCCGCTGAACCATCCAGAGGCGGGGCGTCATGCCTACATGACGCTGCCGTTCCGTTTTGATCTCACGCCGGGCGGACAGTATCGGGCCTCGCCATGCCTCGGTGCCGATACCCGGAAGATCCTGATCGATATTGCCGGGCTTTCGCCGCAAGAGGTTGATGAACTCGATCGGGAGGGTGTGACCTCCTCCATTCCAGCCTAACAAGGATCGACGATGAGCAGCTATCAGCACATCAAGTACGCGACGACACCCGCCGACTACAAGCACGTGAAATACGAGGTCGCCGATAAGATCGCGCGGATTACCCTCAATCGGCCGGAGCGGGTCAACGTGCAGAGCACGATTTTGCTGGAAGAGGTGGATCATGCGATCGACCTTGCCGGCAATGATAAGGACGTTCGGGTGATCGTCCTGTCCGGGGAGGGCAAGAGCTTTTCGGCCGGCCACGACCTTGGCACGCCTGAGGAGCAGGAGCACGTCAAGCAGTATCCGATCGAGGAGGGTACTCGCGGCATCTTCGAGCGCTCGTGGCGCCTCTATGTCGATACGCACTTGCGTTGGCGCAATGTGCAGAAGCCGATGATCTGTGCCGTGCACGGCTATTGCATCTTTGGCGGCTGGATGGTGGCGTCCACCGCTGACATCATTTTTGCGGCCGATGATGCACTGTTCCTCGGTTCGGCGTTCCAATACTTCTCGATTCCCTACGACATTCATCCGCGGAAGGCGAAGGAACTGCTGTTTCAGAGCCGCTTCATCGACGCGCAGCAGGCGAAGGAGCTCGGTCTCGTCAATCGCGTGATCCCGCGCGAGCGGCTGCTGGAGGAGACGCTCGCTTACGCTGCCGATGTTGCGCAGAACGATCCCTTCGACCTGCGCATGACCAAGCTTGCGATCAATCAGGCACAGGATGCGCAGGGTTTCACCGCACACATCCATGCGGCGCATTCGACCTACATTACGCGCCGCCTCGGCACGCTCGATCCGGGGTATGCGGTCGCCAACCCGCGGGATGCGGGCGTGAAGCGGATGCCGATGGTGCAGGTGGCGCTGGAGCGCTACAAGCGCGAGAAGGAAAAATCATCTGAAGGCGAAGGCTGAAGGCGAACCGGGCTTTCCTTGCGCGCGACTTGATGGTGAACTGCTTGTCTAACGGTTTGCCATGAGGTGCACGGATGCCCATCGTCAATCGCGTCGCTGATCTCCAGGCCGATATCGTCGCATGGCGGCGAGACATCCACGCCAATCCGGAGCTGCTTTACGAGGTCCACCGCACTGCGGGTCTCGTTGCCGAACAGCTCAAGGCGTTCGGTTGCGACGAAGTGGTGACCGGGATTGGCCGGACCGGCGTGGTCGGGATCATCAAGGGGCGGAAACCGGCCGCCGAGGGCCAGGAGGTGAAGACCCTGGGCCTGCGGGCCGATATGGACGCGCTACCGCTGGAGGAAATCACCGGGCTGCCATATCGCTCGCAGAATCCCGGCAAGATGCACGCGTGCGGTCATGACGGCCATACGGCGATGCTGCTTGGTGCGGCTCGCTATCTCGCCGAAACGCGTAACTTCGCGGGCTCGGTGGCTGTGATCTTCCAGCCGGCGGAGGAGGGCGGGGCCGGCGCTCAGGCCATGATCAGAGACGGATTGATGGATCGTTTTGCCATCGACCAGGTCTACGGCATGCACAACTCGCCCGGGCTTGCGGTCGGCAAGTTCGCGATCAAGCCAGGGCCGTATATGGCGTCGGGCGACCGGCTCAACATCACCATCGAGGGACGAGGCGGTCATGCTTCGCAGCCGAACAAGACCATCGATCCGGTGGTGGTCGGCGCGCAGCTCGTCATGGCGTTGCAGACGATCGTCTCGCGCAGCGTCGATCCGCTGGAGGCCGCCGTGATCTCGATCTGCCAGTTTCACGCTGGCAGCGCCAACAACATCATTCCGAACACGGCCAAACTTGGCGGCACCATTCGGACATTACGGCCGAAGGTGCGCGAACTGGTTGGCAAGCGGATCAAGGAGGTGGTGGATGGCGTCGCCGCCTTAACGGGAGCGACAATCCATCTCGACTATGCTCGGGGTTATCCGGTGCTGGTCAATCACGATGCGCAGACAGCAATCGCTGCGAAGGTGGCGGCGGATGTCGCTGGCGACAGTAATGTCAACGCCAACGCGGTGCCGATGCTCGGGGCCGAGGACTTCGCCTATATGTTGGAGGCCAAGCCCGGAGCGTTCATTTTCATCGGCAACGGCAACACAGCTGGGTTGCACAATCCAGCCTATGATTTCAATGACGAGGCGATCGTGTTCGGGACGTCGTACTGGATCAGGTTGGTGGAGACCCAGCTCGCGGCCTGACTGTCCGTCCGTTCGGGCGGACGATATCGCGCCACAGGTATAAAATAACAAGGCCCCCGGAGATTCCGGGGCCTTGTTATTTGGGACCGCCGTGCGGCTAGACGGCTGCAGGTGCTTTCGTTCGCCGCGACAGCAGGACGGCGACCAGGATCGTCGGCGCCAGGATGGCGATGCCAAGCGACGTTACCTGGATCTGCGAGAGCGGGTTGATGCCGCCACCTGGGGTCGCAACGATGAAGCCTCCGATCACCAACAAGATGCGGAGCGGCCATTCCAAGGCGCCGGTCTTGCGCAGGTCGCCGACGAAGGCCTGATAGCCCTGAATGCCGCCGCAGATGAACAGAGTACCGATGCCTGCAAGCGCCATCAGCCCGACTGCTTCGAGGTAATACCCCTGCAGCACCAGCGCCGGGTTCAGGACGAAGAAGAACGGGATGAAGTAGATGATGCTGCCGACCCACATCGATTCCCAGCCGGTACGCATCGCGGGTGAGCCCGCAATGCCGGCGGCTGCGAATGATGCGATGGCGACCGGGGGAGTGATCGACGACAGCATGCCCCAATAGAAGATGAACATGTGCACGGCCATCTTATTAAGGCCTGCCTTCTCCAGTGCTGGCGCGATCAGGATCGCCAGGAAGATGTAACAGGCGGTCGTGGTCAGGCCGAGGCCGAGGATCAGGCTGGTGATGGCGCACATGACCAGCAACAGGAATGCGTTGTCGCCGGCGATGCGCAAAAGGTCATTTGCGAGGCTGGAGACCACGCCGGTCATCGAGAACGCGCCGATCAAGAGGCCGCAGCCCGCAAGAATACCGATCAGCTCAACGAATGTGCGGCCGTTTACCTCGAAGAACTTGGCAATCGTCGCTCCCGTCCAACGCGTCTCCTTGGAGAATATCTGGTTCAGCACCAGCAGCAGTGCCGTTGCGTAGAACGGAGCATGGCTCTCGCGCTTGAAGTAGAGCAGCATCACGATCAACAGCGCGATGACGAAGACGTAATACCACCCCTCCTTGATGGTATCCCAGACACGCGGCAGCTCCGAACGCGGCAAGCCTTTCAGGTTATGCCGTGCGGCGTAGGAATCGACCTGCATGAACAGGCCGGCGTAATAGAGCGCTGCGGGGATGACGGCGGCGAGCGCGACCTCGGCATAGCTGACGTTCAGGAACTGAGCGATGATGAAGGCGGTTGCGCCCATCACCGGCGGTGCCAGCACTGCACCGGTCGAGGCGCAGGCTTCGATCGCTGCGGCATAGGAAGCGCGGAAGCCGGTTTTCTTCATGGTCGGGATCGTCATCGTGCCAGCGGTCAGCACGTTGGAGATGATCGAGCCGGACATCATGCCAAGCAGGCCGGAGGCAAAGATGCAGACCTTGGCGGCGCCGCCTCGGAAGGTTCCGCAGACCGCGAACGAGATGTTGATGAAGAACTTGCCAGCGCCCGTCATCATCAGCGCCGTGCCGAAGACGAGGAAGCCGATCACGGTATCGGCGAAGGCTTGCACCGGAATGCCGAGCAGGCTCTCGCCCGAGAGGACGTGATAGGAGGTTGCGAGATCGAGCGTCGACTGGGTGCCACGGAACGGTCCGAGCCAGCTCGCCTCGGCAAACAGCGGATAGACGGTAAACGGCAGTACGCTGAGCAGCAGACTCCAGCCGCCGGTGCGGCGCAGAGCCTCCATCAGCACGACCCACATCACGAGGCCGGCATAGATCACACCCTGCGGCGCTCCGCCGAACTCCCAGCCGTTCGCTGCGGCTGCCCGGATAAAGGTCATCAGGTAGATCGACGCGGCAAAGGTCACCGCAAACAAAACGAGATCATACCAGGGAATGCGATTGAGCGGCGCTGTCGTCGTTGCCGGGAAAATCAAAAACGTGAACGGCAGCATCAACGCGATCAACAGGTAGAAGTATTCGGTGTTGAGTTGCGTGTAGCCGATGAAGAAGCGCAGAGCGAACTGCTGGTTGATGCAAAGGATGATCGTCAACGCGGTGGCAACGATCAGCGCCCAGCGCCAGATGCCGCGCAGCGTGCGGACGCGCGTGACCTCGGCCTCGTTGAGGCCGGCGGCCTGTGCGTGCGGGTCGTCGAAAACGATCTTCTCGGGCGCCGCGCCGGAAGCGGCAGCCGCATGAGCGGCTGTCGCTTGCGCCGAGGGGCCGGTTGAGGACATGGATGTCATGATGATCCTAAAAGCTGGTCTGGGCCCTGGCAGTCCGATGCGGAACGCTTAATCGAAGCTGTCCGGCATATTGGCCTTCGCGAGTGCGGCCTTGCGGGCTTTCATCCAGCCTTCGTTGAATTTCTCTGGCTCCGAGGGCGGATTGGATTTCGTGTACTCGGTCCAGGCAGACTGGAGCGTTTCCTGACGCTTGTAGAGGTTGTTGTTGTGCGTCTCCTGATCGTCGGTCCAGGCGCCGGCTTCCTTGAGGGCCTTCACTGCGCCTTTATGGACGGGGACCGACCAATTCTTCGTCTGCAGCTTCACCGACATGCCGGTTGCTCCGGGAGCGCCATCCTTATAGGCATCGTAGCCGTCGATCATCGCCTTGGTCAGCATGTAGACGTCGTTTTCTGACTGGTTGGCGTAGACCGTGTAGATCGGATACGGGTAGTTGCTGAGCTGGATCGGCTTGTCCTTGGAGATGCCCGCACCGCAGGTCGCAACATGCGGATTGATGAATGGGGTGATCTTCTGCAACCGCGCCCAGCCGGCCTTGTCGTCATGCGGCGTTGGCGGCCAGACGATGCCGCGCGGCGATGTTTCCAGTTCCTTGGCGGGACCGGTGATGGTAGTGCCGTAGGCGGCATCGGCGTCATTGTTGACGACACCCTTCCACATCGCGCCATAGCTTGAGAACTCGACGACCTTGACGTCCTTGGCCGTCAGGCCCGCGAAGGCAAGCACGCCGAGGGTATTCTGATTGAGGGCCGGCGAGCCGACCACGAAGCCGACGCGCTTGCCTTTGAGATCGGCAATCGTTTTCACGCCGATGTCCCCGGCGACGCCAAGGCTGCCTGCGTTACAATCGACAGTGGTGAGTGTGGTCTGTACGGCTTGCGGCCCCCATTCCTTGGTGCCGAACTCGAACACGCCTTCTTGCGCGAAGTAGACGCCGGATCCCATGCCTGAAGCCGCAGCACGCCCGGTTCGCAGCGGCTGCAGCCGCGCCACGTCGTTGCCAGCAGGGAGGACGCGAACGTCGGTGCCGTACTTGTCCTTCATCATCTTGCCGATGGCGACAGTGATGTTGAAGCCGGCGGTACCGGTATCGTAAGCCGTCATGGTCAGTGTCGGCGGGAGCTTGACCTGTGCGACCGCGGCGGATGTCATCACCACGGTTCCGGCCAGCGCAATCGACACAATTCTGATGATCGGATTGATCATGTCGTCCCCTCCCGTTTCCCCTTGTGCGAATTTTTCGCAGCTTTTTTTGCCATGATGTCATTCGGTCATGACGATGGCAATCCAGCCATGCATTAACAATCGCGATGCGGTCAAGTATCCAAGTGTCTTCTATCGCACCGAGCGGGCGAAATAATCTGCCGCTCGGGGGCGCTGCCTCTCTTGAATGCACAGGTTGCGACGGGCAGAACGAGGCGGAATCGGCCTGACGGCAAGGAGTAAAAATCGTGCGGGACCAAGATGTTTCACGAAGCGGCGGACGCATTCTCGTCGATCAATTGCAGATCCAGGGCGTCGAGCGGCTGACCTGCGTTCCCGGCGAAAGCTTTCTGGCGGTGCTGGATGCCTTGCATGACGCATCGATCGACGTGCTGGTGTGCCGCCAGGAGGGGGGCGCAGCGATCATGGCGGAAGCATATGGCAAACTGATGGGGCGGCCGGGCATTTGCTTCGTTACGCGCGGGCCGGGTTCAATGAACGGCAGCCATGGAATTCATATCGCGGCGCAGGACTCCACGCCGATGATCATGTTCGTCGGTCAGGTCGAGCGCGGCATGCTGGAGCGCGAGGCCTTCCAGGAGCTCGATTACAAGGCGGTGTTCGGCTCGATCGCCAAATGGGTCGTCGAGATTGACAGCGCCGAGCGTATCCCAGAACTGGTGGCACGGGCCTTTCGGGTTGCAATGCAGGGCCGGCCGGGGCCGGTGGTGGTGTCGCTGCCGGAGGACATTCTCACTGAAGCTGCAAGCGTGGCCGATGCACCTCGCGTCGAGCCTGCGGATACGATTCCCGCCGACGATGACATGAGGCGGTTGGGCGAGATGGTGAAGGCGGCGAAGCGGCCGTTCATGATCGTCGGCGGATCGCGTTGGGATGCGCAGGCCTGCAAATCGGTTGCAGATTTTGCCGCGCGTGCCGGTATCCCGGTGGCGGCCTCGTTTCGCCGCGCCCAATTGTTCCCGGCCGATCATCCGAATTTCGCTGGCGATCTTGGCATCGGGCCGAACCCGAAGCTTGCGGCGCGGATCAAAGAGGCGGATCTGCTGTTGCTGGTCGGCGGCCGCATGTCGGAGACCCCATCGTCAGCCTATACGCTGATCGATGTGCCGGTGCCGAAGCAGACGCTGGTGCATGTACATCCGGGCGCGGAGGAGCTGGGTCGGGTCTATCAGCCCGCACTGGCGATCCAAGCGAGCCCGGTCGCATTCGCTGCCAAGCTCGCCACTCTCGATATCGGCAATCCGCGGGGCAATGCGGAGGAGGCCGCGACGGCGCATGCGGATTATCTCGCCTGGTCGGATAACCCGCGCAAGCTGCCGGGCCGCTTCCAGTATGGTGAGGTAATGTGCTGGCTGCGCGACAGGCTGCCGGCGGATGCAATCCTTTGCAACGGCGCGGGCAATTATGCCGGTTGGATCCATCGCTTCTTCCGGTTCAAGCAGTTCGGCACACAGCTCGCACCGACCTCTGGCTCGATGGGGTACGGTGTACCAGCGGCGGTATTGGCGAAGCGGCAGCATCCGGAGAAGATCGTCATCGCATTCGCAGGCGACGGTTGTTTCCTGATGAACGGGCAGGAGTTCGCGACCGCCGTGCAGTACGGGATTCCCTTTGTCACAGTGGTGATCGACAACGGCATGTACGGCACGATCCGCATGCACCAGGAGAACCACTATCCGCATCGTGTGTCGGGAACGGACCTGAAAAATCCGGACTTTGCCGCCTTGGCCAAGGCCTATGGGGGCCATGGCGAACGGGTCGAGACGACGGAGGAGTTCGCGCCTGCGTTTGAACGGGCGCTCGCCTCTGGCAAGCCGGCGATCCTGCACTGCCTGCTCGATCCGCAGGCGATCACCGCCTCGCGCACCATCGACGAATTGCGCCAGGCGACGACGAAGACCTAAGACGAGCCGATAGCGGTGATAGAGGAGATGCCATCTGCTGAGGCATCTCCACATCATTGATTTTATTTACATAATTCATTGACGGGGAGAGCGATTGACTCTTTCGCGCAGAGGTCATTTAATAGAACAAAAGGTGAACATGTAATCGCAAACAGGACGGGCTAATCCGCAGTCCGAAAGCTTCAGGAGCGGCGCGATCATGGCTGGCGCACGCATGGATAAACTTGTGTCCGGAGAGCAGGTGGCGTCTGCCAAATTGGCCTCTCTGCGTATGGAGGTGGAGCGGCTCGAAACATCCGGAGGCGAACGCGCCAGTGAGCATGTGCCCCTTGGGCATGTCATGGCGGATACGGCGCTGAGAGGCGGGCTCGCGCTCGGGGCGTTGCACGAGGTGTTCTCCGGACGTAGCGATCAGGCTGGGACCGCAACGGGTTTCGTGCTGGGTCTCGTACGGCGGGCCACGCTGAAGCGGCGCTTCGTGCTCTGGATCAGGCAGGATTTCTCGGCGTTGGAATCCGGCGATCTGGCGATGAACGGTTTTGCCGAGCTTGGTCTCGATCCCCGTCATCTCGTCGTTGTGCGCGCGCCCCATGCGGAGATGGTGCTGCGTATCGCCGCCGATGGCCTTGCCTGCAATGCGCTCGGCGCCGTGGTCGCCGAAATCTGGGGGGAGACGAAAGCGTTCGACATGGTGGCGAGCCGTAAGCTGACGCTCGCGGCGGGCACGTCTGGTGTCACGGCACTCATGCTGCGGCTGGGCGCGACACCGCAGGCCAGCACCGCCGAAACCCGTTGGGTCGTCCGGGCCGCGCATTCGCCGCCGGTGGCTGACTGGCAGGCTTGGGGGACGCCCTTGTTCGATGCCGAGTTGGTTCGCAACCGGCACGGACAGACTGGACGATGGATCATGGAATGGACGCGTGATGAGTACCTTTTCCGCGAACGGGCGACGCATTCTCAGCCTATGGCTGCCGCGTCTGCCGACCGACCGCTTTCGCCGCCAGCAGGCCCGCAATGGCGCCGCAGCGCATGACATTGCCTCTGCGCCGCTGGTTGTCGCAGCGAAGGTTGACAACGCCTGGCAGGTGACCGCGTTGAACGATGCTGCGGCCAGCCAGGGATTGGTGCCGGGCATGCCGCTGGCGACCGCACGGGCCATGTTGCCGGCGCTTGCCGTCATCGATGCCGATCCGGCCGCCGATGCCGAAGCGCTGGGAGCTATCGCTGATTGGTGCGATCGCTTCACGCCGTTGGTCGCGCTGGATGGTTGCGACGGATTATTTCTCGACATTACCGGTTGTGCGCATCTGTTCGGCGGTGAACGGGCAATGCTGCAAACGGTCTGCGCGGCGCTGTCGCGGCAAGGTCTGATCGTCAATGGCGCGATTGCCGGTACGGCCGTGGCTGCGCGTGCAGTCGCACACAGCAAGAGATGCGAGGTTGTCGCATCGGGCGAAGAGGCGAACGCTGTGTCGTCGTTGCCGATCGCCGCTCTTGGCGTCGATGATAGGATCGTACGCGGGCTCAACCGGGCCGGATTGAAGACGATCGGTGATGTCGCAAGCCGTATGCCGGCGGAGATCACGGCCCGCTTCGGAGCCGACGTCACCAGCCTCGTGCAACAGGCATTGGGGCTTGGCGACGCGCCGATCAATCCGCGCAAACCGGTACCGGATTATGTTGCAGAGCGCCGCTTTGCCGAGCCCGTGATGACGCATGAGACCGTCGCGGCGACCCTTGCATCATTGGCGCAAGTGCTGGTCGAGACGATGGAGCGGCACGGCAAGGGCGCACGTCTGCTCGAAGCGAGCTTCTTCCGTACCGATGGTGCCATGCGCGCGATTGTCGTCGAGGCTGGGCAAGCGATCACGCGTGCAAGCGTGGTGCAGCGTTTGTTCGCCGAGAAGCTCGCCGCATTGGCCGATCCGCTCGATCCGGGCTTTGGCTTCGACCTGATCCGTCTGGCCGCGATTCGTACTGTAAGCGTTGCCGCGGTTCAGCATGGCTTCGATACAACTGCGAATGAGGAGGCTGATATCGGCGAGCTGGTCGATCGGCTGGCGGCGCGGGTCGGGCGGCAGCGCATCGTTCGCTACCTGCCGCAGAATACACATATTCCCGAGCGTGAGTCTCTTGCCGTGCCTGCGCAAGAAGTCATGCGGCTTGCCGCCGAATGGCCACCCCCCATTCCGTACGAGCCGCCATTGCGTCCCTTGCGGTTGTTCGACCGACCAGAGGAAATCGGCGTGATGGCCGATTTCCCGGATGGACCGCCGGCGCAGTTCCGTTGGCGACGGCATCTGCATGTTGTCTCGCATGTGGAGGGACCCGAACGCATCGCTATGGAATGGTGGCATCATCGCAGCGGTGCGCCGCACGCGCGAGACGATGCATTTGCACGGATGCATCCGCCGCAAGGTGAGATCGAAGTTGCGCCGATCGACGGCAGTCTGCTGACCCGTGATTATTTCCGTGCCGAGGACAAGGATGGTGGCCGCTACTGGCTCTATCGGGAGGGGATCTATGGGCGCGAGGTCGCAACGTTCCGCTGGTTCATGCATGGATTATTCGCATGAGCTATGCGGAGATTGGCATAACGACGAACTTTTCATTCCTGCGCGGTGCATCGCATCCGCAGGAATTCGTCCATCAAGCGGATTTATACGGTCTGCACGCCATCGGTGTTGCAGACCGCAATACGCTGGCTGGAGTTGTTCGCGCCTATGGAGAATCGAGAAACGTCAAGCTTTTGCATAAGCCGAAGTTCCTCACCGGTGCGCGCCTTGTCTTCGTCGATGGTACTCCGGATATTCTCGCCTATCCGAAAGACCGCCATGCCTATGGCCGGCTCTGCCGTATCCTGACCGAAGGCAAGCTGCGCGCGGATAAGGATGAGTGTATCCTGCGGCTCGACGATCTGTTGCAGTTCTGCGAGGGACTTTTGCTTGTCGTGATGACGGCACACCGGTTCGTCGTTGCCGATACACTGCGCCTTCTCGATGTGCTTGGCCGCACGCGTGCCGAAGGCGTGTGGTTGGCTGCGAGCCTGTTTCATCGCGGCGATGACAAGCGCCGCTTGGCGCGGCTGCAACGCGTCGCCGACACGGCGCGTGTGCCGCTGATGGCCACCATCGATGCACTTTATCATGCACCCCAACGTCGCGCCTTGCAGGACGTACTGAGTTGCATCCGTGAGAAGACGACGGTCGAGAAGGCGGGGCGGCTTCTTGAAGCCCATGCCGAACGGCATCTGCAGCCGCCGCAGATGATGCGCAAGCTGTTTCAGGATTATCCGGAGGCTGTCGCGGAGACGGTGCGTTTCGCCGATCGCATAACGTTCTCGTTGGCCGAGCTTCGTTATCAATATCCCGACGAGCCGGTGCCGCCGGGCAAAACCGCACAGCAGCATCTGGAAGATTTGGTGCGGGAGGGCGGGCAGAAGTACTTTCCCGAAGGGATGGATAAAAAGCTGCAGGCGACCATCCGCAAGGAGCTTGATCTGATCGCCAAGCGGGAGTTCGCGCATTACTTTCTCACCGTGCATGACATCGTGCATTACGCGCGTTCGCGCAATATCCTGTGCCAGGGGCGGGGATCGGCTGCGAATTCCGTCGTGTGCTATCTGCTTGGTATTACCTCGGTGAACCCGACCGAGATCGACGTTCTGTTTGAGCGTTTTCTGTCGGAACAGCGGCACGAGCCGCCGGACATCGACGTCGATTTCGAACACGAACGGCGCGAGGAGGTGATGCAGTATGTGTTCGACCGCTATAGCCGTCGCCGCGCTGGCATCGTTGCCACCGTCATCCACTATCGTCCGCGCAGCGCCGTGCGCGATGTCGGCAAGGCGCTGGGCCTGAGCGAGGATATCACCGCGGCACTGGCCGGGACGGTGTGGGGAAGCTGGGGGGAGGCGATTGATGATCGGCAGATCGCGCAGGCGGGGCTCAATCCGACTAATCCGATGGTCCGTCGTGCGATCGAACTCACCGGCGAGTTGATCGGTTTTCCTCGCCACCTGTCCCAGCATGTCGGCGGCTTCGTACTGACCCAGGATCGGCTCGATACTTATGTGCCGATCGGCAATGCTGCGATGGAGAAGCGCACCTTCATCGAATGGGACAAGGACGATATCGACACGCTTGGCATGATGAAGGTCGATGTGCTGGCGCTTGGGATGCTGACCTGCATTCGCAAGTGCTTCGACCTCATCGCGCAGCATAAGGGCGAGCGTTGGGAGTTGGCGACGATCCCAAAGGGCGATGTAAAAGTCTACGACATGCTATGTCGCGGCGAGTCTCTTGGCGTCTTCCAGGTAGAGAGCCGTGCGCAGATGAACATGCTGCCGCGCCTGAAGCCGCGGACCTTCTATGATCTCGTCATCGAGGTCGCCATCGTTCGTCCCGGACCGATCCAGGGCAACATGGTGCATCCCTATCTTCAACGAAGGAAGATGAAGCCTGAGGAGATCGAATATCCCTATCCAAAAAATGGGGACAAAGACGAGCTAAAATCGATCCTGTATAAAACGCTAGGCGTTCCGTTGTTTCAGGAGCAAGCGATGCGCATTGCCATTGATGCGGCGCAGTTTACTCCTGACGAAGCGAACCAGCTACGCAAATCGATGGCGACCTTTCGTCATGCAGGGACGATCCACTTGTTTGAAGAAAAGATGATCCGTAACTTGACGGAGCGTGGATATCCGGAAGAGTTCGCCAAGAATTGCTTCAATCAAATAAGGGGCTTCGGTGATTACGGATTCCCGGAGAGCCATGCCGCGAGCTTCGCGCAGTTGGTCTATGTTTCCTCGTGGCTCAAGCATCATCATCCCGAGGTGTTCGCCTGCGGCTTGTTGAATTCGCAGCCGATGGGCTTCTATGCACCGGCGCAGATCGTGCGAGATGCGCGCGAGAATGAAGTCGAGATTCGGCCTGTCGATGTCTCGTTCAGTCATTCCGACAACACATTGGAGCCACCGACGTCTGTTTACGCGCAGTATCTGGCGCTGCGGCTCGGCTTTCGTCAGGTCGAAGGATTCAAGCGGCAGCCAGACGATCCGAAAGAGATTGACGCTGAGGATTGGACGCAGCGCATTCTTGCCGCACGATCACGCCGGCCCTTTGCCTCGCTGGAGGATTTCGCGCGCGATACGGGGCTGCCGAAACGGGCGCTGGTCGCGCTGGCGGATGCCGATGCGTTTCGTTCGCTTGGTCTCGATCGCCGGGCTGCCTTGTGGGCCGTGCGACGATTGCCAGACGATGTTCCGCTGCCGTTGTTCTTGAGTGCGACCGCGCGCGAACAACCGGACGAACAGGCGCGGCCGCTGCCGGCGATGCCGCTGTCCGAACATGTCGTTGCCGATTACCAAACCATCCGCTTGTCGATCAAAGGCCATCCGACGCAATTCTTGAGGCCGCTGTTTGCGCGGGAGGGGATCAAGACCTGCAAGGAGGCCACGAGCTTCAAAAATGGGGAGTTCACCCGTTGCGCAGGCGTTGTGCTGGTGCGACAGCAGCCGAGCACAGCCAAGGGCACAGTGTTTCTCACCATCGAGGATGAAACCGGAATCGCCAACATCGTGGTTTGGCCGAAGATGATGGCGCGCTTCCGCAAGGAGGTGATGGGCGCCCGTTTGATTCTGGTCGAAGGAACTGTGCAAAAGAGTGAGGAAGAAGTGGTTCATCTCGTTGCGCACAGGCTGATTGACCGCACCCATGATCTCGGCAGGCTGTCGGATGGATCGCTGGAGACGGCGGCCCTGCCAGAAGCCCACGCCGATGCCGAGCGCGCCCCCTGGCGATCCGAGCGCAATAGCAGTTCCGGTCGTCGCCATCCCCGCAACATCCGTATCCTGCCACGTTCGCGCGACTTCCATTGACGGTGCCGGAAACCCTTGTCGGGCCGCGGCAGTTGGGCGATGCTCTGCTGCTTCTTCTCTCTCAGTTCGGTTTTCGGATCCATCCACATGCGCACCAGCCAGGACGTTCTTCGCGATCTATGGACCTTGGCACAGGGCGATCTGGACGCGCTGGATGCTGTCACGCTGACCGGAACGCCGCCGATCCTGCCGTCCTCTTTCGCAGTCGATATGGCCGCTCAAGTCACTATCGCCGCTGCAGGCCTTGCAGCCGCCGAAATCTGGCGCGCGCGATCAGGACAATCGCAGCGAGTTTCGGTCGCACTTGAACATGCTGTCGTCGAATGCCGCAGCGAGCGCTATCTGCGCCTCAATGGCAACCCGCCACCGCCGGCCTGGGATGCCATCGCCGGCGTTTACAAGGTTCGGGATGGGTTCGTGCGGCTGCATACGAACTTCAAGCATCACCGCGACAATGTCTGCCGTGTGCTCGACTGCAAGCCGGAGCGCGACGAGGTCCAGGCTGCATTAAACCATTGGGAAGGGGAGGCGTTCGAAACCGCGGCCTATGCCGGGGGTTGTGTGGTCTCGTATATGCGATCGCACGAGCAATGGTCGAAGCATCCTCAAGCCCACGCGTTGGAAGGCCTGCCGCTGCTGACGATCGAAAAGATCGGTGAGGCCGCACCGCGGCCGTGGCCGCATGGGGATCGTCCGCTGGAAGGCTTGCGCGTGCTCGACCTGTCGCGTGTGATCGCAGGCCCTGTCGCTGGACGCACGCTCGCTGCGCACGGGGCCGATGTCCTGCTGATCTCAGGGCCTGAACTGCCGGCGATTCCATGGCTGACGATCGACACCGGCCGGGGTAAGCTGTCGGCGTTCCTTGATCTGAAAAGCGGCCCCGGTCGGGCGGCGCTGCACCTGCTGCTGGCGGAGGCGGATATCATCTCGCAAGGGTATCGGCCTGGCGCTCTGTCGGCGCTTGGCTTTTCGCCGGAGGACGCTGCCGCGATCAATCCCGGCATCGTCTACGTTTCGCTGTGCGCCTATGGGCACCAAGGGCCATGGGCTGGGCGGCGCGGCTTCGACTCGCTGGTGCAGACATCGACGGGTTTCAATCACGCGGAGGGGCAGGCCGCCGGTGTGGATGGTCCCAAGGAATTGCCATCGCAGATGCTGGACCATGCAACCGGTTATCTGATGGCGTTCGGCGCGATGATGGCCAAAGCGCGACAGGCCCGCGAGGGCGGCAGTTGGCATGTGCGCGTGTCGCTCGCCCAGACAGGCCGCTGGCTCTGGAACCTTGGCCGCATCGAAGGAGCGATGCGCCGGCCCGAATTGCCGCTGGATGCCGTCAAACCTTACACGTTGGCGGTACCGTCCGGATTCGGCGAATTACAGGCGGTGCGGCACGCGGCGATTCTGTCGAAGACGCCCGCGTTCTGGGCGCGCCCGGCTATGCCGCTCGGCTCGCACCAGGCGCAATGGCCGCCCCGCCACTGACGATTGGCGAGGCCGCTGGCGGCGCGCCACTAACGTCCCTGGAACACCGGCTTGCGCTTCTCGACGAAGGCCTTGCGGCCCTCCTTCACATCGTCTGCCGGGTTGGCGATCATCACCGCGAGTGAGGCGTCCTGCAATGAGCGCTCGAGGCTGAGGTCGGCGGACCGCTGCATCATGTGCTTGGCGAGGCGGACGGCGAGGGGCGCTTGCCCGGCAAGAGCGCGGGCAAATTCCATGGTCTCCGCTTCCAGCTGATCGTGCGGCACGACACGCGTGACGAGGCCGAGATGCTCAGCTTCGCTTGCGTCATAAACTTCTGCGAGCATCGTCATCTTCAGCGCCCTGTCCATGCCCATGAAGCGCGGGAACAACCACGCGCCGCCTTCGTCGGGGAGCAGGCCGAATTTGCCGCTGGTGTCGCCGAGCTTGGCTTTGTCCGAGGCGATGCGGAAGTCGCAGGCAAGCGCCAGCGCAAGACCGCCAGCGACACAGGCTCCATTGACCATGGCGATGACCGGCTTATCACAGCGAGCAAGTGCCAGGATCACCCGGTGCATGCCGTCGCGCATCTCGACGCCGCGGCCGATCTGCACGTTGATGCGCGCCATTCGTTCTTCTGCGGGTTCCGTGCCGCTGATGTCGCCGCCCGAGCAGAAGCCGCGGCCAGCTCCCGTGATGATCAGGCAACGTAATCCGTCTGACTTTAGATATTCTTCGATTGCGTCGGTGACTTCATGGCAGAGCACATGATTGTAGGCATTCAAGAACTGCGGGCGGTTGAGCGTGATACGGCGAATCATCGGCTCGACGTCGGAGACGATGATGGTCTTGTAGTCGTGCGACATGCTGTCCTCCCTTGTTGTTCTGCGACGGTCAGGCCTCGATCACGGCGACAACCTGCTCTTCCGCGACCATGTCGTCGATCTTGACGAGCACCGACTTCAGCTTGCCGGATGCCGTGGCGGTGACCGGGATTTCCATCTTCATCGCTTCGACGAGGAGGATGTCGTCGCCATTGTTGACGCTTGCGCCGATTGCGGTGGGAATCGAGCAGATACGGCCCGCCACCTCGGTCTTGATCTTGATTTCAGTCATAGCAGTCTCCTGTTTGAGCGTGCATGTCGTAGTGATCTACAACGGTTGGATCAGATGTGACGTGGGCGAGCGAACGCCTTATTTGCGGCAACTCGGCCGCTGCTATGCCGGTGCAAGCGTCCGCGATCGGCTGAAAAGCAAATGGCTTGCCGGGTCATAACCGGGACGCCCATCCGCCATGCGAGTTCGCCGACGCCAATGAGGCCCATAAGTTGAAGTGAGACCCGTGGGTTGAAAAGGCATTCGTTCCCCCGCGTACGCTTGGATCGCGCACCTCCGCCGCGTATGCGGCTTCTTCTTGTCGTTGAAGATCGCCTGCGCTAGCGTGAGCCGCAAGCGGAAATTCATTCCGCGTGTCAGAATGAAACCAGCAGTAATGCCGCATCCGGCGTCACGCCGCTCCACGATGCGTTCGCAGAGGCTACGTCGCTCGCCCGCATGCCCAGTTGCCAGCCAGCTTGTCGAATACCTCTGCCGCGGGTCGTGCGGTTCTGGTCGGCATCGAGGTCAGATGATGCGATGCCGACAAGATGCAAAAAGAAACGCAGGATGGAAACGGAGTTCCCTACATGAACTGGAAGCCCGAACTCGATGAACTCGCCCGGCGCAAGGCTTTTGCGTATGAGATGGGCGGGGCGGACAAGGTCAAGCGGCAGCACGATTCGGGCAGACTGACAGTTCGCGAGCGCATCGATAAGCTCGTTGACAAGGACAGCTTCCTTGAAACGGGGGCGATCTCGGGTCTCGGCGAATACGAGGCGAATGGCGATCTGAAATCGGTAACGCCGGCAAACTGCGTGTTTGGCCGGGCGAAGGTCGACGGCCGGCCCGTCGTCGTCGTCGGTGATGATTTCACGGTGCGCGGCGGTTCGGCCGATGCTTCGATCGCGGCCAAGCCGCTGATGGCGGAAGAGACCGCCAATGCCTTCCGGCTGCCGATCATCCGCGTTATCGAGGGCTCCGGCGGCGGCGGATCGGTCAAGACGATCGAGACCAAAGGGGCGGCGAATCTGCCTGGTGGTGTCGGCGGCACGCGCGGATTCTACTACATGACCGAGAACCTGTCGCAGGTGCCGGTGGTCGGCCTGGGCCTCGGCTCGGTCGCCGGTCTTGGCGCGGCGCGGCTCGCATCGAGCCACTATTCGGTGATGACAAAGAAATCAGCGATGTTCGTCGCCGGCCCTCCTGTGGTGGCACGGCTAGGCCAGCCATTGGAGAAGACCGAACTCGGCGGGTGGGAAATCCAGACACGCTCAGGCGCGATCGACCACGCCGTCGAAACCGAGGAGGAGGCCTTTGCTTGCGCGCGGCGGTTCCTGTCGTATCTGCCCTCATCGGTCTACGAGCTGCCGCCGACGATTGCATGCGATGATGATCCGGAGCGCGGCGATGATGCGTTGATGAACATCGTTCCGCGCAATCGTCGGCAAGTCTATAAGATGCGGCAGATCATCGAGCAGGTGGTCGACAAAGGATCGTTCTTCGAGATCGGTCAGAACTTCGGTCGATCGATTATTGCGGGGCTGGCGCGGTTCGATGGGCGCGCGGTGATGCTGTTTGCGAGTGATCCCTATAACTACGCCGGCTCTTGGACCGCGGACACCTGTCAGAAGGTCGTTCGCTTTGTCGATTTCGCCGAAACATTCCACCTGCCGGTGGTGTATCTGGCCGACTGTCCGGGCTTCCTGATCGGCCTTGAGGCGGAAAAATCCGCGACCATCCGGCATGGCGTACGGGCGATGGCGGCGATGAACCAGACGACCGTGCCATGGTGCACGGTGATTATCCGGAACGCTTATGGTGTTGCGGGCGCAGCGAACCAGCCGGGCGGGCGCCTGTCGCTGCGTTATGCGTGGCCTTCGGCCTCCTGGGGATCGCTGCCGTTGGAAGGCGGCATCGAGGCGGCCTATCGCGCGGAGATCGACGCTGCGGCTGATCCGAAAGCAAAGCTTGAAGAGATCGAGATCAGACTCAACAAGTTGCGATCGCCATTTCGCACCGCCGAGAAGTTCTGGGTGGAAGACATCATCGATCCGAAGAAGACCCGCTCGCTGCTGTGCGAGTTTGCACGTCTGGCCGAACCGGTGCGTACGCCGGGCAAGGTCAATTTCGCAATCCGGCCATAACGTAAGGGAAGCAGTCATGGCAAAGCGTTGGAAGCAGCGGCCGGAAGGTTCGAACTGGGGCGAGTTCGGTGATGACGATCAGCTTGGCAGCCTGAACTATATCGACAATGCCGCGGTTCTACGCGGCGTCAAGGAGGTGCAGGAGGGGCGATCATTCTGTCTCAGCTTGCCGCTTGATTATCCGGGCGGACGAGCGCTCGCGCCGATCCGTTTCCCGCCGATGCTGAAGCCGACGGAGCGCGACGGCAATCCGGTGTTCAATTCCCGTGTGAAAACCCAGACGCACTTCTTCTGCGACGTGGTTTGCGATGACACGGTGTTGATGTGCACGCAGTATTCGACGCAGTGGGATAGCTTTGCCCATGTAGGATCCACCTTCGATCTCGACGGGAGCGGCGAGGAGGTGTCGTGCTTCTATAATGGCTATCGGGCCGGCGTCGATGTGATCCCGCCCGAGCAGCGCAGCGACAACTATGCAATGACGCTCGGTATCGACAAGTTTGCCGTCAAGGCGGTCCAAAGCCGCGGCGTGCTGATCGATCTGGAGAAGCATTTCGGCCGCGCCGAAAAGACAGTCACGTTCGAGGAATTCCAGAATGTCATGACGGCGGATGGCGTGTCGGTCGAGCCGGGAGACATGGTCTGCATCCATACAGCATTTGCCGACGAAGTCCTGAAGATGGAGCGGACGCCTGATCCGGAAACGATCCATCACACTTGCACGGCGCTGAAGGGGAGCGATCAGGCGTTGCATAATTGGCTGACGGAGAAGAAGGTGTCAGCGCTTTGCGCGGATAACTTCGCCGTCGAGCGAATCGATGCGACGCCCGAAGCACGCGTGACGCACCGGCTGCCGCTGCATCAGCATTGTCTGTTCCGACGCGGCATCCCGCTGGGCGAGCTTTGGTATTTCACCGAACTCGCGATGCATCTGCGCGAAGCCAGGCGGAGCCATTTTCTTCTGACTGCGCCGCCATTGCGGCTGACCGGAGCCGTTGGGTCGCCGGTGACGCCGGTGGCGACCGTCTAGCGAGACGATCGTGCCTGCACCTGCGTTTCAGAATGCCGAGGCTGTCGTCGACAAGATCCTGAGCGATGTCGGTAACACTATCGTTCTGGGGTTGCCGCTCGGCCTCGGCAAGGCAAACCACATCGCCAATGCGCTGTTCGCGCGGGCGGCGGCGGATCGCTCGATCAAACTGTCGATCTATTCGGCGCTGACGCTGGAGAAGCCAAGGCCTTCGAGCGATCTGGAGAAGCGCTTCATCTCTCCGGTGATCGACAGGCTATTTGGCGGCTATCCCGATCTCAGCTATGCCAAAGCGTTGCACGCCGGCGAACTGCCTCCAAACATTGAAGTCACCGAGTTCTTCTTTCTTGCAGGACGTTGGCTCGGCTCGCCGCTGGCGCAGCAGAATTACATCTCCGCAAACTATACGCATGCCTTCAACTATTTCCTAGCACGAGGCGTCAACGTCGTCGCTCAGCTGGTCGCCAAGCGTGTCGTCGACGGCGCGCCCCGCTATAGCTTGAGCGGGAATACCGACATCACCGTCGATCTGCTGAAGGTGCGGCGGGCTGGAGGGGCTGCGTTCAAGATTTACGGGCAGGTGAATGCCGAACTGCCCTTCATGCCTGGCGACGGCGATCTGCCTGCGGGCGAGTTCGACGGGATCCTCGAGAGCCCAGATATCGAATTCCCGCTGTTCGCGCCCCCCGCAGAGCCGATCTCGGATACGAAATATGCCATCGGCCTGCATATCGCCGGCCTGGTGCGCGATGGCGGCACGTTACAGATCGGTATCGGTCAGATCGGCGATGCTCTGGCGCAGGCGCTAATCGTTCGCAACCGGGATGAATCCGCCTTTCGCGATATCATCGAGCGTCTTCTCGGCGGCGCGCAACCTGCTATCGCCCTCGAAACCGGCCGCTTCGAGCATGGGCTGTACGGCGTCAGCGAAATGTTCGTCGAGGCCTTTCTCGAACTCATCAAGGCCGGCGTCATCAAGCGGCAGGTCGATGGGGCGCTGTTGCACGCTGCATTTTTCCTGGGGCCGAAGGGCTTCTATCGTGCTTTGCGCGAGATGCCGCCCGAGCGCTTGCAGCAGATCCAGATGAAGGCCGTCTCGTTCACCAACGAGATCTTCGACCAGGAGGATGCCAAGCGCAGGGCGAGGGTGGATGCGCGGTTCGTGAACAGCACGATGATGGCGACGTTGCTCGGCGCGGCGATCTCGGACGGCCTGGAGAACGGCAGGATCGTCAGCGGTGTCGGCGGTCAATATAACTTCGTGGCGCAGGCGTTCGCCCTCCAAGGGGCGCGTTCGGTGCTGGCGCTGGAAGCGAGCCGGCAGAGTGGAGGGAAGGCCGAATCCAATATCCGCTGGTCTTATGGGCATCAAACGATCCCGCGCCATTTGCGTGATGTATTCGTGACCGAGTACGGCGTTGCCGATGTGCGTGGACGCTCCGATAGCGACGTGATCGCAGCGATGCTGGCGATCTCAGACTCGCGCTTCCAGCCTGAACTGATCCGGCAGGCGAAGGATGCAGGCAAGCTGAAGAAATCGTTCGAGCTTTCCGCAGTTCATCGCGAGAACTATCCCGAGCGCATCGTCGAGGCGTTGAAGCCGTTCCGGACAAACGGCCGGCTGCCGCAATTTCCGTTCGGATCGGATTTCACGGAGGTCGAGCAGCGCCTCATTCCTGCGCTACAGATCCTGAAAGAGGCTTCGGCTTCGCCCTGGTCTGTGCTGAAGCTGGCCTTGAGCGCCGCAATTTCAGGGGCCGCCACTGACCAAGCCGCGCTCGCGCGGCTTGGTCTTGACCGCCCCAAGACGATGACGGAGCGGTTTTATCGCCGGCTTGTCAGCGCTACGCTATCGCGCGGCGCCTAAGCGGAAAGTGCAGTTGGGACTTGCGGGACTGCCTCCGATGTTTGCAGACGCTACTCGCCGGGGAAGTGCCGGGAATAGTTCTTAGCGACCCTTGAAAGCAGGCGGGCGTTTGGCGATGAACGCCGCCATACCTTCGGAGCGGTCTTCGAGCGCAAACGTGCCGTGGAACAGGTTGCGTTCAGCGTTCAGACCCTCCGCAAGTGTAGTTTCGAGGGAGCGGTTCACCGCTTCCTTTGCAGCCATTGCGGCAGGTCGCGACATCGACGCGATCTTTTCAGCCATGGCAATCGCCTCGTCCATTAGCTTGTCGGCCGGAACGATGCGGCTGACCAGACCCGAGCGCTCGGCCTCGGCTGCATCCATCATCCGCCCCGTCAGGCAAAGGTCCATCGCCTTGGATTTACCGATTGCGCGCGTCAGCCGCTGGGTGCCGCCGAGGCCCGGGATGGTGCCAAGGGTGATTTCCGGCTGCCCGAACTTTGCGGTGTCGCTGGCAATGATGATGTCGCACATCATCGCAAGCTCGCAGCCACCGCCGAGGGCGAAGCCGCTGACAGCGGCGATGGTCGGCTTGCGGCATTCTGCAACCCGGCCGCCACCAATGGCGATGAAGTCGGCGTTGAACATGTCGATGAAGCCTTTCGGCTGCATCTCCTTGATGTCGGCGCCGGCGGCAAACGCCCGCTCGCTACCGGTGACGATGATCGCGCCGATCTCCTGATCCGATTCGAAATCGTCGATCGCGCGGCCGATCTCCTTGAAGACGTCGAACGACAGCGCATTCAGCATCTTGGGGCGGTTGAGCTGGAGAATGCCGACCGCGCCGCGGCGTTCGACGAGAATATGTTCGTAAGTGCTCATGGTCGCCTCTTCATCCATTGAAAATCGGCGGCATACCGCCCGTTTCGGGCGCGACTGTGCCTCTATTGGACGAAGGCTGCAAGGCGGCAGTTGGTCAGGCCAGGAACATCCGAATTGCGGAGCCGATTGTCAGCAGGGCGCCGAAGACGACGAAGATTTTGCCGATGGTGGATGTCTGTGCCCATTTCGAATCGTCGTCACGCATCTCCGCGCGGCTTTCCAGCAACGCAGGCGTGGTGGATTTAGTCTGAACGGCAGCATCCCAGGCGGCGCGGTCGAGATCGTTGAACTCGTCGGCAGCCATCACCTGCGAGGGGGGAGCGTTCTCTGCAGGCGCCGCCTCGGTAGGCGCTGCTGGCGTGTCGATCTTGAGAAGATCGCTGGACGCTGCGTTGTTCCGGTCTCCGCCGTCGAGAAGTTCGGCGTTGGCGTCGGCGACGGCCGGGGCAACCGCAGGAGTAGGAGTGGATTTGCGGCTTTGACTTGCTTCTGCATCTTTGGTCGTCTTACGAACGAGCCGTTGCGATGCAGTATGTCTTCGCGATTTTCGTGCAGAACGGCTCTTGGATTTGGCATACCGCTTGAGGGAGATTGGTTTGCCGACTGCCTCGGGTTGCGCCTGCTGACTTTGCGCTGCGGGCTGCGCCTGTGCGACCACCAGCCGTGAAGCACAATTGGCTGAATCGCAGGCGAGCAAGGGTGTTGTGGATACTGCTGCGCCCACCGTCAGCGCCGACGCAAAGACCAATGCTCGCATTCTGCTTACGTTGCCCATGCTGATCTCCCCAAAGGGTCTGTCCCAGGGAAAATCTGCACCCGTGCTGATGACGGTAAGCAGGCAAAAACGGGAAAGATTCCGGTTGTCTCAAGGCAAAAACGGGGCAAATTCGCTTGAATTTGCGTCGATAATGGTGGGATTCCCACTTTGCCTGGAGCCTATTCGAGGGGCGCCTTCGGCTCCAGGGCCCTCATTTCAGTGTAACAAACGGGCCGTGGCCCCGTAATTGAGGCAGGAACAGGTCAGCGTGCACGGACGACGAGAGTGGACGGAACTGATGCGTGCGGCCAATGCCGGCGACCGCGCGGCGTATGCCCGTTTGCTTGCGGCGATAGCACCCGTACTGCGCGCTGCGGCGCGTCGTGGGCTTGCGCAGGCTGGCCAGCCCACTGATCAATGTGAGGATATCGTGCAGGAGATTCTGCTGGCGGTGCACTTGAAGCGTCACACCTGGGATGCGAACGCGCCGTTCGGACCATGGCTGTTCGCAATCGCGCGCAACAAGCTGATCGACGCGTTGCGCAAGCGCGGCCGGCGGGTGTTCATCGATGTCGACGATCTCGCCGACACGCTGCCCGCCGAACAGCCGCGGGAGCAGCTCTCGGCCAATGAGATCGACGGGCATCTGCAGCGGCTGCCGCAACGTCAGCGGGACGTTCTGCAATCGATCGCGGTCGAGAGTGGTTCGATCCGGGAAACTGCCGAGAAGCTCCGCATCAGCGAGGGAGCCGTTCGGGTTGCGCTGCATCGCGGGCTTGCAAAGCTCGCCGCATGGCTGCGGAAGGACTGAGAATGGATACCGAGCAACTGATCCGTAGTCTTGCTGCCGACCATGGCTGGACGGTCCGACGCGTCGGCCTCTTGCTCGCGGGCGTTCTGGGGGCAGCCCTTGTCTGTTCGGTTGCGATATTTTCGCTGACGTTGCACATGCGTCCCGACATCCACACGGCGATGGGGGCGCCGTTCTTTCTGCTCAAATTTGCGGTGACGATGACTCTGGCCGCAGCATCGCTGATGGTGGCCCTCCGTCTCGTGACGCCGGCTGCATCTGTCCGAACGCTGCGATGGCTGTTTTTATTGCCAATCGGCCTGCTGGTGGCAGGTATTGTTGCGGATCTCGTCGTACCGCAAACGTCGAGTTGGAGTGCGCGGCTGATCGGGGCCAATGCGCGTGTTTGCCTCGTAGCCATCCCCGTGCTTTCATTGCCGCTGTTGATCGCGGCTATCGCTGGCCTGCGCCATGGAGCGACAATGCGCCCGGCTGCAACCGGCGCAGTTGCGGGCCTGCTCGCCGGCGGCGTCGCTGCAACGCTCTACGCGTCGCACTGCGCTGACGATTCGCCGCTGTTCGTTGCGACCTGGTATACGATCGCGCTGGCGCTGGTGGCGTTGTTAGGGGCGCTCCTGGGGAAACGCTTCCTCAAGTTCTAGCGCGCGCGTCATTCGATGCGTTGTCTTCAGGCCGATCGGCACCACTTCGCTGGCAGAGGTTTCATTCGGCGCAGACAGGGACCGCGCATTCTGATACGGCTCGTGCCCGCGCGGGNTGATAGACCTCGATCGCATCCAGTACGGCACGCCCTAATCCTGTCAAAACGACGATCGTGCCGCGTGCGCCGATGTTCTTGCGAGTGACTAGGCCCTCATCCACGGCATCCTCCCAGACCGTTAAACGCGGGCAGGAGGTTTTCCAGGCATCGAGGACCTCGGCATAGGTTCGGGGTTCTCGCGCAACCCATTGCACCAGATCGAGAACGAGAGGATCGTAAGTTTTCATCGATAGCCTCCTTGCATCTCAAGCACCGAGCCGCGGTGCGACCAACAGAAAGCTCCCGTGCCCGACATAATAGAGCGCGATGGTGGTCACGATGCGATTGGCCCAGAGGCGATATTGGCCGTCGCTCATCGCTCCCAACGCACGTCCGGACAGTGTTGTGCCCAGCATCGCAGCCGCGATCGCTAAGCCCGCAATCACCGGGTCCAGTGAGCCTCCTTGATCGACGATATTGCCGAAATAGGCGAGCTTCACCGTATGGCCGAACAGTTGGCATCCCGCTTTGGTCGCAACGATCTCGCGGCGGTCGAGCTTGCCGCCGAGAAAGAACGTATCGAGCAGCGGCCCTGCGACTCCGGTCAGGAGAAGCAGGCTCATGCAGATTGCTCCGTAGATGGTTCCCTGAATGGCGCTTTCCGGATTGGCCTTGAAACCGCTCGGTAGCAGCCTGGCCAGGAAGGGGGTCACGCCTAGCATAAGCAATGCTGTCGGTGCGTCCGGCACGTATTGCGTCATCGACCAGATCGCGAGAGCGACGAAACAGCCGGACATATAAGCCGCGATCGGGTGCCAGCGGATGTAGCGAAACCAAAGCAGGCCGCGCCAGCCATTGGAGGCCATCTGCGTCACTGCATGCAGAACCATCGCCTGGGGCAACGGCAGCATCGCCAGTAAGACGCCGATCAGGATCATTCCACCTGCCATGCCGAAAATTCCGGACAGGAAGGATGTCGCGATCATGGTCAGACAGAGCAGGGCGACCAGCAGTGGACTCATGGATACCTCTGACAGTGGTGTTGATCCTGTTTGCGACAGGGCGCAAACTGAGTTATCAAGGTCTCAGCATTAGATTTCCTGATGGTATGGTCGGATGCGAAAGCTGCCATTTCTCAATGGCGCGAAGGCCTTCGAAGCTGCCGCGCGCATGGGCAGTTTCGCCAAGGCTGCCGACGAGCTGCATGTCACACCGGCTGCGATCAGCCGGTTGGTGCAGCTGCTGGAGGCGCGGATCGGCGTCAGCCTGTTCGAACGGCGTGCGAACCGCCTCGTTCCGACGCCTGCGGGGCGGGCGTACCAAGCCGGCCTTACCCCGCTGTTCGATGCGCTTGCCAATCTGACGGCCCAGGTCTCGGCGATGGCCGGGGCCCGCGTGCTGACGGTCGGCGTCGGGCCGACCTTCGCGATCCGTTGGCTTATTCCTCGGCTCGCGGAGTTCCAGCGTGCGGCGCCGGACATCGAGGTGAGATTTGCGACGGGCGGAGCTGCTGCCCCTTTTAGCGACGACTGGACCTGCGGTATCACGCTTGGCGACGGTGAGTGGCCGGGTTTCGCATCCGAACGTCTGTTCGCGGCCGACCTGACGCCGGTTTGTGCGCCGGCGATTGCGCGTAAGCTGAAGCGTCCAGAGGATCTGAGGGCGGCGACCTTGTTGAGAGTGCGTCATGCCCGCGAGGACTGGCCGCGCTGGATCAAGGCGGCTGGGCTGTCGAAAATGCCGGTGAAGGGGCCCGAATTCGAGTTCTACGGATACGCGTTACAGGCCGCTCTCGATGGCGTTGGCGTGGCGATGGGGATCAGCCCTTATATCGACGATGATTTGCGTGCAGGCCGTTTGGTCGCGCCGTTCCAGGTCAGCGTCAGCAAAGGCAAACACTGGTACCTGATCTATCGCGATGCACGACGCGGGGAGCCAGGCTTCACCGCGTTTCGCGCGTGGCTGATCGAAACCGCTGGCAGCAAGACACTATAGAGCAGGACTTGCGGATCGGCTCTGCTGCATCTTGTGGAAGCGCAAGATCTGCTGAGCGGTGGCAATCTTCAGCCGTTCGTAGCTGATCTTCGAGAATGCGTGATCGCCCACTGACGAGCCCTGTAGGTCGGCTCGCATATCGAGGATCGTCTGCACCGTAGCCCAGGAGAAGTTGAGCACTTTGGACAGAACCATAACGCCTTCCGAGCGCGTCTCGATCATCATCGTTTCGACGGTGGCGAAGGGAACTTTGGCAAGGTGCGAGATCGCCGCGTTTACTTCGTTAAATCTCCGTTCGTGTGCAAAGCGGGCGATCCTGGTCTCGTTGAGCTGCCCCGTCTGGCGCAACCCATTCACGAGGGCGAGAGCCGCGATCACGTCGGGATCGTCGGCGGCCGACGTATGCTGAGCACGTTGCGCGATCTGCCGGACCGCACCGGCGACTTCGAACTGCGTATCCGGATGGGTCGCCTGAAGTTTCTTGCGGACCGCTTCCGAGGCCCGGACGATCAGCCTCAGCAGGTGATGGCGTGGAATGTTGGCGCGAGAGCCGACGCTGACCGCAAGCTCCTCGCTATGCTCCGATCGTGCCACCAAGCGCGTGTAGCCGTGTTCGGAGAATTCCGCACCCGGATTCGCTGCCGCAGATGTCACGACGTCGATATTGCCTCGCTCAACCAGTGTGTCCGTTACGGCTTCGCTGAGGCGCTCGCGCTTGGAGATCGCCAGCAGATGAGCCTGGCTCTTGGTGCGGGCGTTTTCGATCAACGCCGCGTCTTCGAGACGGGACGAGCTCGTTAGCACGGGGCCTGCAACGTCGATGGTATTGTCAAATGCCAAGGCATGAATGATGCGTGGCGGTGCGGCTGGATGCTGCGACAGCCGGCGTGCCAACAGGGCTTTGGCTGAAATCTCGATATTCTGCACGAGGCAGGCAAACACGTCGTCGAACAGACCGAGCTGGGCATCGGAATAATCGATGTTGCCGGCTAGGAACAGGTCGGTAATGTTGCGAAGGATCTCGACACGGCGCGCGACGGTTCCGTTGACGAGCGTGTCTTCCAGTTCGTCAAGCAGGTCGGTTGCGAGAGCGGTCGTGTGACGGGGCATTTCGGCAAATGATTCCAATGGGTGGTCAGTTCGCGAGAACGCGATTTCGGCCACTTTCCTTTGCACGATAGAGAGCGGCGTCGGCGCGGGCGAGGAGGGTGTCAGTCGTGTCGTCGAGGCGCATTGCGGTGATGCCTGCGGACATCGTCACCGACATGCTGGGAGAGATCGCGGCCCAGTCCGCTTCGGCGATGATCTCACGCAATCGGTTGAGCGTATTGACCGCCGCTTCCTCGCTGGTATTCGGCAGCACCAATAAGAACTCCTCTCCTCCATAACGTCCAAGTTTATCGATGTCCCGGATGTTGGCGAAGATGGTGATGGCGAATGTTCGCAAGGCTTCGTCGCCGGCAGGATGGCCGAAGGTATCGTTGATCTTCTTGAACCAGTCGAGATCGATCAAGGCGATCGCATAGGGCAGCTCAGCGCGTTGAACGCGAACGAGATCCTCGTCGAGCTTCTGCATCAGGAATCTGCGATTGAGCGCGCCCGTCAATTCATCGAACTGTGCCATCGTCTCGATGCGCTGGTTTGCCTCCGCGAGTTGTCGGCTCCGCTTGTAGAGCGTTTCGCGGATCGAGACCGAGAACAGGCTGACAAATACACAGTAGCCGAGCGTCGTAACCAGGAAGAGCAGGGTGACGACGCGCTCCTCCCAAGAACTGCTTGGTAATCCGATCGGTTTGTTCGTGAACAGCAGGATGCCTGCGAGTCCTGCGGCAAACAGCGTCCAGAGGACGCCGGCCTGCTTCTCGTTCGTACGCAGGGTCGCAAAGGAGAAGATTACGAAGACAATGCAGCAGAAGGCGAATCCGACCTCTGGTGCGAGATAGATTCCGCCGAGTGCGATGATCGTCGCGCCGATACCTTGCGGGACGGTCAAATAGTGGTCTGCAAAGCGATCGTTGAAACCTGTTTCCGACAGGGCGAGCAGCGACAGCAGCAGCCCCATCCCGCTGATGCCGAAATACAGCGGCGTGGTCATCGCCGTGGTTCCCGCGAGTGCAAACAGATAGAACAGTCCGATATCGATGATGCAGTTCAGCATCATGACGAGCAACATGTCGCGCCGATTGCGCTTGCGACGCGCGCGGATCGGCGGCGTCAGCTCGACGTCTGGTCCATCGGCATGAGCGAGCGGGACGGAAGTTGCTGCGGCAACGCGTTGCATCGGAAGTTCAGAAGCTCCGTTGCCGGAACTGTAGGTACAAAGCCTTTAGGTTTGGTATCGCCGGTCGTGCAGATTGCGCCGGTCGGAAACTGGTGGCCTCTTCCTTTCAAATAAAATGCCAGCGATTTCAATGCCCTACAGGATTAATCCGATTCTCGGAAAGGACCTCCTGGGTTGGATCGATACCCGGCCGATCGCAGGCGGTTCGAAGGAATGAGCTGTTTGAGCGCGAAAAGGCCTCATGCTGTGTGAGGCAGCCCCCAACTCTTGCCCCTCGTGCGCGTTCGGAGGCACTTTGTGTGCGCAGAATCACAGATGGTTGGCGCTCTGCGGATAAACTAAGAAGATTTTTACGTTGTGATCGAACCTCCCAGAACACCCCCACGACCAACTCTGCGAGCCGTACGTTGAGTGCAAATCTTGCGGCATCGGACGAAATCCTGATCGCCAGGATCGCCCAGGGTGACAAGCTCGCGATGCGCGTGTTGTACGGGCGGCACCATGTGCGGGTTTATCGATTTGGGCTGCGACTCTTGCGGGACGAACAGGTTGCGGAGGATCTCATCAGTGAGGTTTTCCTCGACGTCTGGCGGCAAGCTGGACGCTTCGAAGGGCGTTCTGCCGTTTCAACGTGGCTGCTGGCAATCACACGGTTCAAGGCCTTGTCCATTCTCCGCAAGAGAAAGGACGTGGAACTTGACGACGATGCTGCGGCCGCGATCGAAGACGGCTCTGACGATCCGGAGATCGCGACCCAGAAGAAGGATGTTGGAAACGTCTTGCGCCGGTGCCTCACCGCACTTTCGCCAGACCACCGGGAAATCATCGATCTCGTCTACTACCACGAGAAGTCCGTGGAAGAGGTAGCCGAGATCGTCGGGATTCCGGAGAACACCGTTAAGACGCGGATGTTTTACGCGCGCAAGAAGCTCGCCGAACTGCTGAAGGCAGCCGGCGTGGAGCGAGGTTGGCCATGAATGCGTTGAGCAAGCTGCCCGATATGCATCCCGAGGAGGTCGAGGCTCTGCTGCCTTGGCACGCGGCAGGCACGTTGAGTGCACGCGATGCGCGGCGGGTCGACGAAGCGCTGGCTAACAATCCGGCGCTGGCTAAGCAGTATGCAGTGATTCAGGACGAGTTCGCCGAGACGATTCACTTCAACGAGAGTCTCGGGGCGCCGTCATCCCGGGCGATGCAGCGCCTGTTCGCGGGGATCGATGCCGAGCCTGTCCGCGAGCCGTCGTCTGCGTCGACATTTGGTGCCCGGATTCTGGAGTTCTTTGCGAGGCTTTCGCCGCGAGCCGTCGCTTACTCCGCAGCGATCGCGACCTTGGCGGTGCTGCTGCAGGCCGGTGTCATCAGTGCCGTCTTGATGCGGCAGCCATCGACGTTTCTATCGGCTGCCTATGAGGGACAGGCCGAGGGCGGCGCACGCGCACTAGTCCGTTTCTCGCCGGATGCACGTTTGTCAGACATCACGCAATTCCTCGACACTTACAACGCTTCGATCGTTTCCGGTTTGAAGGCTGGTATGTTCCGTGTCCAATTTGGTGAGAAACCGATGACGAAGGACGAAGTTGCAGGTCTCATGAAGAAAATCGAAGCAGACAAAATCGTCAGCTTCGTCGCCCCGGCGCAATAGCAATCATGTCGGCGGCCCGAGGCATTGTCGAGCCGGGTCTTGTCAATCGCGTCGCCTGCGAGCGTGGGAACTAGGTGGCGGCACTTGCGTAAGGCTCCGATTCTCCTCGTCCTGATCGCCATTTTTTCAACAGGTGGTGAAGTTGATCGCGCGGGCGCACAAAGCATCAACGCGCTGGTCGGTGCTCCGCGTCTGACGCCGCCTGCACCGCAGCCCGGAATCAATCGCCCGATCGCGATTTCATCGGGTGTGCAGCCGGGCAGCCGACCCGGAATCGGCCCCGGCTTCGGTGTGGGCGCGGGAGTTTCCTCGAATGCGCTGCCGACGGTCGATCGCTGGCCTACAGTTCAGGTGCCGCGCCGTTTGCCGGAGCGTTCGGCCGAGCCGGTAGATGTTGGTGGCGCGCCGAATGCCGCATGCAGTTCGTATCGCAACTTTGAAGGTTTCGCCGGGCGCCCTTGCAGGTCGGTTCGCCGGCTTGCGGCAAAGTCGCGTCATCCAGGTCGCCCGCAGACGCCAGTACGCTCCGCAAAAGGACAACCGTCGCGTGTAGCGCTCGCAGCAGATACCGCGGTGCCGGACGAGATCATCATCGAGATCGAAGGCGCGGTGACGGAGCCACAGTCGATTGCGCTGGCGCAGCGCCACCGGCTCACTCGCGTGGAATCGCAAGCTTTCCCGCTGCTCGGCGCCACCATGTTTCGCTGGCGGATCCCCGATGGACGATCGATCGACACCGTATCCCGTCAGTTGATCGCAAGCGGCAATGTGAAATCCGCCCAGCCGAACTATCGTTTCACGTTGCAGCAGCAGAACGCTGGCAAAGAGGAGGGCGGGAGCGAAGCGCAATATGCGGCCGGCAAGCTGCATTTGCAGCAGGCCCATGCCTTGGCTCGCGGCAGTGATATCAAGATTGCAGTGATCGATTCCGGCGTTGATCTCACGCATCCGGAGCTTGCCGGTACCATTGCCGGTACGTTCGATGCGCTTCGCAGCACCGAGGGAGCGCATACGCACGGTACCGGCATCGCCGGCGCTATCGTAGCGCACGCCAGGTTGACAGGGAGTGCGCCTGCAGCACGCCTGCTGGCGATCCGCTCGTTCGGGACTACATCCAGCGGTGCGGAAAGCACGTCGTTTGTGGTGCTGAAGAGTTTCAACTATGCCGTCGAGCAAGGCGCGCAAATCGTCAACATGAGTTTTGCTGGCCCCAGGGATCCCTTGCTCGCGCGAGCCCTTACGGCCGCGGCCGCGCGCGGCATCGTGCTGATCGCCGCTGCTGGCAATGCAGGCCCGAAATCGCCGCCGCTCTATCCGGCCGCCGATCGCAATGTCATCGCCGTCAGCGCCACCGACGCGAAGGACCAACTCTTCAAGGCCGCAAGCCAGGGCCATCACATTGCACTCGTGGCTCCTGGCGTCGATCTGCTATTGCCGGCTCCGGAGGAGAAATACCAGGTCGTTTCCGGCACGTCGTTCGCCGCTGCCTATGTCAGCGGCCTCGCAGCACTCATTCTGGAGCGGAACCCGGGCATATCACCCGATATGATCAGGAAAATCCTGGCCGAGACCGCGACTGATCTCGGCCGCAAGGGGGCGGACGACCAGTTCGGGGCAGGGGCTTGCGGACGCATGGGCCGCGGTTCAGGCGGCGCGTCCGGTGACGGCCGGCCCCAGCGTGCGGGCTGTCGGCGTTTCCCGCTAAAATCTTGAAGTTACTCATTTTACTCTCCAAAAACTTTTCGCAAGAAATTTTGGCGGTAGCTTGAACCTTTGCTTTGCTGTCCGGACCAATGGAGGCGAGGGAGCCCAATCCCTCCCAGAAAGGCTGTGTTCGGCGCGAGCGCCCATCCACCCCAAGCGCCAATACGGCTGGCCCGTCCGGTTGTCCCCCCGGACGGGCCTTTTCGTTTCAACGGGCACTTCGAGCGAGCCCTTCAGGAGCGGCATTGTTCGATCACTGCTGTACGGCACGCCCTTGAACCTGGAAGGTTCGTGCTGAGACCCATGGCAGGGTGGAGTGTCGGAAGTGCCGTTTGAGTTCGTCGTGGAAGGGGCATCCAAATATTGTTCGGCGTTGCGAGGCGTGGCGGCAGGCGTCGCCGCTCTTGCAGCGATCATTGTGTGCCCCGTCGATGGTGCCCGGGCACAAACGCCGCCGTCCGATCCGGTGGCGAAAGCGGCTTTTGACGTGCTCGATAAGCACTGCGCGCGCTGTCACCAGGAGGGACGGCTGATCGATCGCGAAAAGCCCGCCAAGAATTTCGGCAACATCCTCAAGCTCGAGGAGATTGCCGCTTCGCCGCACTACATCCTCGCTGGGAATGCTCTCGGTTCGAAGCTGTTTCGCCAAATTGCCGATCGCGAAATGCCCTACGACGTCGTCTATGAGGGAGAGACGCGATACCCGCATGTCACCGCCGATGACCTGCAGGCCCTGGAGCGATGGATCGCTTCGCTCGGCGCGAACGCGGCATCGGTCTGTGCGAACCGTACGCCGATTACCCCGGCTGCGCTGGCGGGCGTGATCGCCGCCGATCTCGAACGTCAGCCGATGGGACGCAAGATCACGACGCGCTATTTGACGCTGACCCACCTCGTCAATCGATGCGTCGACGCTACCGCGATGAAGGTGTACTGGCAGGGTGCGATCAAGTTGATCAATTCGCTGAGCCGTTCGCCGAACGTGGTGAAAGTGGAAACGATGGACCCGGATGGTGCGGTCTTGCGGCTCAATCTCGCCGACATCGGCTGGGCGGCTCAGGACTGGGAGACGCTGCTGGCCATCTATCCCTACGCCATGCAGCCGCCGGGACGCGCGAGCGAATCCATCGTCAGGATCACGCAGACGCAGGTCGCTGCCGTTCGTGCCGACTGGTTTGCCCACGCAGCGTCGCAACCGCCGCTCTACAACGATCTCATGCGCCTGCCGAACAGTCTGTTCGAACTGGCGCGGGATGAGAGCGTAAACATCGAGGCCAACATCCGCAACTTCGTCGCGCAGCGAGCCGGCTTCCAACGCTCGGGCGTCAGCCAGAACAATCGCATGATCGAGCGGCACACCTCCCGCCACGGCTATCTGTGGACCTCGTATGACTTCGCAGGAGGCCGCAACAATCAGGATATCTTCGCGTTTCCGCTCGGCCCTGGTCTGAATGGATTTCAGCATGACGGCGGTGAGACCATCTATAGTCTGCCGAACGGCTTTCAGGGTTATTTCCTAAGCATGTCCACCGGTAGCCGTCTCGACAAAGCACCGACGACAATCGTACGCGATCCGTCGCGCAAGGATTCGACTGTCACGAACGGCATTTCATGCATGGGCTGTCACGATCAGGGAATCCGTAAGGCGCGCGATGAGGTTCGCGATGTCGTTGTCGGCGCGCGGATGTTGCCGCGGGATATCCGCGATAAGGTGGAGGCGCTGCATCCGCAGCATGCACGAATGGATGCGCAGCTCGAAGCGGACGGAAAGCGTTTCGTCTCTGCGATGGCGCGTGCCGGCCTTGAATCGTCTCTAAAGCTCAATGGCGTTGAGCCAATCAATGCGTTGGCTAAGCGCTATGAGGACGATGTCGACCTGGCGCTGGCGGCGTCCGAACTTGGCGTTGGCCGTGAAGTTTTGAAGTCATCGGCCGTCGATCCGAAGTTCTATGCGCTCGTGCGCAGGATGGAGCAGGGGGCTGTGCCTCGCGATCAGTTCGAGCAGGCCTATAAGGTTCTTGCTGCTGCACTGACCGACCAGAAGGTCGTTCAGACCGCAGGCACGCGCTCCGAGCCGCTACCGCAGGCTGTGCGGACCGACGAACTCAGCTTGACGTCGGATGCCGACTATTACCGTCCAGGCGACGGCCCGGTCTTCACCATCACCTCCACGCGCGATTGCTACCTGACGTTGACCAATGTCGATGAGAAGGGTGAGGGGACTGTCCTGCTCCCGAACCGGTTTCAGCAAGACAATTTCATTCGCGCCGGTGTGCCGGTCAGGTTTCCGGGCCCGAACGCGCCGTTTCAATACCGCATGAAAGACAAGGGGCTTGAGAACGTTGTCGCGGTTTGCTCCATCCGGTCAGATGGTGCGGATGGCATCGCGCACGATTTCACGCGGGCAGCGTTTACGTCCGTCCCGAACTATACGCGTGCGCTCGGGCGCGCAATCGAAGTCATCCCTTCGGCAGCCAGCGAGGCTGCGGTTGCAGGTGCCGGCAATCCGCCGAGTATCAACGTGCGGGCATCGATCCGCGCAGCGATCCAGGTGACAGTGCGATAGAAGCTGGCTGCTCTCAAGACACGCCCGGCATCACGTCTAACCGAAGGTCGGAGTTGTGGTTGCGGGCAAAGGATCGTGGGTAGGTAAACGAACGGACTTGCATGTTCTCCTCGTCATGAAAATCAGATACATACTGATTCGTAGGTGATGTAAGCGTGATCGCGTGCGCGTGGCGTATCTCGGTTCGTTTTCCTCCAAACGGCATTGCCTCCGGCGCCTAAATGACAGCCTCTTTTGATGCTCAGCGATTCCAGCGTACGCTGGAACGTTGGCGAGCGCTTGCGGACAAGCGACTCGCCCATGTGACAGACCTTTATGAAACAGGCCGCTGGCAGCGCTATTTCAGCGAGCGCGATTTCCTAGCGATGATGCGTGAGACCCGCGAGGCCGTCGAATCCTGGCATCGGCTGGTGCCGGAGATCGCTTCAGCCGATGTGGTCGAGCTGGCGCCGTCGCGGACGCATCTTCCAACGCCATCTTTCGTTGCTGCACCGAATGTGGCTGCGTCAAGCGTCAAGGCTTCGGCTGCGTGACAGCGGGCCTTAACAGAGCTCATCGTTAGAATAGCGATCTCGTAGTGAAACGGCGTGCGTCCGAGAGATGAGGCTTTGACTTGACTCAAGGTAAATAATCCTATAGAACAAATCATGAACATAATTTATAGAGGACCATAGGATTACTAAAAGATGGGGCTACGCAGCGAGATAGAGGATGTCCGGCGGCAGATGCGCAGCGAGTATGCTGCGCTTTTGATTGAAGATGCGCGTCTTGTCGTCAAGAGCGCGAAGCTCATGCTGGTGCAACATCTGCTGGAGCACAAAGTCCGGCGTATGTTGTCGGGCATCAAGGCGAACTTCAATCCGGCGCAGCCGCGGGTGCCAGCGGGTAACTCCGATGGCGGGCAGTGGACGAATGACGATCGCAATTGGGAGAGGCTACGCGCGCAGTATGCGCGCAGCGATGGAATTACTGATCGCCGCGTTCTGTTGGATGCTATTCCTGATCCCGAGCGGATTATTTCTGGTGCAGAATACGCTGCTGACGGACACCATCACGTTCCTCGAGGAGTCTATAATAAACCGTATTATGATTTTAATCCTGAAGTCCGTAGGATATTCAACAATGCGAAAACTGGTAGGTTGGCAGATCCGAGCAGCAATCTAAATGATCGGATGCATCAAGCGTACAGCAGAGCAATTAAGGAGATGCTGGACAAGTTCATTCAAGACAATAACATCAGGAAAGGCGAGATGACACCAGCGCAGGCGTACCGATTTGTCGGTAAGGTGCTGAGCTCGCGTGATCCAAGGGTTTATCGCTTTCAAGAGCGTTTGATTATGCGCGAATTGCGCGCGCGAATGCCCGGCATGTTTCGAGGCGGCGAATAGAGAGTTAACCAGCATGATCGAGGAAGCATATCAGGAGCGGGTCTGGACCCTCATTTACGGCAAGCTCGTCGCGCTCTTTAGTCAGTTTGGTGAAGAAGAGTGCACGGGAGCAGGAGACTTCTGGGTCGTCGATGACAATTACGGATGGTCAAGGAGCACCGTCTTCGTTAACAATCTGCGATTGTTGACGCCGTGGATGGTGACCACTGTGCAATCGTTTTTGGAAGGCGTGCCTGATTGGACGATTGTCCTCGTCGTCGCCGTGGATGGTGAGGGAGAGCGCTGGCCCGACATGGGTGTCACCATACGCGAGCACGAAATCATCGATACGCTGCAGCGCGAGTACCTTCCGCCGCCATACAATCGACTGGAGTTTCCCGGCAGCCGGCCAGGCACGGGCTATGATTGAAGTTTCTAGCTGGCCTGGCTTGCACCCGGTGTTACGTAAATAGTCCTAATGAACTTAATTCATGAAGGACCATTGGGAATAAAAGGAGGGCTAAGCAGTGAGATCGAGGATCCTATCGGCATCAACGACAACCCAAAGCTCATCAATGAGTATGACAAGCCATGTGGGTTGCGTCGATAGCACGCGGGAAGAGTGTCAGCGAGGTTGTTGATTATCTAGGGCAAAGTGGAAGTCGAGGAGCTGGGTTTGGAGATTAATAGGGATCGAAACCAGCGTGTTGTGAAAATAATCACGGTCATCACTTTATAATACTAAGGCTACGATTGATACGCATTACCCGGGTGGTCCTGATCATCTCCGTTAGGATCGCTTCGCCGGCGTCGGTGAGGGCGTCTAAAGTCACACGCGGCGTTTTACTCTTAAGCTGGATCAACGTGCCTCGCGGCACCAGCGGCACATGGATGAAGGCCGTCAGCGGCGGCGGTGCCAGGCTGGCGCTCGCCTCGATCGTACGCCAGCAAAGGTAGTTGCAGAGATAACGGCCGGCGTCGCGCGAGAGGGCCGAAGGAATACCGGTCAGGCGCGCAGCACGCAGCAGGCGCTTCACATGCGGGCCAAAGGCCAGTGCGTCGGGACCGCCGGGCGCGATCTTGCCGAGCTTGATGCGTGTGTGGCCGGCATCCGGCCAGATCGTCGTGATGGCATTGCGCGCGCGGGTCTCGACGCGAAGATGCGGTGTGCGTGCAGCCAGACCAAACATCAACAGCGCATCGGGGCGATGCTTTCGCAGCAGCTTCGGTAGATCGTGATCAACGTCGCCATAAGCGACCGTAAAGATATGCGCGACGCGCTCAATGTCGTTGAACGCCGGGCGGCGAAGCTTCATCAGCCGGCTGACCAGCGCCTCCGTTGGATTGTATGGCGCCCCCGGAAACGGGCCGAAACCCGTGATGAGAATGCGGAGGCTCATGGTGCCTCCAGCAACCGTGCGATCGTGTCGGCGGCGAGCGCCGGCGTCATGCGGCCGTCGGCGACCCCGGCCTCGGTCTGCCTGACCTTCGCGCGGATGGCGGGGTCGGCGCGCAGCCGCGACTTCAGTCGCTCCTCCAGCATCGACCACATCCACTTGACCTGCTGCTCGCGGCGACGGGCAGCAAAGTCGCTGGATGCGTTCATGGCTTTGCGATGGTCCAGCACCTTCTGCCAAAGTCCGGCGATGCCGTCGCCGGTCAGCGCTGAGTAGGTGACGACCGGAGGATGCCAATGCTCCGAACGTGGTGCTAGAATATGCAACGCGGCGCGATATTCGGCGGCGGCGGCATTAGCTCGCGGAATGTTGTCGCCATCGGCCTTGTTCACGGCAATCATGTCGGCGAGTTCGACCAGCCCTTTCTTGATGCCCTGCAGCTCGTCGCCTGCGCCCGGCAGCATCAGGGCAAGGAAGAAGTCGGTCATGTCGCAGACGGCAGTCTCGGATTGGCCGATGCCGACCGTCTCCACCAACACCACGTCGAACCCTGCAGCTTCACACAGGAGCATGGCCTCGCGCGTCTTGGCGGCGACGCCGCCGAGTGTTCCCGCCGACGGCGAAGGTCGGATGAACGCTGCGTCGGAGGCCGACAGCTGCGCCATCCGCGTCTTGTCGCCGAGAATCGATCCGCCGGTTCGCGCGGATGAAGGGTCGACCGCGAGCACTGCTACCTTCTGTCCAAGACCGATCAGATACATGCCCAGGGCATCGATGGTGGTGGATTTCCCGACGCCCGGCGAGCCAGTGATGCCGACGCGTACAGCCTTTCCCGTATCCGGCAGAAGCTGTTGTACGAGTTCGCGTGCGGAAGCCTGGTGATCGCTACGGCGGCTTTCGACCAGCGTGATTGCCTGCGCCAAGGCGGCACGATTGCCGGCGCGCAATGCAGCGGCGAGCGCGGGTATGTCGGATGCGAATTGCGAACGGCTCATGCCTCGGGTTTACAACGGCGGTGATCCGCAAGCGAGGGGCAGCCGATCATTGTGTGCCGGTTTCTTTCGGCTTGTCGCCGCCGAAGATGGATAGGCCTTCTGCCGTCAAATATGGGTGGAGAATTCGCCAGGGTACGAACGCGGTATATGAACCTTCAACATAAGGTCCTACCGCATAGGGCGAATAGTGGAAGGTGAGACCTGAACTCTTGCCCGCCTCGGTCGACGGTTCGAGCGTCACAGGACCGATCTTGAGTAGGCTCGGTTCCACTCCCTTGGACCAGCTGTTGTCGGCCGGCTCGAACGTGCCTCGCTCCTTCTTTTCGACGGTCAGCGCGGAGATGATCGCATTTTGGATTTCGACCATCGCACGGCTGTTGTCCGACAGGTCTGTGAAAAATGGCCGGATGCTGATGCGCTTGCGGAGTTGTTCGTCCCAGAGCAGTGTGTCGAATACCGTGTTCGGGTGTGCTCCACCGGCATAGGTAATTTCGGTACGCAGCACGCTGATGTAGCGATTGGCGACCACCGAAGTCACGGAATAGTCCCGCTGCGACGTCCAACGCAAACCACTGCGAAACAATTCGGGCGATGTCTGCCATTCGCGGTCGGCTTCCTTCCGCTCGTGATCAGCCCACTTTTTGGCCTCGGCCAGGAGGTTGGCCGACAGGTTCTGTCTCGCCTTGATGGTGTCGTCGATCGTGACGGAAATCTCGATCGCTTTCGTTTTGATCGAGAGAGTGGGCTTTTCTTCCGTCGCATGCGCTAACGACGAAAGCACCGCGATCGTGGCTGCGATCGCGATGCGGATGGCCGAGCGACGAAACACAGTGTTTACTCCGCGGCCTCGCTGGAATGTCCAAGACGGACGTTCAGCTTACGGATCAGTTCCTCCGCCGCATCGGCGATGACCGTCCCCGGCGGGAAGATCGCTTCCGCTCCGGCCTTATAGAGGGCGTCGTAATCCTGCGGTGGCACCACGCCGCCGATGATGATCATGATGTCCTCGCGGCCGTGCTTCTTCAAAGCGGCCTTCAATTCGGGAACTGCCGTAAGGTGCGCGGCGGCGAGCGAGGAGACGCCGAGGATGTGGACGTCATTTTCAACAGCCTGGCGTGCGGCTTCGTCGGCCGTTGCGAACAGCGGTCCGATGTCCACATCGAAGCCGATGTCGGCGAAAGCCGAAGCAATCACCTTTTGACCGCGGTCATGACCGTCCTGGCCGATCTTGGCGACCAGAATCCGCGGACGCCGGCCTTCGGCGTCCTCGAACGCTTCGATCAGGTGCGCCAGCCGTTCGACCTTGTCGGACATGGTGGAAACCTCGCGCTTGTAAACGCCGGTGATGGACTTGATCTCTGCGCGATGGCGTCCGAACACCTTTTCGAGAGCGTCGGAGATTTCGCCCACCGTCGCCTTTGCGCGGGCCGCGTCGATAGCGAGCGCAAGCAGGTTGCCGTTACCGTCACCCGCCGAGCGTGTGAGGCTGTCCAATGCTGCTTGCAGAGCCTTTGGATCGCGCTCCTTGCGCAGACGCGAGAGCTTGTCGATCTGCAGCCGGCGGACGGTGGAGTTATCGACCTTCAGCACATCGATCGCGGCTTCGCTCTCGGGCTTGTACTTGTTGACGCCGATCACCGACTGACGGCCTGCATCGATGCGGGCCTGAGTCTTGGCCGCAGCTTCCTCGATGCGCAGTTTCGGTACACCGGCTTCGATCGCCTTTGCCATGCCACCCAGCGCCTCGACTTCCTGGATGTGCCCCCAGGCCTTCTTCGCGAGCTCCTGGGTGAGGCGCTCGACGTAGTACGATCCGCCCCAGGGATCGATGATCCGGGTCGTGCCGCTTTCCTGCTGCAGGAAGAGTTGAGTGTTGCGGGCAATCCGCGCCGAATAGTCGGTCGGCAAAGCCAGCGCCTCGTCGAGGGCGTTGGTGTGCAGCGACTGGGTATGGCCTTGCGTTGCCGCCATCGCCTCGATCGTGGTGCGCATGACGTTATTGAACACGTCCTGCGCTGTCAGCGACCAGCCGGAGGTCTGGCTGTGGGTGCGCAGCGACAGCGATCGGGTATCCTTCGGGTTGAAATCCTTCATCAGCTTCGCCCAGAGCAGGCGCGCGGCGCGCATCTTGGCGACTTCCATGAAGAAGTTCATGCCGATCGCCCAGAAGAACGACAAGCGCGGTGCAAAGCGGTCGATATCGAGGCCGGCGGCGACACCGGCTCGGACATACTCGACACCGTCGGCGAGCGTGTAAGCGAGTTCCAGGTCCTGCGTCGCTCCGGCTTCCTGCATGTGGTAGCCGGAGATCGAGATTGAGTTGAACTTTGGCATCTTCTGCGAAGTATAGCCGAAGATGTCGGAAATGATCCGCATCGAGGGGGTGGGCGGATAAATGTAGGTGTTCCGCACCATGAATTCTTTGAGGATGTCGTTCTGGATCGTGCCCGACAGTTTCTCCGGCGGCACGCCTTGTTCTTCGGCCGCGACGACATAGAGCGCCAGCACTGGAAGTACGGCGCCATTCATGGTCATCGACACGCTCATCTGGTCGAGCGGAATGCCTGCGAACAGTGTTCGCATGTCATAAATCGAATCGATCGCGACGCCTGCCATGCCGACATCGCCTGCCACGCGCTGGTGGTCGCTGTCATAACCACGGTGTGTTGCAAGGTCGAAGGCGACCGAAAGGCCCTTCTGTCCTGCGGCGAGGTTGCGACGATAGAATGCGTTCGAATCCTCGGCCGTGGAGAATCCGGCATACTGGCGCACGGTCCACGGCTGGTTGACATACATCGTCGGATAGGGGCCGCGCAGATACGGCGCGATGCCGGGATAGGTGTCGAGGAAGTCGATGCCCTTCAGATCGGCAGCACCGTATGCCGGCTTCACCTCGATCCCTTCCGGGGTGAGCCACGGCTCTCCGCCATCCTGCGCCGGAACCTGCGTATCGGCGAAGGCGATATCTGCGAAATTCGGAATACGGGTCATGACTTGGCCATCTTAGCATAAGCCGCACGCAGCGTCGTCAATGCGTCGCCGCCTGCGAAGATGAATTCTGTAACGCCGGCGCTTCGGTAATCGTTCTCCTTCTCGCCGGGACGGCCGGCGAGATAGATCGCCGTTGCGCCGGCCTCTGCGAGCGCCTTGGCCGCGTCGACGGCGTTGGTCCCGTAAACCGCATCGGACGAGCAGAGGCAGGCCAATGTGGTTCCCGTCTTCTTGAATTCGTGCACGAGGGTTGGAATCTCCCAGAAGCCGTCATTGTCGAGGGCCTCGATGCCGCCAGCCTCGAAGAAACTTTTCGCAAAATTCGCGCGTGCTGAAAAGTTCGCTGGTGTACCAAGGTTGGCGAGAAAAATGCGGGGACGCTGACCAGTTTGTTTAAGGGTGACGTCGGAGGCATCGCGCAACGCCTCGAAAGGCTCGGCGAGCCGATGTGGTGTCAACGCCTCGAACGTGATCTTGGGCTCACCATAGGATGGCAGGCGCACCGCTTCGACGTTCAGCACCTCAGGCGTCTTTTCCATCAGGTTTGCAAATTCACTGACGCCAGTGACGACATCCTTGCGGCGGGCGATGTTCTTCTCTCGCGCGCGGCGGACTTCGGCAATCTTATGCTGCAGCAGGTTGCCTTCTAGGGCTGCCCAGATGCCGCCAGCGCGCTCGATCTCCTGAAACAGCGTCCATGCGCGGGTGCAAAGCTGCGTCGTCAGCGTCTCGATGCCGCCGGAGCCCGCCGCAGGGTCGGTGACCTTTGCGAGGTTCGATTCTTCAAGCAGGATGAGCTGGGTGTTGCGGGCGATACGGCGTGCGAATGGATCAGGCAGGCCCAGCGCCAGCGTGTGCGGCAGCACGGTGATGCTGTTGGCTCCGCCGAGCCCGGCAGCAAACGTCGCCATCGTCGTGCGCAGCATGTTCACGTCGGTGTCGCGCCGCGTCAGCATGCGCCAAGCGGTATCAGTGGCAATGAACAAGGGGGAGGGCTCCAGCCCGCAAGCTTGTTCGACCCGCGCCCACAGCTTTCGTAAGGCTCGGAACTTGGCCATGGTCAGAAACTGATCGGCATCTGCGGACAGACGCGCATAAATCATGTCGCGGGCCTCGGGCAGAGCCATGCCGGAGGCTTCCAATGCACGCAGATAGGCAACGGCAACAGCCAGTACAAAGGCCAGTTCTTGGGCTTCCGATCCGCCGGCATCGTGAACCACACGACCATCGGCCACCGCTGCCGGACCCTTGAAGCCTTCCGCCACGACGTTGCCGACGGCTTGGGCCAGAGCCGGGGCAATATCGGTCCATGGATAAGGGCTGGCGCCCCAGATGGCGGCCGCGCCAAGGGGATCAAAGCCGAAGCGGATGTCACAGCTGCCCGCTGCGATCCCCTTTTCCTTCAGCAGGGCGGCAAGATGGAAGGGCGCCTCGCGTGACTGAGGGCCGATCTGAAAATCGATGCCTAACCCGGCGTCGAAATGGATGTCCTGTGCGAATGTGCGAATGGCCTCCGCGGAGGGATCCATGCCGAAACCAGCCGCGCCGTTGGCGCCGGCGAAGACCAGGGTCAGCGCTGTTGCCCCGTTCTCCAGATCGGTGATGGCCTGCTTGTTGGCCTGTACCGGATCGGGATGATCGATCCGCTGTGCGATCTGCCAGGGCGTGGAGGCTGGCCGCCCCGCCACCGATTTCGCATTGCTGACGCGTGAATAGAGCGGCTCGATCGCGAGCCCATCCGCGCTCTTACCCAGCAGCCGCTCGCGAGGCGCCCCCTTCAGGACGCTATCGACCAGCTTCAGCCATGTCTCACGGGTTGCCGCCGGAAATTCGGACGCCAGCGGCAATTCGTCGGTTGGGGCAGGCATAAGCGCAGGCACTCCTTGGTATTCATTCTCTGTTTGGGAATGAAAATGGCATGGCGTGGCAGCCGAGCCAATCGGCAGTTTATTCAAGCCGAGGCAGACATTTGCTCATGTCTAGGGGGGCGGCAACCTCTCGATCCCGCCAGTCTCGGCTTCGAGCCTCGCCAGGGCCTCCCGAACCCTCCGGCCGCCGATCACGCGGTCCGGTGCGATTTCAGCCAGGGGAACCAGCACGAATGCCCGTTCAAGCATCCGCGGGTGGGGAAGGGTCAGATCGGGCGTATCGATCATCAAATCGTCACAGGCCAGCAGGTCGAGATCGAGGGAGCGGGGACCCCAGCGGCGCTCCGCCTGCCTGTCCCGACCGAACTGCTTTTCGACCTGATGCAGGGCCCGTAGAATGTCATGGGGGGCCAAGGCGGTCTCGATCTCGATGCAGGCGTTGACGTATGGAGGCTGCTGCGTATCGCCCCAGGGCGGGGTGGCATAGTCGGACGATCGGGCGCGGAGCCTGCCTTGGATGGCCGCGCAGACTGCTGGGATCGCGCGGGCGAACGTCGCACGGACATCGCCGACATTGCCGCCCAGCGCGATCAGTGCGCTAGCCATCGGGCTTGTCATTTGACGATGCCCGTCGCCGGGTCAGGATGACTCCGACGTCATCGAAGATCGCAGCAATCGGTGCGTGTGGTTTGTGAACCGTGACCTTGATGGCTTCGATCGCCGGGAAGGCGGTCATGATCGCATCGGCGACTGCGCCCGCAGCGCGCTCGAGCAGATAATAGTTATGGCCCGCGAATGCCTTGGTGGCGGTGGCGACGACGTCCGAGTAGGAGATCGTGTCCTTCAGCTTGTCGGAGCGCGACGCTTCGCTGAGGTCGGTCGAAAGTTCCAGGTCAATCACGAAGCGCTGGCCGACTTCGGCTTCGTGTTCGAGCACGCCGTGACGCGCATGGATCACGATGCCGTGGATGAAGATGATGTCCGTCATCGGTGTCCTTCGATTGCGCCCGTCACGCGGAGGGCCTGAACTGTCTCCGCCACGTCATGCGCGCGGATGACGACCGCACCATGACGTACTGCGAAGAGATGGGCAGCGAGCGATCCGCCAAGCCGCTGATGCGGTTCTGAAGCGGTCACGGTGCTGATGAAGCGCTTGCGCGAGGCGCCGACTAGCAACGGGCAACCGAACGCCTTCAGCTCGGCCAGGCGAGCCAGGGCCGTCATGCTCTGTTCGGGGGTTTTCCCAAACCCGATGCCTGGGTCGAGCGTGATCATGTCCCTCGCGATGCCGGCCCGATCAGCAATCTCAAGCGTGCGCGTGAAAAACCGCGCGATGTCGCTCATGATATCGAGGGCCGGATCGACCACCTCGCGATTATGCATAGCGATCACGGGAGCATGATGATCGGCGGCGACGCGCACCATATCCGGGTCGCGTTGCAGGCCCCAGACGTCGTTGATGATGGCGGCACCCGTCTCGAGCGCGAACCGCGCAACACCAGCCTTCATCGTGTCGATCGAAACCGGCGTGCCGAGCGCGACGATATCGGCCAGCACAGGCTGCAGGCGGGCGATCTCTTGCTCTGCCGATACGGGTTGCTGACCGCCATAGGGGCGGGTCGATTCCGCGCCGATGTCGATCACCGTGGCGCCCTCGGAGATCATCCGTTGCGCCTGCGCCAGGGCTTGCTCCGGTTCGAGGAACTTGCCGCCATCGGAGAAGGAGTCCGGCGTTACATTGAGGATCCCCATGACCCAGGGCAGCGGCTGGCGCGAGACACGCCATCCCTTGATAGTCTGCGGCTGCTGCCTGGATCGCGTTCGGGATACCTCGGTCATGGATGCGCTTTGCGCGGTCCAAGGATCGGAGTCAAGGCGCCGAACCGCGGGATGCTGCCCAACGTCAGCGCGGTCTGGAATTTGGCCGACCTGAGCCGCGGATCAGGATGTCGGCGGCGGTCAATAGGTGATCTTGCGCGGGAGCTGCTTTGCCCGCTCGATCAGGGCGCTGACCGACTTTTCCGTGGGGCGGACGCGCACAAGCTTGTACTTGTCGTTGGCTTCGGCCATGGCCTCGGCCAGCTTCTTGGGATTGCGATGGCTCAGTTCGCCGACGGTCGTCACGCCCGCGCGGCGGAGCAGTTTGGCCTTTCCGCTGCCCATTCCCTTGATGCGCATGCAATCGGCATTGTTGGCCCAATCGAGCCATTGCTGTTCGGAAATTCCAGTCGCCTCGGCGAGCTCTTTGCGTCCCCTGACAGTGTGTGCGGCTTCGAGAAGTCCTTCCGTCGTGCGAATGCGCCTTGACTTCAGCTTGACCTCGATAAAGGGCGTCATTCCATCAATGTGCTTCAATGGATAGGTCATGGCACTCGCAATTGCTGCAACTCAGGCAGCCATTCCAAACCGACAAAGACGCGGGGAGCGTCGTTACTAACGACTTTTGAGAAACAGGCTGTCGCCGATAGTCCTTTCACGCTGAGGAGCTGGACGGCATTGTCCGCAATCCCGTTGATCGCTGAAGACGGCGGCTGATGCTGCATCGTGCGTTTATCGCGCCAGCACGCCTCGACCGTCGATCCAGGTCGACGATCACTTTAGGTCTCACGAATTGGGAAACACAAGTATCAAGGCTTCTATGATGGGCTTTTTGCAACTCGTCGTGGCAAAGTGTTGCAAGTCTGCAAGAGTCGTGGCGAAATCCGACGCAATCTCGTGCGGAACGATGCAGGACTGCAGGCCCTCACAGCCGACCATACCGACGCGAACGCGCACTCAGTGTTTCGCATCCGCAAGAGATTCAGGTAGATTCATTTCTCTGGCGGACGAACTAGGCCTTTAGACTAACTTGAGACGAACTTGACAGGCACGACCATGGCGAACGGTGACACAAAGGAAGCTATCTTCGTCGGCAAGGAAGACACCACGGCCAATCTGACGCTTGCACTGGCCAATCGTCACGGGCTGGTGACCGGCGCGACGGGCACCGGCAAGACCGTGACTTTGCAGGTCTTGGCTGAAGGCTTTGCCCGCGCAGGTGTGCCGGTGTTCGCGGCGGATATCAAGGGTGACCTATCCGGCATATCGGAGCTGGGCGAAGCTAAAGATGCGCTCGTTCAACGCGCGAAGTCGATGGACATGGAGTTCCAGCCGGATCAGTTCGCGACGATCTTCTGGGACGTGTTCGGCGAAAACGGTCATCCCGTGCGCGCGACGGTTTCAGAAATGGGCCCGTTGCTGCTGTCGCGGATGATGGACCTCAACGAGGTTCAGGAAGGCGTGCTGAACATCGCTTTCCGCGTCGCTGACGAGCATGGCTATCCCTTGCTCGACATGAAGGATCTCCGCGCAATCCTCGGCTTTGTCGCCGAACAGGCGGCCGCGCTGACCACTCAGTACGGCAACGTCTCGAAGCAGACTGTCGGTACGATCCAGCGTCAACTTTTGGTGCTCGAAAACCAGGGCGGAAACAATTTCTTCGGGGAGCCAGCGCTGGCGCTGAGCGATCTGATGCGCAAGGACAAGGACGGGCGCGGCTACGTCAATATTCTCGTCGCCGATCGTCTCATGCAGAATCCGAAGCTATATGCAACTTTCCTGTTGTGGATGCTTTCGGAGTTGTTCGAGCAGTTGCCGGAGGTCGGCGATCTGCCGCAGCCGAAGCTGGTGTTCTTCTTCGACGAAGCCCACCTGCTGTTCGACGATGCACCCGATGCGCTGATGACCAAGATCGAACAGGTCGTGCGGTTGATCCGATCGAAGGGTGTCGGCGTTTATTTCGTCACCCAGAATCCGATCGACGTGCCGGACAAGGTTCTCGCCCAGCTTGGCAATCGCGTTCAGCACGCCCTGCGCGCATTCACGCCTCGCGACCAGAAATCGGTGGCTGCGGCGGCTCAGACGTTCCGACCGAATCCAAAGCTCAATACGGAGAAGGTCATCACTGAGCTGGGGAAGGGCGAAGCGCTGGTTTCATTCCTTGAAGGCAACGGCACCCCGGCGATCGTCCAGCGGATCATGGTGCGGCCTCCGTCCGCCCGGATCGGACCGATCACGGCGGAAGAACGGAAGGCGTTGATAGACAAGAGTCCGGTCAAAGGGAAATACGATACCCCTGTCGATCGGGAATCCGCGTTCGAGATGCTGCAGCGAAGGATGCAGGAGACGGCCGGCGAAGCGCCGGCTGGTGCTGGCGAGGAAGCTCCGAGCGGCATACTCGGTCATCTGTCCGCCATCGCAGGCATCATTTTTGGCACGAGCCGGAAGCGTGGCACGAAATTGACGACCGGACAGGTGATTGCCCGCGACCTCACGCGGACCGTGACGAACAGGGTGGCCGGCAAGATCGCGGCCGACCTTGGTAAGTCGGTCGGCGGTCAGCTCGGAGGTTCGATCGGGCGGACCATCGTACGGGGCGCGCTGGGCAGCCTGCTGCGCCGCTAAACCGAGACTTCAGGGAAATTTCTAACGTCGGAGATCGTGATGGCCGATCAAAAGCCGCTTGCTGCAGTGCTGGATCATATCGATGCCAATATCGACGGCAGTCTGGAGCGTCTGTTCGCCCTTCTGCGCATCAAGTCGATCTCTGCCGACCCCGCCTTTGCTGACGATTGCAAAATGGCCGCCGACCATTTGGCGAAGGACATCGCATCCCTGGGCTTTGCGACCGACGTTCGACCAACAGGCGGCCACCCGGCGATCGTCGGCAAGAGCAATGGTTCGGGGCCACGCGTGATGTTTTATGGACATTACGACGTTCAACCTGTCGATCCGCTCAACCTCTGGGATCATCCTCCGTTCGAGCCCTCGGTGCGGACGTTGCCCGATGGCCGCAAGGCGATCGTCGCACGCGGTGCGCAGGATGATAAGGGCCAGCTCATGACGTTTATCGAGGCCTGTCGGGCCTGGAAGACGGTCACCGGCGGCTTCCCGGTTTCGATCACCATCCTGATCGAGGGAGAGGAGGAGGTGGGTTCGAAACATTTCGGCGGGTTCCTCAAGGATAACAAAGGTGACCTCGCGGCCGATTTCGCGCTCGTTTGCGACACCAACATGTGGGACCAGAATACGCCTGCGATCACCACCTCGCTGCGCGGCCTCGTCTACGAGGAGGTTCGGATCAAGGCTGCCAATCGCGATCTGCATTCGGGGTTGTTCGGCGGTGGGGCGCAAAATCCTATCCGCGTCCTGACACGCATTCTTGGCGGTCTGCATGACGACAACGGCCGTATCACGATCCCTGGTTTCTACGACGGTGTAAAAGATACACCGCCGGATGTGCTGGAGGCGTGGAAGAAATTGAACTTCTCGGCAGAGACATTTCTTAAGCCGATTGGTCTTTCAATTCCGGCCGGGGAAAAGGATCGGTTGCTGATCGAGCAAGTCTCGTCCCGGCCAACGTGCGATATCAACGGGATCGTCGGCGGCTATACCGGCGAAGGTGCAAAGACCGTCATTCCTGCAGAAGCGACCGCCAAGGTGTCGTTCCGCCTCGTCGAAGGGCAAGACCCGAAGAAGATCCGCGATGCCTTCCGCGCCTATGTGAGGGAGCGCCTGCCTGCGGATTGCTCGTGTGAATTCGCTGACCACACCAATGCGCCCGCGATTGCGCTCGACTGGTCGATGAAGCCGCTCGGGGCCGCCAAGCAAGCTCTGACCGACGAATGGGGCAAGGAAGCGCTGCTGATCGCATGCGGAGCTTCCATTCCGATCGTAGCCGATTTCAAGCATACACTCGGGCTCGACACGGTGATGGTTGGGTTCGGGCTGGAGGACGACCGGATTCACTCGCCGAACGAAAAGTACGACCTCAAGAGCTTCCATAAGGGCATTCGCTCCTGGGCGCGTATCCTTGCAGCCTTTGCTGAAGCGCGGGCCTGAGCAGCGGGTCAGATGTTTACGGCCGGCAAGAGACTCTTGCCGGCTGCAGGCGAATAGTCGAGTGGCGTGAGCAGACGGTCTTCGATTGCGCCCACCAGGGCGCCATGTTCCGCTGCCGTGGCCCGCTTGATCTCCGCCCACTCGGCGTCGGCCATGAAGGCCGTCCAGGTCGCGGATTTGGTTGCCTCGCCGGGCCACTCGATTAGGTAGACGAACCGGGGTTTGTCATCCTCACGCGTTTCCCACATTGCCACGATCTTGAAGCCGTAGTTGCGCATGATGCGAGCTGCATGGTCGCGAAACCGCGCATGGAACGCTGCCTTGTTGGTGTCGAAGATTTCGTAGATTCGCAGTTGATGGATCATCGGATAGTCCCGCCTGTTGCGAGCGGGTATCTTATCCGGCTACTGCCGCGAAGTCGTGACACGTCGCTGCGAGCGGGATCGATCGTCGTTACGGCGCCGGGATCGTCAACAGGCTTGAAATGCTGCTGCCGCGAATATCGTAGACGCGCGCGAAGACGACGTCATCGCGCTTGATCTCGACCAGCACCGGAGCATTGAGGCCCTTGCAGTAGAACTCGCCCAACGTCATGGCGAAATCCGCGCTCTGACTATCCCAACCGATGCTGAATTCCGGTCCGAGGGCGACCTGCGCTGGTCTTTGCGGTCCGCACACGGCGACCTTCCACTTCCGGTTTGCGGGCGGGACCTCCTGTCGCTCTTCCAGCTGCTCGCGCAACTCTTCGGATGCCTGCTTCAGGGCGAGACCCCAGTAGTCGAGCATATAAAGCGAGTCCGCAGCACGGACCGTGCCGGCGACGTGATTGAAATACGTATATTGGTACGGGTGCAGACGGACCATTTCGGTCAGCGGCAGCAGGAGCGCGACCGCGAATACGAAGCCAACGGCACTGAGCGCCAGCGGTCCCTGCTTTTTAACCTGATCGACAATCCAAGCGACGCCGACGCCGGCCATGACCGCCATCGGCGGGATCACGAACAGGAAGTGCCGGATGCCATTATAAAGAGCAGGTCGCTTTACCATGGCCACCATCAACGGCAGCGTTGCTGCAAGCGCAATCATCATCAGGATCATCTTGCGCCTTGCGGGAACATCACGGCGAGCCTGTGCAGTCACGGCGACGATCAAGCCGATGGCCAGTGGAACCATCATCACCTCCGGCAGCTTCAGCGCGAAGAGCGTCGGCAGATAGGACCAGGGCATGTCAGGCACGGAGACGAGCGCCCCGTTGAAGAGCTCTTTCCATGGCTTTTCGAAGAAAGCCGAGAAGTAGGTCATTGCCCTCAATGGATTGTCGAGTTCGACAATCGACCACGGCCAGATCAATCCCATCACCAGATAACCGAAGATCAGGCCGGGGATCAGGATATAGACCGTCCGCACCGCACGCCGGACCGCTTCGCGCATTCCCTGTGCGCGAACGTCTTCGATCAGAAGCGGTACGAAGCCGATCAGAGCGTAAACGAGCGCGAAACCGCCGAGGATCCGGCAGCCGAGAGCCAAGCCCACGCCGGTTCCGACGATCAGCACGGTGTGAGGCGTCGGCGCCGGATATTCTTCGACCAGCCGGACCAGCCCGAGCATCAGGACCACCATCGCAATTGCGAACGGGATGTCCTTCGGGTTCATGAAGATGTGGCCGTAGAATGCCGGGCAGAGCGCCACCAGCATCAGCGCGGCGAGGCCGGCGATCGGGCCACCCACACGTCGGCCGAGGCGCCAGGTCACGGCAATGCCGATAACGCCGACAAGGGCACCGAGCAAACGACGTGTTTCGAAAAGCTCGAGCGGGAGCACCTTATGCAGCAAGGCGGCGGCCATATCGAAGCCACCGCCATACATGTAGAGATTGACGAAGGAGAGGGCGCTCTTGTCGGTGAAGCCGGACTTGTAGAGGTTGAGCAGCAGTTCGGCATACTCGGCGTGGGTGTAGTCGTCCCAGCCCAGGCCATAGTCCTTGAACGTCAAGGACGCGATGATCGCGATCGCGGCCAGCATCAGGAGCGCGAGATCGTCGCACGTTTGCTCTATCGATCGCCGCAAAGGCATATCGATGGTCGAAGTGATACTGGACATCTGTTGCTAGACCGGCAGTCCCCTCAGGACCCGCTTACATCGCTGCGCAGGTCTTCTCTCCCCGACGCTGATTATATCGCGGTAGCAGATGATCGTAAGAGCCAATTATGGCGTTATTTTCCTAATGCAATGCAATAAATGCTCTTAAAGTAAAGAATAATAGAGGCTTTCAAGACTGAAGATGACTGTCCGTTCAGGAATCGTGCGTCGCGGCGGTCGTCATTTCGTCATTCGCCGCCTGACGAGAGCGGCCGGCAGCGCGACGAACGAGGCGTGTTCCGAATAGTGATACCGGCGTTCCTGGAGGAGGTCTGATCGGCGGCTTTGCGATGCGGCGATCCTTGCTGGAGAGGGGCCGCTGCGGGCGGACCTTGGTTGCGCGCACGTAGGAGGTTGAATGCGCGCGATACGATTGCTGCTGCGCGGGTGTGGCGGTTGCGGAACAACTCAGGGACAAGGCAGCTTGGTGTTACCGCCGACGATGTCGATATAGCCGATGCCGGGTTAAGCCTACCGGCTAACCACGCTCCGGATCACCGATCGGCTTCAGGGAATCCGGTTTTGCAGTAGGCCAAGTATGACGGTAATGTGGCCTTGGGTGGACCGTTCCGGCTCGGTCGGTCTTGAAGGAATGACGCTGCCGCCTGATGCGGCGTGGGGTTTGAAATGATCGTGCTGCTCGCCGCGGGTGTTGGCGTAAGCGTGCTGGGTTTGCTGGCCATCGGCTTCGGCATCCCCATCAGCGACTCCAGTTTCGGCAATGCCTTGCTGATCGCCGGCGTCGTCATTCTCTGTACTGGGCTGATCCTGATCGGAATGTGGTTCGTCGGCCGGGAGCTTGCCCGGATCGCCAAGCTTCTAGAGCGTGAAGCTCCTTCGGATCTGCTTTCCATCCGGCCCTCAGCGCGACCGGATGCCGAAGCCGGCTCGTTTGCTCCACCCGTAGCCGAGCCGACGTTCCCATCGGCGACCGCTTCTCCGGCCGCCTCTCAGGAGGCGGGTGCTCCGTCATGGACGGATGAAATGGCTGCTCGAAGCCGAGATCTGCCTCAGGAAACGGCTCACGTTTCCAATCCAGCCGAGCCGGTCGCGCCATCACCGGCGGCCTCCGATCGGCCCGGACGGCGCAATCTTCTGTTTTCGACCAGACGACGAGAGAAGCCGGATACGCCGCTCGCAACGAGCGCGCTTGAGTCCGAGCCACGGACTTCTTTCGATAGCGCTTGGCCGAGTCCATCGCGGTCGTCGGCAGCGGAGCGTGGCACGGCTGCGAGGCCGACGGCGCCTGCCGAGGTCGCGGCGGGACCGTCCGCATCCCGTCCAGATCGAACTGCGCTCGACCAGGCCACCAACGTCACGGTGCTCAAATCCGGCGTCGTCGATGGGATGGCCTATACCCTCTACTCCGATGGCTCGATCGAAGCGCAGATGGCGGGCGAGGGTGTCGTGCGGTTTGCGTCGCTGGACGCTTTGAGAGCCTATCTGGATCAGCGTCAATAGGGAGCGGTCTGCGGGACGTTGCCGAAGTCTTTGGCCTCGGCGTGTTGGTTGGTATATCCGAGTAAACCCGGTTCCGAGTCGGGCGGCTGGGCCTGTCACATCCGGAGTTGGCTTGGAGTTGCGAGACATGACCAATCAAAGCAAGGGATTCATCGATCTCACTGCCGAAATCGTCTCTGCTTACGTCGGCAACAATACGACTCCCGCGTCTGAATTGCCGACCCTGATCGGTCAAGTGCATGCAGCGCTGGTTCGTGTATCAGAGGGACAGCTGCCGGCGACAACCGCTCCGGCCAAGCCGGCTGTACCGATCAAGAAGTCGCTGACAGCGGAATATATCGTCTGCCTTGAAGACGGGAAGAAATTCAAGTCGCTGAAGCGGCACTTGCGCACCCAGTACAACATGACGCCGGAGCAATACCGCGACAAATGGGGCTTGCCGCCCGATTATCCGATGGTCGCCCCGAACTATGCGGTGACCCGATCGCAGCTTGCAAAGAAGATGGGCCTGGGGCAGCAGCGTTCCGGCAAGCGCTAGAAAAGCGAATTTGCGGTGCCGTTCTTTGGCGGCAAGCGCGTGCCAAATCCCAACGCCTTAGTGAGCGAAAGTTCTTCGTGCTCACTTTGCATGAGCCATGCGGTGGACAATGAATGTTGAGGCCAGTTCCGCGGCATGACCCGCCTGAATCGGCGGCGGTTTTCTCCAGCAGGCAGTTCCGATCCTTATATGGGAATTAATTCTTGACTATCCTCCTTGGACATAGGAATATTGTCTATGTCGGAGGTTGTCAATGCAGCAGACCAAGAAGCGTTTCGATCAAAACAAAGACATCGCGCGGCTACTGGAAAGCCTCGCGCAAGGTGGCCAGCCGAAGTCCATCGCGGCGGATATCCTGGCACTATGCCAGCGGGCAGGACTCGTCGTGCAAACGGACAACGCAACATTTGCGCTGACCGATCTTGGTCATGCGAGCCGGATGCGTCTGCGTCAGGTTGACTCTGAGGTTGGTGCGTTTCGTGCGCAACATATGCAGCTCGCCGAGCGCGACGTGATGCTCAAGGATGAGCTGGTCCGTGTCACGGTCAATGACAATGAGAGTCCGCTGGCGTGGCTCGCGCGGCGCAAAGGACGTGATGGACGGACGTTGATCGATGGCGTGCAGTTTGCCGCAGGTGAGCGGTTGCGGGCCGATTTCACGCGCGGGCAACTCGCGCCGCGTGTCACGTCGAGCTGGTCGGCCCCCACGGCGCGGAGTGACAAGGCTGCCGGTGGTACCGGCGAGATGACCGATATGATCGTTGCTTCGCGGCAGCGTGTTCGGATGGCAATGGATGGCGTCGGCCCGGAATTTTCAGGCGTGCTGCTCGACGTTTGTTGTTTCCTGCGAGGGCTCGAAGATGTCGAACGCGAGCGCGGCTGGCCGGCGCGATCGGCAAAGGTGGTGCTGCAATTGGCGCTTGATCGGCTCGCCCGGCATTATGGCCTGGCAAAGGAAACGCGCGGCCCTCGTGCAGCCCATGTGCGGACCTGGCTGGCAGAGGGCGTTTCCTTCGGGGTAGTGGAGAGCAGTTAGCCCGCCGGGTCAGGACGCCATGGCCAGCGCGCCGCGGGCATCGGCCCGGACGCGCTCGACCATTGAGCGCAACCCGTTCGAGCGCTGAGGCGACAGGTGTTCGCGGAACCCAAGCTCGTCAAACACCTTGAGCGCATCGGTATCCAGAATTCGCTTTGCGGGCTGTTCGGAGAACAGCGCAAACAGGATTGCGATCAGTCCGCGGACGATGTGGGCATCACTATCACCGGTGAAGCTCAGTACCGGCTCGCCGGCGTCGTTGCGCTGCACGGTTGTCGCCAGCCAGACCTGGCTGGCGCAGCCTTGGACCTTGTTCTGTGGCGAGTGGTCTGCATCTGCCATCGGCTTCAGCGTCCGGCCAAGTTCGATGACGTAGCGATAGCGGTCGTCCCACTCATCAAGCAGTTCGAAATTATCCTTGATATCGTTGATCGTCGTCATGCCGTAATCAGGGTGTCTGCGGGTGCTGGATTGTAGCCGCGCCGGGCTGTCTCAGGCATATATGAGATTTTTCGCTGCCGAAAGCGAGCCGTCGGCGTTTCCCGAAAATAATCAATGATTTGCAGAGGACGGGACGATATCGGAACCGCTAGCCGGCTCGGATGACCAAAGGTGCCTTGGGCGGCATCGGTCCGCGCCATTCGGCCTTCAAGTCGTCCTGGGTCAGGGTATCGGGCGGTGCGCCGTCTCGCGCATGGGCCTCGCGGTCACTGCCGATCGAGCCGGTATGATCCGGCTTTTTCTCGGTAATCATTTGGTAAACCTTGCGGGCGCCGGCCTGGGCGCGGTGTCCGATCACGGTGGCGGCCTGGCTGCCGATTTCGCAGGCCGTGGGTTGGCGCGTGCAGAATTGGCTCATATCGGACACAGCAGCACCGGCCGCAGTAACGGCTTCCATCGCGCCGATCTGAGGCAGCTTGTCCTGATCTGGTGCTTTGTCGGTTGGCAACAGCACGAGCACCAGCCCGAGCCAGAACGCCATGCGCATAAGAAAGAACATTGTGTTCTCCCGTCAGTTCGACACATCCCCGTTGCGATTGTTCTCGCAATCTACGGTGACGATTAGCAGCTGCGCATGAAGTCGAAGTTTTTCCGGCGGGCGCAATTCGCGTAAAATTCGAATCGTTTTGTTCGACGTAAATTTTCGATTGACGGCCTTCCACTTCCAAAATCACGACTTCCCGACCTCGCGCTCCTTTCTGTCTACGATTTCGAAACCATACAGCCGCTCGTGCTGGAAACATTGCGTTCACCATGTGCACCAAATCAGCCCTGTAGTTGCGGTATTTGACGCCAGTCGAACCCATTGAAGGGATCGCGACGGCCGGTCTTAGCGTTCGTTTAAGTTCACTCTGAGACGATCTGCCAAGACCAATAAGGAGGCGTTCCGGTCGGAACAATCCGATGTTTCCGGACGCAAGGATCGATTGACTGCTATTCTGAGCATACGCCGCTTTCTCGATGCACTGTTGCATCCGTCGGCGCGGTACGACGCGATGATGGCCGAGCGGCATCGCGTATTTATCGGCACGCGCCTGCTCGGCGGTTTTGTGCTGTTGGCGAGCTTCCCGATCTACCTGGCCGTGCGCGGCGCGCCTGGTCTACTCGAGGTGGCCTGCTTCGCCTGGCTCACTGTACCTATTCTGCTTGCGTACTATCTCTCGCGCACCGGACGTTATGAAGACGCGCATTGCCTGTCTTCCGTTCTGCTCGCCGGGGTGGTGATGCTGGTTGCGATCAACACAGGCGGGATCGCATCCTTTGCAGCCGTGTGGCTGGTGGCAATTCCGATCGAAGCTGCTCTTTCAGGATCGCGCCGGATTGTCGCAGGCGCGACGGCGCTGTCACTCATGTGCGTTTTGCTTCTGATCGGCGCAAGCACGGGGGATTTTCTGCCTGCTTCGAAGATTCCGCAGCAGCTCAACTCCGTGTTCGAGGCGATCGGCATTGCATCGGTGGTGCTGTGCTGCGCGACGCTTGCGTTCATGACCGAAATGCTGGGAAGTACGAGCCGCGGTCTGCTTAGTGCTGAAGAACGCCGCTACTCACTGCTCGCACGGAACATGAGCGATGTCATCTCGCTCCATCGCCGCAATGGCGCGATTGAGTTTATCTCGCCGGCAGCGCAGGCATTGTTCGGCACTCAGCTCGGCCAGCTCGCCGGGCACGGCTTGTTCGATCGCGTCCATGTGGCGGATCGCCCGGCTTACCTGACCGCGATTGCCGAGGTGGCGCGCGGAGCGGGGGATCGCGACGTGGAGTTCAGAGTTCGTTGCGGTGCCGACGAGCAGGTAGGACCGAGCTTCATCTGGGTCGAAATGCGATGCCGGCCACTGGAGCGGAATGCCGATATCTCAGGGCCGGATGCGGAGGTCGTGGCTGTGTTGCGCGACATCACCGAGCGCAAGGCCCAGGAGCAGGCGCTGGAGGATGCACGGCGCGAGGCTGAACGGGCGCATGCGGCGAAGAGTCAGTTCTTGTCGACCATGAGCCACGAACTGCGGACGCCTTTGAACGCGATCATCGGGTTTTCAGAAATGATGGTGCGTGAGGCGGAACTCAATCTGGACGCCGAGCGGCGCCGTGAGTATGCCCAACTCATCAACGATTCCGGTCAACATCTGCTGTCCGTCGTCAACGGCATTCTCGACATGTCGAAGATCGAAAGCGGAGGCTTCGAGATATCGGCTGAGCCTTTCGTTCCGCGAGAAGCGATCGTGAGCTGTTCGAACCTGATGGCATTGAAAGCGCGCGAGGGAGGGCTTGATCTCGTCGTCAATGTTCCCGAGAATCTACCGGACATGGTGGGCGATCGCCGGGCCTTCAAACAGATCTTGCTGAATCTGCTCTCGAATGCGATCAAGTTCACGGAGCGGGGCGGCTCGGTGACGGTCTCTGCATCGGTCGAAGGAGCCAATCTCGCGCTTCGTGTCGAGGACACAGGCGTCGGAATTGCGCCGGACGATATGAAGCGGCTTGGCGATCCTTTCTTTCAGGCGGAGAAGACCTACCGCCGTCGCCACGAAGGGACGGGCCTCGGGCTTTCCATCGTCAAGGCGCTGGTTGCCATGCATCACGGTGAGATGAACGTTCAAAGCAAGGTCGACGTCGGAACGACAATCTCGGTCAAGTTGCCGCTCGATCTGGACAAGGTGGTTCCAAAGCCATCGCCGGTCGTGACGACATTGATGCCGAAATCGAAAGAGCAATCCGAGCAGAGGATCAAGAGAAGTGCCTAAGTCCGTCGCCCTCAACGATAAGCCCAGGCGACGTAAGGCGAAGGCGGCAAGGCAGAAGGAACGGGGTGTGATCATGCAGATGCTGGTTCGCTCGCCGAAGGATACGCTGGCTGGCGCGCTTGCAGCGACGGCTGTCCTGGCCATTGCCGTCAATGCCTTGTTTCTGCAGGCCGGCCGTCATCCCTCGCCACTGTTTGGAACTGCGGTGACGTTGCCGAAGCCTGCCGCATCCGCGCCCCCTGCGGAGCATCAAGCTGCAGCCTTGGTCCCTGCCACGCCAATGCCAGTACCAGCGGCCGCTCCTGCGAGCCCGATGCCGCGTCCGCGTCCGGTGGAGGCTGGCTCCAGTGATCCGATCGGCAACCTGGTGCGGGCCACGAGCACATCGGCTATCCAGACGTCGAACGTCGTGCGTCCGCCGGCGCCGGTTCCGGCCGCCGCGCCGAGCCGCGATCCGCTGGCCAATCTGATCGTTTCGTCACAGCGCGTTGCGGCGGTCCAACGGGCGCTGACCGACTACGGCTATGGTCAGCTCAAGGCGACGGGAACTGTGGGCGCAGATACTCAGGCGGCGATCCAGAAGTTCGAGCGTGAGCGGAAGTTGCCTGTCACGGGACAGCTGTCGGAACGTGTGGTGCGTGAATTGAGTGCTGCCACGGGCCGAAATTTCGACTAGCGAAGACAGCGGCTTAGCGAGATTTCGTGATAGGATATCTGATCTCATACGCCGGCGTAAGTTTCCCTGCCATCGCTCGCAATGGCCTCGCTTATCGCAAAGTCCGTCATGCTTGGCGTTGCGTCGAGTTGATGTTTGCGGTTTCCCTTCGGCACTATCGCGCTGTGCGAACTCGGCTTTTAGGACCTATATCCACTTCGCCCGAACATGCTCTAGTGTCGGCGTATGAGAATCAAGTCCGATATCTGGGTTGCGGCTTACTTACGTCGCTGCCAAACGCAGAACATCTTCGGCGCCGTGCGGCGGCGCGGGTCGGATGAGGCTGGCGCGATCTTTGTGAAGCTGGCGTTGCTGGACGGCAACGCGCTGCTGTTCACTCCCGCTCCACAGTCGGCCTACGATGAAAGCCGTCCAGCAGAGCGGATATTCTCACAATCGACATCTGGGCCAGTGGCCGAGCAGGTTGTCGAGGAGCGGCTTGCGAAGGAAGTCCGCTTCGATCCGGACGTCTGGATCGTTGAGATCGAGGATCGGGCCGGGCGGCATCTGCTGGATCTGGCCAAGCAATAGTTGCTTATGCCTGTCCGGCGGTGCGTGCCGACGGCGTGTTGACGGTGCCCGTCGCTTGGCTGGTCGATCCAGTGCGCGTGCGACGGCGCTCGTCATCATACAGATGCGGGCTGTACTTTGCCCTTGCCTGCGCGATGCTGGCTCTGCGCCAGACCGCCAGCATGATCAGGGCTACGCGCGGGCCAAGCGACTCATACAGCCGCGCAAGACGGAAGACGCTGATGACCGATACTCCCCATTCGGGCTTCAGAAACATGACGATCCGTTCGAAGATGTCTCCGGGCATGGCGAGCGCCTTGGCCGCGCAGACCAACAGCTCGCCGCTGGAATCCGCGACAATGCGTTTGGCGACGACGGCGGGCAGGTGCAGGGCGTCCGCGAGCTCGGCTGAGAAGGCGGCTTCGTCGCGCGCGAAGGCCATGCGCTCGAGCACGGCAATCGCGCGGCCGGCACGATAGGGCTCGATGCTTGCGGCAGGCTTCAGCGGAGATGTCTCGAGGCTGCGAAGAATCTGAACCCGCTCCGAGGCGGTTGCCTGCATAAACATCGCATCGATCGAAGCAGCATCGGTTGGCTGCATGGACAGCGCTGACGGAGGCGGGGTGATGCTCCGGCTGGTTTCCGGCGCTTCTGCAGGTGCCTCGGCGAACGTCTCAGGGGGAGCAAACCCGGCGAGACCGAGCTTCGCACGAATTTCGCTCGGCGTGTCCCGATACACGGCCAACCGGTTGCGGACGACTGCGAGCGTCGCGTCATCGACTTCGTCGATCAGGCGAGAGGCGAGTTCGACATAATGCCGCTCCTCCTCCACCGAGTGACTCGGGGTTTGTACGTAGAGATCGGTCAACACGCGCAAAAGGGTCGGCCGAATATCGATGCCCTCGCGCTGGGCAAGGTGCATCAAGCCGTCGAGGCTCGGAGACGGAGGCAGCTTAGCCATGGATGATCTGACGCAACAGGGAGACAACAAGCTAAACCTATCTCGGTCCCCTTAAGAGCGCGTTAACCTTGCCGAGGTCTTAATGCGATCCGCGACGCTCCGAAGGGCGGAAGATGGAGCGAGGAGAGAGCAATGGGCATGGTCGTTGAGTTTCCGGCGGGGGCCACACAGCGGCGGTTGCATGTGGCAGAGCTGTCAAGTCGCGAGCAGATGGGCACCGTATTGATTCTTCCGGTGATCCGGATCGAGCGCCACGATGAGAAAGCCTTTGATGGTGATGGCAGTGAGCGGGGGGCGTCTTCTGGACGCCGTCGCAAACGGCGCGCGCGTTCCTAAGCCATCGGCGTTGCAGGATGCGCGACGGTCCTGGGGAAACGGCCCATCGACAGTTGTTGGCCGCGTGCATTGCAGTTCCCCTTCTATCGGGGATGCTGGGGGGCTGCGCGGGCGGTGACCTCGGTCGTACGCGAGGTTCTGCGCTCAATGACGATATGCATCGCTGGATCGGGGCTGAAGCGACGGCCAGCATCGGCGCGCGTGCGTCGGACTTCCAGTTGACCGATAACGAAAGGCAACTCCGCGATCTCGCCTATCCGTTCATCGAGCCGCCGCTTTCAAGACCTGCTTGGAAAACTGTCTTCGGCGACTACAAGCCGTTGCCGTCACCTTGGCGCCAGCAGGTGCTGTTCGATCATACTTTGTATGGACGCAAGCTGCTCGACGAGCCGCATCGATCGCACGCGTCCCGCTACGGCCAATTGATCGAAGACGTTCGCAACGACCTGACGCGGCTGGATCCGTTCTTTGCTACCGCCGCGACTGTAGCTGATCTCGACGGCAAACGCCGGCAGAGCCTGAACTTCGTCTCGCAGCTTTCGCCGCGCGAGCACGACGATGCGATCGCACGCATGAAGGAGAATGCGCTGGTCGTCGAATGGGTGCGGCAATGCCTGCATCGGCGAGTAGCTTCGTACCGCTGGGCGCTCGAGCGGCTGATCATTCATGCGCCGGACGGGCAGGCTGCCGAGGCAGACCGTCTGATTGCCCAATTGTCTGGGCGAATGGGCGGAGGTTATGGGCGGGCCGGATCATCGTCCGAAGGACAGGTGATCGTTAGCAAGGGCTGATGTTGAAGCGCGACGAGAATGGAATGAGCCGCTCTCGCTCTCTAGCTGTCTTACGTACGCGTGAGGTTAGCGCGCGGCCGGATCGTTCTGCAGCCGGCATGTGGCTGCAAGCAGAGAGGCGCGTGCCTGCGCCATCAGATCGGGCTCCGCCGCCAGCGCCTTGATGATGATGAGGCCGGTCAGCGTCGGCGATTCAATGATAAGGCGGTCGGCCGCAGTCACGTCCTCCTCCTCCGGTAGTTCGGCACGCTGTTCGGGGGTCATCAGATCAAGTTCGATGACGCGTCGTCCGGCGGAGCGATCGTTGATCGCGTAATAGGCGACGTCATTTCGCGTATAGAACGAGACCGACGTGTAGGCTTGGCTGACCGGCACGGAAAATTTCAGCGAGCCTGACGTCAGATCGTAGCGGCAGACGGCGGTTGCGAACGCGGGATCCTGGAACGGAAGCAACGCGTTGCGGGGCTCGGCGAGCGGAAGCTGCGATACGGCATTGACCGGAGTTATCGCTGCAAGACGAGAATATGCGTCCTTCGTCGCGACGCGTGGCAACGCAAGCACGCTGACCAGATGGACGATGCCGCCGAGCACCAGGCCCGCAAGAATGGCGAATAGCCAACGGATCATGGGCAGGCCACCGTGGTAATCGCCGGCATCGGTGCGTCGCGCTGAGAGCGCGTAGCGACGCCGACGGGAGTGTCATAAAGCCGGACGACCAGCAGATAGCGATCCAGTCCGCCGGTCGGGAGCCAGTTTCCGGATCGGGAGCGTGGTGCGATCCGAATGTCGAAACTGCCATCCGCTGTGCGGACGATTTCCTGGCTGGTGAAGCCATATCGCTGGAGCGAATTGCTGACGAGATTTCCGCGGGCATCGTACAGAGTGAGCGTCCAGAAACGGGCAGCCGGCGTGATGCCGCTGACGGTGATATCGCAGCGGCCGTCAAGTTGGCGGCCATTGTCGTCGGTCCGGGCAATGAAGGCGACTCCATCGCCGCTGCCGATCGGCAATTCGCCGCTGCGGGCGATGGCGGCTCGTGCATACGGGTCGATATCGGCGGTTCCGGTTCGGGGCCATGCGGTCCATGCACCGATGGTGATCGCGCCGAAGCTGATCCCGCGCGTCGAGGTCATCCACGTCGCCCCGAGTCCAACCGCGGTTGCTACGATTAAAGCAATCAACGAGATAAAAATCAGCCGCACAGGAAATCCGTCATCAGCGCAAGATTATCTGCCGCGCGCAATCGATGCGTCGCCTTCTCTCGTTGCCGAGGCAAAGCTGTCGGTCAGACTGGCGGGGACATGTGTCGAAGTCGTCTTCTGTGGAGCGGGCGGGGTGTCCGGCGCGGTCTTCGCGGCCTCATCCAGCAGCTTTTCCACGCGCACGAGAATATCGGCGCCCCGTCGCGTCAAGACCGGAGGCGGTCCCGCGCCAGCTTCTCCGGCGCCCGCATCCGAGTTCGAAGCAACAAAGGTGCCTTGCGCGCGCTTGACCGAGGTAACGCCGGGAATATCTTTGATCTCCACGCCCTGATGGGCCGCGACCATGATCGAGCGCCAGGTCATGGCGGGGAGGGAGCCGCCGGTCATCCGGTTTGTGGGCGAGTAGTCGTCGTTGCCGAACCAGACGCCGCAGGTGAAGTTGCCCGTATAACCGACGAACCAAGCGTCGCGAAATGCGTTCGTCGTGCCGGTCTTGCCAGCGGCCGGAATGCCATCGATCTGCGCTCGCCGCGCCGTGCCTTCGTAAACGACATGGCTCATCATTTCCGCCATGTCGGCGGCAACCTGGGGTGGAAGCGCCTGGGTCGGCTTCTTGCCGTCACGATCGAAGCGCCAGACCAGATCGCCGTTTGGTGTTCGGACCTCCAGGACCGCATGGGGCGTTGGTGCCCGTCCGCGATTGGGGAAGGTCGCGTAGGCAACGGTGTGCTCCAGCACGTTGACCTCGGTCGATCCGATTGGCAGCGAAGGCGTATCGATCAGCGGCGCAGTGATACCCATTTTCCGCGCGGTTTCGATGATCTTGGCGCGGCCGGCGCGAGGGCCATCCTTGCCGCCCATGGTGATCGAAAGCTTGACCGGGATGACGTTGATGGAACGGGTGATGGCCTGAGTAAGGGTTATCGAACCGGAATAAGACCGGCCATAGTTCTGCGGACACCAGTTGCCAATGCAGACCGGCCCATCCACCACGATGGATGTCGGCTTGAAGCCGTTCATGAGCGCGGTCGCATAAACGTAGGGTTTGAAAGATGATCCCGGTTGACGCATTGCGTCAACCGCGCGGTTGAACTGGCTCGTGCCATAGTCGCGACCGCCGACCATCGCGCGGATGCCGCCGTCGAGATCGGCCACCACCGCGGCTGCCTGGGTCGCATGGTAGTCGCGGCCAAACTGACGGAGATTGTTCTCGACGGCAGCTTCGGCGGCCCGCTGGACGTTCATGTCGATCGAGGTCCGAACGACGAAAACACGTTCCGTGTAGGACTTCGGCAGCGTATTGACGAGTTTGCGCATCTCGTCGAATGCCCAGTCGAGATAGTAGTTCGGCGAATTCTCGTCGCGGCGATCGACTGCGGTTGCCGGGTTGCGGCGGGCACCAAAGACTTGGCCTTCCGACATGAATCCGGCCTCGACGAGGTTGTCGAGTACGATATTGGCGCGGGCGCGAGCGGCAGGCAGGTTGATGTGCGGGGCGTATCGCGTCGGCGCCTTGAACAGGCCGGCGAGCATTGCTGCCTCTGCCAGGGTCACATCTCGGGCAGACTTGTTGAAATAGAAATGCGCGGCTCCGTCCACGCCGAATGTTCCGCCGCCCATATAGGCGCGGTCGAGGTAGAGTTTCAGGATTTCGTTCTTCGTCAGGCGTGATTCCAGCCAGGCGGCCAGAAACGCCTCCTTGATCTTGCGCTCGATCGTCCGTTCATTGGATAGGAACAGGTTCTTGGCGAGCTGCTGGCTGATCGACGAACCACCCTGTACCACGCCGCCAGCGCGCGCGTTGGTCAACAGGGCGCGAAAGGTGCCGCCAATGTCGATACCGAAGTGGTCATAGAAGCGGCGGTCTTCGGTTGCGAGCGTCGCCTTGATCAGATGGTCGGGAAATTCTTCGAGCGGAATGGAATCGTTGTGTTTGATGCCGCGGCTGCCGATCGGATTGCCGTAGCGGTCGAGGAACTGGACGGCCAGTTCCGACTTCTTCAACCAGTCTTCATCGGAGGTTTCGTGAAAGGCTGGAATTGCTAGGGCGAGCAGGGCCACCAGCCCGAGCAGGCCGAGGGTCGCGGCCTCGGATGCCGGCTCAATGAAGACCCAGCGCTTCCAACCGCCGACATGAAAGCGGTCCATGAACGCGGAAAAGCGCTCATAGAGTTCCCTCAAACCTGCGCCTGAGGAGAACAGGGTCGAATCGATCCGTGCGTCGAGGTCCAGCAGGAAATGCCGGAGCCAGCGCTTGGGACCTGCGAAATCGAACTTGCCCACTGCAAACCTTGATCTTGATCCGCGAGCTATTCAACGTACGACAAACGCGAATAACGGCCTCTTACGATTGCAATGTATTTGCGCAACACGTGGCGCTTTGACGGCACCGATTCTGCGAGCAACCGTAAAGGAGTCCTGAGCTTCTAGCTGACCCGGACGCACAGGCCAATGGGAGCGGCCCGTTTCTCCCAGGGAAGGATAACGATGGCCGATCAAAGTCTTGCGATGGGTTCCGACGAACGGTTCGGGACGACTTGCCGAACCCTAAGGCGGGCGACTAAGTAGCGGCAGCGGCGGCATCTGCCGGCTGGCGGAATACAGGTGCTGAATGGCGGATTTGTTTTGGAAAACCAAAGCATTAGAGGAAATGACGGCCGCCGAGTGGGAAAGCCTCTGCGATGGCTGTGGCCGCTGCTGCCTCGAAAAACTCGAAGATGAAGATACCGGCAAGATCTATTTCACGCACATCTCCTGCCGGCTGCTGGATACTGCGAGTTGTAGTTGCAAGGACTATGTCCACCGGCACGCCAAAGTGCCGGATTGCGTTCGACTCACGCCCGACAACGTTCGAACTCTGAATTGGCTGCCGCCGAGCTGCGCCTACAGGCTTGTGGCCGAGGGCAAGGATCTGGCCTGGTGGCATCCTTTGATCTCGGGGCGAGCGGATACGGTCCACGAAGCTGGCATTTCTGTCCGGGGACGGGTTGTCGGAAGCGAACTCGATATCGACCAGGCCGATTGGGAGGACCACATCGTCAAGTGGCCTGGTCTGTTTCCGAAGAAGGCAAAGCGGACGACGCGTCCGTAGCAGCAGTTATCTTTGAAATGCCTCCTGAACCCGTGATCGGGAAGCTGACATGCGCGGATATCTCTCGCGATCCCTTTCGCCTCGACTAAGCTCGCGGCCCGTTTGCTCCGGAATACGATATCGATGGACAATCTCGCGCGCCGCCCTAAGCCTCTCGACAAAGCCGATGTCGATGAAAGCCACGCACCGTTCGTAGCTCCGCTTACGCACGCCGAGCTGCGCACCTTGTTCATCGGCCTGATGGTCGCGATGTTCCTGGCTGCGCTCGATCAAACCATTGTTGCGATCGCGCTGCCGACCATCGGCCGACAATTTCAGGACATGAACAACCTGTCGTGGGTGATAACGGCTTACCTGTTGTCAGGAACGGCCGTCGCGCCGGTATTCGGAACGCTCAGCGATATTTTCGGCCGGCGCGTCATGATGACGGTCGCGCTGGGTATTTTCGTCGCTGGATCGATCTTGTGTGCGCTCGCACCGAACCTGCTGACGTTGGTTTTCGCTCGCTTTTTACAGGGGCTGGGAGGCGGAGGGATCATTCCAGTCTCGCAAACGATCATCGCGGATGCGATCAGTCCAAGAGAACGAGGCAAATACCAAGCTTACTTCAGCGGCGTCTGGCTCGCGGCCGGAATCTCCGGACCGCTGCTGGGAGGGCTGATCACCGATTACATGCATTGGTCGGTGATCTTTTGGATCAATCTGCCTTTGACGGCGGTCGCGCTGGCCGTGCTGTTGCCGCGGATGAGCCGGCTGCCGGTCAACTATCGCAAACGCAAAGTCGATTGGTTTGGAGGCGTGCTGCTGATGGCTTCAGCGGTTACGATTCTGCTGGTCTTGACATGGGGTGGCGTTCGTTATGCTTGGTCGTCTGCTTTGATCCTCGCAATGATCGGCGGCGGGATTGTGCTCGGCGCCGCATTCGTTTGGCATGCCGGCCGTGCGGCAGAACCCTTTATCCCGCTGCGCTTGTTGGGTGGAACGGTGGTGCCGTTCGCGATTCTTGCGGGCGGGCTCACTGTCGGTACATTGACCGGACTGACGGTCTACCTGCCGATGTATTATGAGATCGTCTACAAGCTGTCTCCGAGCGAAGCAGGGCTCGCGCTCCTGCCGCTGGTTGCGATTTCGGTGCCGGGATCTTGGATTGCCGGTCGCGTGATGTTGCGCTGGCCGCGCTATCTGTGGGTCAGCATTGTCGGCGGCGCGCTCGCGGCGCTCTGCTTTGGCACACTCGCGATCGTCAGCGATATTCCGCTCTGGATGTTTCTGAGTATTTTATCGATCGGTTCGTTCGGGATCGGTCCGATGTTCTCGACGACGGTGGCAGCTCTGCAGAATGCGGTTGCACGCAACCAGATCGGCACCGCGACCGGCGCGATGAATTACACTCGAGCGCTGATGGCGTCGTTTGCGGTTGCGGGATTTACCGCGATCCTCATGGCGGCGCTCGGGACGGGTGTATCTGGGCGCGACAATATCGACCTGACCCGTGATCTGACGAGCATCGAAGCCGTCGCAGCATTCCGTTACATCTTCGGTGCTGCTGCATGCATGATGTCGGGGGCGACGCTGCTGATGGCGTTAATGGAAGAGCGGCCACTCGCCGGACCGGAGCTCGCCTCCAATCCGGACGCTGCCGCCTGAGCGCTCGACTGTTTGGAATATTTTCCGTTTATACTTAACATATCCGTGACTCCATCTGAGGGTCGCGTGACAGGCCGGTAAAGTATGTGAGTGCGCTCCTTGAAAGGAGCGCCTAATGGGCGATTATAATTCTAAGAAAAAGCCGCTTTGCGGCGTGACGCCCGCGATGGTCGAGGCGGGGGTTTCGGCTTTCGAGATTTTCGGGGACTCTCCCCCAAGATTCTTGGTAGAGCAGGTTTTGCAAGCAGCACTCGACGCCGCTTTCCAAGGGTCCGAATCGTGTTTTGATAACGGGGCGAAAGCCCCTGCGCCCTCAACATGAGCATTGCGACAGTTTCGCACTGATTCCGAATACGTAGAATATCGGAAAGCCGTATTTGAGATTCTCGTTTCTTTGGGCGCTTCTGATCGGCAAAAAGCGTTGCGGTAGCTGTTGATTTTTTGTCGATCCGATCTATTGCGGCGTGAACCACCAAGTTGCGATTGATCCGACATCGATCTGCATATTTGGAGATATAAGCAATATGCTTTCGATGGGCTTCTTTCTTGATTGTTGCATCGGCGTATTCCTCAAGGAATTTCTGTAGCGCGACAAACCCGAAATGTCGGAATACAATGTCGTGATACTTCCGACTTGGCGACATCATATCGGACGCTAAATGCGAGTATAGTCGCTCAACGAAACTCCATATGCTGCAAAGTTCGCCTACCGCAGCGTAATAAGTTTTGGCGTGCTCCGCCCCGTCCCATGGATTTTTTTTCATATGCCGTCCGTTAAGAAAACAAACCCTATCAAAGACCCCATTTTCCAAAAGACGCTCAAGAACCTATTGAGCGCAAAGCCAAAGACTCAATCTGAAATGAAGGTAGGGAAGAAGAAGGCTGTGAAAAAGTCAAAGAAGAAAAAGGATGGTTAGTGCCGCTCGTCTGCCGGCGGCACGTCAATTCGTCCTGCCGGAGAAGGAAGTGGAAGCTGGAGTGCTGACGTGCCGCCTCAAGAGCCCGAGCAGATGCATGGCAAAGGCAGGGGTTAGCTCTAGGTGGATATGTTTTCCGCTTCTCCGATGCTGACCTTGCTGTTCTCCCACTGTTTGAAAGCGAAGATTCAGCATATTGTCTTGCTGCCCGATAACTTCGGGGTCTGCTACATGGTAGATGTAATCAGGCTTCATTGCGTTTCCTCCAAGCCAGAAAGCGCTTAACCGCCTGCTTTCGGTTTTTTAGCTCAGTGAGGCCGTCGATGGGTCAGGCGCTTGCCTTCGATTCCCTTAAGCAGGGTATCAGCGCGCATCTTATCGGAAAAGCCAAGGCCAGAGCGGTTGTTGTGGCGAGATTCGAACTCGGTAACGTAGCGCTGTAGGTGTTGTGCATCGCACTTGTGATAGGTGCCGACCATTCCGCGCTTGAATACGCCGAAGTAGTTCTCGGCAGCGTTGGTGGTGTGGTAGCCGGAGCCGTTGAAGCCATGTTCAACGGTCTTGTGCGCGGCAAACTCCTTGCCAACCTCAGTGTAGAGGCGGCTTTGGTCGGTGTGCAGTTCGGACTTACGAGACACGTTGCTAACGAGGATTTCGCGGGCGGTTTTCTTGGTCGCTGACTTGACGTGAACGACGCGAGCGCGGCCTCTGGGGTCAACCAAAGCCACAATCTGCTCTTTGTTTGAATGGCCCTTCTTGTAGCCCTTTGCGCGCTTCGATGAATTGCCGATGTAGGTTTCGTCGGCATGAACGGACTTGCCGGGACCGCCAAGCGGTCCGCCTTTATCGTCAATCATGGCCTCACGGATGCGATGGGACAGGAACCAAGCGCTTTTGTAGGTGATGCCAAGCATACGGTGTAGTTGGTGTGCGGACATGCCCTTCTTGCTGGACGCAAGCAGGTGGATGGCAAGCAGCCACTTATGAACCGGGATATGCGAGCGCTCCATAACCGTCTTGGTGCGGCAGGTGAACTTGTCGCGGCAATCGTTGCAAAGAAACATTCCGGTCTGCGTCTGGCCTTCCATGCGTCGGACTGCAAAGGACCCACAATGCGGACAATGAACGGCATCCGGCCAGCGGCTCTTTTCAACGTGAGCGATCGCGGCTTCTTCGTTAGTGAACTCGGGTGCGTAAATGTCGGCCATAACTATCTCCTTGGCCTTTTATCGCGCAACGAACTGCTAAGTCAAGTATATAAATGCGAATATTTTCCGTTTATGAGAAATTAGTCCTTGACAGCGTGACGCTCGCTGGGTACTGTCCAGGCATGCTCCACAACTGCATCGAGAGACCGCGCTGCGGGAAGGAACCTGGTTCACAGGAACCATGATCGATGCGCCGCATTGGCTTTGCTGGGCAGGTCGATCCAATGAGCCGGTGAGGTTGCAATGGTAGAGAAACGTGGAGAGCAGATCGTTGAAACCACCCGTGAGGCCCGCCAGGCTGAGCCTGGTCCTTCCGTGCGGAATGTTCTTGTGATCAGCACGATCGCGGTGATCGTGCTGATGGCGATCGTATGGCTGATTTTCTTCCGCACATAGTTGCGGCGATTGAGGAGCGCGATGGCTGTAAAGAAGACAAATTCGAAAAAGACCGCCGCGACATCTCGCCCGAAGAAGAAAAATGCAAGGCCCGGAGCCAAGCCCGATACCAAGTCTGATCAGCCGCAGGACATACCTGTGCTCACGTCCACTGCAGATGAGTATCCAGGTGACGGCAGCGAACTTGTCGGGCGGGTGAGCCGTTCGATCGAGCGCGAATTGACGCGGATCGATCTCATCTTGGATGGTAACGGAGCGGAGGAGGGGCGACACGCCGAAGCCGAACGCCGCGCGCGGACGCTTGCATCGCTCGCGCGGACGCTGCGGGAAGTTACAAACTTGCGTAACGAACGAGGTAAGCAGAAGCCGGCTGATGACGACGAAATCCCGCGCGATATCGATCAACTCCGGCGAGAGCTTGCGCGACGTCTGGAAGGGCTTATCGCCGAAGCAAAGATTGTATGTCCTGACGAGACTGCGACCGATTGACGTTGACGTTTTCAACAGTTGGTGGAACGTCTTTGCACATCCGCATCAGTTGCCGCCGGAACGAGCAAACGATGGAAGCGATTGGACGACCTGGCTGCTGATCGGAGGGCGTGGTGCCGGCAAAACGCGCGCAGGCGCGGAATGGATCAGAGCGCAGGCGCTCGGGCTCTCCCCTTTCGCCGACAGGCCAGCATCGCAGATCGCATTGGTCGGCGAAACCGAACACGATGTGCGTGAGGTTATGATCGAAGGCTCCTCCGGATTGCTGTCGGTGCATTCCCGCAGCGACCGGCCATTGTGGATTCCATCCCGTAAGCGAGTCGAGTGGAAGAATGGGGCGGTTGCATATGCCTTCTCCGCCGATGATCCGGAAAGCTTGCGCGGTCCTCAATTCGAGATTGCCTGGGCCGACGAGATTGCAAAGTGGCGATATGCGCAAGCGACCTTCGACACGCTGCAGTTCGGTCTTCGGCTCGGGGATAGGCCGCGGCAGATGATCACAACCACACCACGACCAACACCCCTGCTCAAGAGGCTGATCAACGATCACACGGTGGCGACGACTCATGCGCCGACGTATCTGAATGCATACAATCTGGCCCCTGCGTTCCTGCGGAACGTGATGTCGCGATATGGTGGGACGCGGTTGGGCCGACAAGAGCTCGATGGCGAATTGATCGACGAGCGTCCCGACGCGCTCTGGTCGCGGGCGACGATCGAGCGTTGCCGTACTGATGCGATACCCACGCTGAAACGCATCGTGGTTGCGGTCGATCCGCCGGCCTCGTCCGGCGATCGCGCGGATGCCTGTGGTATCGTTGCTGCGGGGATAGGGCACGATGGAATGGTTTACGTGTTGGCCGACGCGACGGTGGCTCGCATGACGCCGGTTGGATGGGCATCGAAGGCGATCGCGTTGTGGCGGCGGCTTGAGGCCGACGCGCTGGTCGTCGAGGTCAATCAAGGTGGCGAGATGGTCCGCACCGTGATGGGGGAGGTCGACAGGAACGTGCCGGTGGTGTCCGTCCGGGCGAGCCGCGGCAAGTGGTTGCGAGCTGAACCCGTCGCCGCGCTCTATGAACAGGGGCGGGTCAGGCATGTCGGCAGCTTTCCCGAACTTGAAGACGAGATGTGCGACTTCGATCTGAGCGGATTCTCCTCCGGCCACTCGCCGGACCGGCTCGATGCGCTGGTGTGGGCGATATCGTCGTTGTCGTTCGGGCGCGGCGAGGGGCCGCGCATGCGCGAGCTCTAACGATCGATTCAATTCACGGTTTCGCAATTCACAGATCTGAGAAGGAGCGCGATGTTCGATCGCATTAAGAATCTCTTGCGTCCGCCTGAAACAAAGGCGAGCCGCACCGCGCATCTGCTCGCCATCGAGAGCGGCGGACGCGCACGCTGGACTCCGAAGGATTATGCAGCGCTGTCGCGCGAGGGCTATCTCTCGAATGCCATCGTACATGGCGCTGTTCGCCTGATCGCGCAAAGTGCGGCGTCATGTGTCCTCGTCTTCTACGAAGGCGATGAAGAGCGCAGCGTTCATCCGCTGGCGCAACTGCTCGCGAAGCCGAACGCAAGGCAAGACGGAACGAGCTTCCTGGAGGGGCTGTACGCCCACCTGTTGCTGGCGGGCAATGCCTATGTGGAGGCGGTGACGATCAATGATCAGGTCCGCGAGCTTTATGCGTTGCGGCCAGACCGGATGAAGGTAGTGCCGGGCGCCGACGGCTGGCCGGAAGCATATGAATACAGCGTGAGCAGCCGCAGCGTCCGCTTCGACCAAATCCAGGACGGCGTGCCGCCGATCCTGCATCTGACGTTCTTCCATCCTCTTGACGATCACTACGGGCTGGCGCCGATCGAGGCGGCTGCCATCGCGGTCGATACGCACAATGCGGCAGCGCGCTGGAACAAGGCGCTGCTCGACAATGCGGCGCGGCCGTCCGGGGCACTGGTCTATTCCGGGCCCGATGGCGCCATGCTCTCCGAAAATCAGTTTGACCGGCTGAAGCGCGAGCTGACCGACACCTATCAGGGCGCGACCAACGCCGGACGGCCGCTGCTGCTGGAGGGCGGGCTCGACTGGAAGGCGATGTCATTGTCGCCGAAGGACATGGATTTCCTGCAGGCGAAACACGCGGCAGCGCGCGAAATCGCACTGTCCTTCGGCGTGCCGCCGATGCTTCTTGGCATCCCCGGCGACAATACGTATGCGAACTATCAGGAAGCGAACCGCGCGCTGTGGCGGCAGACAGTGCTGCCGCTGGCCTCGCGCGTGGCGAGTTCGCTGGTACATTGGCTCGCGCCGCAATTCGGTGACGACCTGCGCATCGGCATCGACACCGACCGCGTCGAGGCGCTGTCGTCCGATCGCGCTGCGCTGTGGAGCCGGGTTTCGTCCTCGCCATTCCTGACATTGAACGAGAAGCGCGAAGCCACGGGCTACGGTCCGATCGAAGGCGGCGATCAGATCGCCTGAAGCAGCGTATCTCATTGGCATGATCTGCTGCCGAAAGCCGGTTCCCATTTTTCGGGATCATGCCGGAAGCCATCATCATGTTTGAACTCATCGATATTTTCATCAAGCGCGGCGATCTCGCGCACATCGCGCTGTTCCTGTGGGCGTCGGTGGCAAGCGTCGCGCTGTGGTCAACGCTGCGCGAACTGGCTGCCGCCTCCCGCCGCTTCGACGATTTCGTGCGCGAGCTCTCGCGTTTCAACCGCAGGGTTCAGGGCAGAAGCCAGGGCCGGAATGAGGGCGAGGATTAGGCACGCCGTGAAAGGACAGTCCATACACCATGCCGCGTAGACCCGAGCGCAAACACAAGCCCGATCACCTGACGATCTTCCGCGAATTCCTCGCGCATCTCGACAAGGCCAGCCGGCGCGCGCCGGAGCAGGCCGCCCGCCGGAAGCCGTTGCGGCGCAAGGCCCGCACGCGCAGCCACTAACCGTTTCATCTCATCGTCGTTCCGACCAACCACCGCGCCATGCGCGCGAGGGAATGCCCATGCACGCCTCCATTTCATCTCCCTTCGCGCCGCCGCGCGTCACCCTCAGCGTCGATGGTGCTGTGGAAGGCTATGCCAGTCTGTTTGGCGAAATCGACCAGGCCCGGGACATGGTCATGCCCGGCGCGTTTCAAAAGACGCTGGCAAACCGCGGCCTGCGCCGGATTCCGATGCTGTTTCAACACGACCCTGCCGAGCCGGTCGGCATCTGGCTCGAGCTGCGCGAGGATTTTCGCGGGCTATGGGCGCGGGGGCGGTTGATTCCTGATGTCGCGCGCGGCCGTGAACTGCTGGCGCTGGTGAAGGCTGGCGCGATCGACGGCTTGTCGATCGGCTACCGCACGGTGACGTCGCGGATCGATCCGAAGACGCGGGTGCGCAAGCTGCATCAGGTCGATCTCTGGGAAATCTCGATCGTCACGTTCCCGCTGCTGGCGGGGGCCCGCGTTCACGCAGCGAAGGCAGCTTCCTCCCGGCCAAAACCTTCGCCGGCGCGGAGGCGCGCCGAAGTCGCATGGGACGCGATCGGGAAGGGCGACCCGCCGGGCGGTCTGTGTTCGCAGCCTGCGGCGAAGTCTGCCGCACGTAGTCACGACGCGCAGTGCGCTTTTGGTGTGCGCCCGACGCGGGAGGCCGTTCGCCGCGGACTGGGGCTCGGCCGATGAACAGCATCAACGAGACAGGGGAGGCGCAGCAGCGCAACCGCTGGATGCGCCCCGACGCGGGGCGTTACCTTCGCCCAGACATGGAGCGCTACTTCACGCCGGGCGCCTGGCAGGCGACGGCGTTCGCACAGCTTGCCGGCGCGACGGTGGAGCGAAAGGAGCATGTTGCCGAGGAGGAGCGCTCGGTTGAGGACCTGCGCCGTGAGCGCCGCTGGCTGGCGCAACAGAAGCTCGAGCTGCTGCAGCTTTACGATCTGCATTTGCGGCTTAAGCTGAAGGCGCTCAATCCCTCGCAGAGATCGGACCACTATCTCTATCAACCGCGCATTCCGAAACATAACGAGGGTAGCGGAAGGTGGACGCGGGAGGGCGGTGGGAGCAGTGGTAACTATGATGGGCGGCTGGCGAGTGCGGACAGGCCACGACTAGGTCGGGTTGGTGGGTTTGCAATCCTAGCTCAGATTGCTGATGAGTTAGTCAAGGCTTTTAGATCTGAGAATCTCGACCGTGATTTATTCGGTCACGAGGAGGGAACTATTGGCCTCACCAATTTCAAAGGTGAGAACATATTTGGATCGAGTTCAAGTTTGTCATCCTATTCACGGGAAGATCGAGCTGCCGCTAATGAGATGAGAAATGTCTTGCTCTCCAAGTATCCTGAGACCATGAAACAGGATAATATTGGCATGATGCCTAACAATGCACTCTTTCATGCTGAAGCCACGGTACTCCTGCGAGCTGCGCGTCGAAATGGTGGCTCTTTGCGGGGGGAAATGCTTGAAGTCTATATTGATCGGCCTATGTGCAGAAGTTGCAACACAGTTCTTCCCTTGATCGCGCGTGAGCTTGGCAATCCAACGGTGATGTTCTTCACCCGACGAGGAAAGGAGATAAGGAAGCTCCAGGATGGTGTTTGGAGTGAACATGAATAAGCATGGCGCGAAAAAGTGGGCTCACTTTGACGAGTACTGGGGATTAGGTTGGCCGGAGCTGACCTGGCTCGAACCATATTTTTTGGGACCGCCTGAGAGGCGTTGGTTTTCCGACACAGGTAACGACAGTGCTGGCCTCTCGTTGCAGGGAATTGAGGGGACCTCTCATCTGGAACTTGGCCTGGGACGTGTAGACATCGAGCTTATGCTGTGGGGAAATCCTAACTTAGGCGTTCTCCTCATCTATTCGAAATCGGGTGGTCACAATGGGGAGGATTATAGTTCAAAGGGAGATATTACCCGTATTCGTGAATGGGTTCGGAGCACTCACGGTGATCCCTTGCCCATTGGTCTATTTATCCCATTTGAGAAAGCCTGGTTAGCAGTGAAGGAATTCATCAAGACTGAAGGTGAATTACCAACCAGTATCGAGTGGATTGCCAATCGGGATCTTCCACCAAACACTTTCCCTGATCCGTAGTATTCGGCCGAGCCGGTCGGCATCTGGCTGGAGCTGCGCGAGGATTTTCGCGGGCTGTGGGCGCGGGGGCGGCTGATCCCCGACGCTGCGCGCTACCTGCGGCCGGACATGGAGCGCTACTTCAGGCCGGGCGCCTGGCAGGCGACGGCGTTTGCGCAGCTTGCCGGCGCGACGGTGGAGCGAAAGGAGCATGTTGCCGAGGAGGAGCGCTCGGTTGAGGACCTGCGCCGCGAGCGGCGCTGGCTGGCCCGGCAGAAGCTCGAACTGCTGGAGCTTTACGATCTGCATTTGCGGCTGAAGCTGAAGGCGCTCGATCCCTCGCAGAGATCGGATCATTACCTCTATCAACCGCGCCTACCGAAGGGCAATCCCGACGGCGGAGAGTGGACGCGTGAAGGAGGGGGGAAGCGGAGGCAGTCGGCTACGTTCAGATTGCCAATCTTCGAAGTGGAAGAGGCGGGATCAATGATCGGCAAGTGATCTCCGATGCCGATCCGGAACCGCCCCTGAACGGCCCAACGGCTGCAAGGTACAGGGATCCAAGCAATCCTAACGATCCAAGCAGACCCAATTGGCGGAATTTTGGGGGCGGCGGAGGCCCTAGTGGGTCTGGAGGTTCGCCTTCCACCTCCCCAGGTAGCGGAGCGGCGAGGGCAGCGATCGAAGCTCTGGCTAAAGAGAATCCGCTTTTTAGAGCGGGCCTGAATCGATACCGAAATTCGGATTTAACGGAAGCGGGACGGGCGCTCACAAAACATCCGGAGGTGATTGGCGCCACGAAGGATACGCTGCGGTAGACGCTGCGATCTGACCCGTCGATCTGCGGCACATACGGCTCTGGCCAATATCGTGCGCAACGGAATCACGGCAACGCTCTACCGGCCGAGATTTGGGCAAGTCATTGATATTCGAATTCCTGGAGGATTCGGCGCGCGATGGTATGCTAACGGCAAGTTTATTACGTTCCTAAATCCGAGGAGATGAGCATGGACTTTTCCAAGGCTCAATGGTGCAAAGCCGGCGATGTTGATCGGGAGTATGCTCTTTTCGAACTCATTTATGAGGACGTGATCTTGCTGGACGTCGGATACTCCGACGATGGCGTGTTCGAGATCGCATTCGACGAGGGTATCGCGAACAAAATTACCGATTGGGACAGTTTCTCTCGAGTCATCGAATATGGCAGGCGACTCGCCGACGCTGATAAATGACCCCCGAGGGCGGTTATCGCCGTGCCGATGACCGAGTGCCAGATAATATGACCACGCTCTACTACTGGCAGGACGCTTATTGGCTGAGGGGTAGGCGCTAGCTGGCGCTCGATCGGCGATCGCACGGTGACGTCGCGGATCAATCCGAAGACGCGGGTGCGCAAGCTGCATCAGGTCGATCTCTGGGAAATCTCGATCGTCACGTTCCCGCTGCTGGCGGGGGCGCGTTCACGCAGCGAAGGCAGCTTCCTCCCGGAGAAAACCTTCACCGGCGCGGACGCGCGCCGAGACTGAGTGGGGACGGCTCGGGCGGGCGCCCCGCCGGGCGTTCTGTGTTCGCAGCCTGCGGTGAAGTCTGCCGCGCGCAACAGCGACACGCAGCGCGCTTTTGGTGCGCGCCCGACGCGCGAGGCTATCCGCCGCGGACTGGGGCTTGGCCGATGAGCAGCATCAATGACCGATGGGAGGCGCAGCAGCGCAGTTACAGCTGACACGATCGTGTGAAATGTCTTTGCGAATGGCCTGTCGCGCTTCGCGTATTCATCGACGATTGAGGGTGCGACGTTGTATCTCCGTCCGTTCATGTTCCAGACAGATTGGTGTTCGTATCGTCGATGTCGAAGCGTGGCGTGACGCTTTCGAAACGTGTCTGATGAGCTATTGAGGCTCGTTAAGTGCCGTTTGCCGTGGAAGTGCGTGGCGGGGGCTGGATGTCTGACGACGAAAACTATACTAGCGATTTTGTGCCGTTTGGTACGTTCAGATTCTCGGAGGAAGCAGTCGAACTGATCGAGGATTACGTGCGACGTATCAAGCATATGCAGAGGCCGGGCAGCTTTGCTGTCGTGGTCGAGTGGGCGGACGACCGGCGCTCGCGCAATGTCGACGGTGTCTCTTGGACGTCGCACGGACCAGGCCTTTGTTTGCATACGGTTGATCTTTTCGCGATGCCTCCCGAGGCTGCCCAAATTTTCGAAAGCGCGGTCGTTGCGATCAGGATTCCTGCGTTCATTCGCGAACGATGCAAAGAGTGCTGCATCGACGTTGATCCATGGACCTTGCCTGATTCGGCTGATCCCAAGTCGCCAATGCCGGGAATGGGGACGATCGGCTTGATTGCGCTCTAACACTCTACGCTCGTGCATCCTTGCTCACGACTCTGTAGGCTGATGACCGTCAAGACCACTGAACCGAACCGCGCGCGGATGTATGGCGTCTGCGCGCTTTCCTTTTCACTATTCACCAGGAGACCTGTATGGACATTGACATTCAAGACCAGGCACCGGAGCGCAAGGCCGGTATTTCCGCGGACACGCGCGCTGTGCATGACGATCTTTCGCGAACATTCGAGGAGTTCAAATCCAGTAACGATGAACGCCTGTCGGCTTCGCATGCCGATGTGTTGCTGGAAGAGAAGATCGCCCGCATCAACGATGCACTCGATCAGAAGATGAAGCAGTTCGATGATATGGCATTGCGCAATGCGCGACCGCATCTGGAAAGCTCCCGCCGCGTCATGTTCGACGGTGCCACGCGGGAGCACAAGAGCGCGTTCAATGCATACGTCCGGGGTGGCGAGACCGGCGTGCTGCGGCAACTCGAGACCAAGGCGCTTTCGGTCAGCTCCAATCCGGATGGTGGTTATCTCGTTCCGGTCGAACTCGAGCACTCGATCAGCGCGCGGCTGCGGACCATCTCGCCGATCCGCTCTATTGCATCGGTGCGCGAGATCAGCGGCAACATTTACAAGAAGCCGTTCATGACGGCGGGGCCCGCTGCGGGATGGGTCGGAGAGACCGACGCACGGGCTCAGACCGCTTCGCCAACGCTCGATGCACTCTCGTTCCCGGCGATGGAGCTCTACGCCATGCCGGCGGCGACCGCGACGCTGCTGGAGGATTCCGCTGTCAACATCGATGAGTGGATTGCCTCGGAGGTGGAACTGACCTTCGCGCAGCAGGAGGGAACGGCCTTCGTCACCGGCGACGGCGTGAACAAGCCGAAGGGATTCCTGAGCTACTCAACTGTCGCCAATACCTCCTGGAGCTGGGGCAATCTCGGTTATATCGCCAGCGGCGAGGCCGGGGCATTTCCCGAGGAAGATCCGGCCGACGTGCTGATCGACCTCATCTATGCGCTCAAGGCGGGCTACCGCCAGAACGGCTCGTTCGTCATGAACCGCAAAACGCAGGCGACGGTGCGTAAGTTCAAGGATGCCGGTGGAGCCTATTTGTGGCAACCGCCCGCGCTGGCCGGCGGGCGCGCGACGCTGATGTCGTTCCCGCTTGTCGAAGCTGAAGACATGCCGGACATTGGCGCGAATTCGTTCTCGGTGGCCTTTGGCGACTTCATGCGCGGCTATCTGGTGGTGGATCGTCAGGGCGTGCGCGTGCTGCGCGATCCGTATTCCGCGAAGCCCTATGTGCTGTTCTACACCACCAAGCGTGTCGGTGGCGGCGTGCAGGACTTCGATGCGATCAAGCTGGTGAAGTTCGCGGAAAGCTGATCGTCGACAGCATTGACGGATGCGTTCGAGGGCGCCGCTTGTGGCGCCCTTTTTCTTTGCCTGCCCGTGACGGCGCTCGCACCGCTGACGGCTGGGACAGGCCCAGTTTTTTGGCTGACGGAGAGCCTTCGCTTCTTCCCGCACGGGTGAGGCAAGGCTGCGTCAGCTCACCCTTTCATATCCTGATTTTGAAAGCCCATTCATGGAAGAGCGAGAAGACGCGTGGTTGCGGAATCCGCAGTCGCGCTATTTGCGTCCGGATTTCGAGCGCTACCTGCGGCCGGACCGCGATCGTTATCTTGAGCCGCACGCGCAGGATGACTGCCTACCACGCCATGTCCGTTTCGCGCCGGCGACCATTGCGCGCGAGATAGAGAAGGTCCGCGAACAGCGTGCGATGCTGGCCGAGATCTTGCGCGAGAAGCAGGAGCTCGCGGCAATCAAGGTCAAGCTCGCTCTCTTGCGCGGCATGCGGCTGCTGTTGAAGGCGCGATCACCGTCGGATTTCGATCCTCGGCGTTCGCATTACAACCCCAATCAACCGCGCGTTCCTAGAGGGAATCCCGATGGTGGCGAATGGACGGCTGCCGGTGGTGGGAGTGGAGCGAACCGTGAAGGCTGGATACAGGTCGCGCAGGTTGGCGCTCCGCCTGGCATTGGGCACAACTCCGGGGATCCTCCGGAAATTCCAGGGAGTCGGCCTAACGATAGCAAGGAGCGCACAAGCTACATTCGATCTATTGGTGAGTGGCTCGTTAAATACGGAGGAGGCCTTAGTGCGATTGCCTATCTTGGAGCCTTAAACAATATAGAGTGGCTTAAGGGGCATCAGGATAATATTCAGGCCTCCGTCAACCTCCCAAGACGCTAGAGGAATTGCAGCAGGATGTGTTGGAGCCGAGACCCGGTTACCAAATTCATCACATTGTTGAGCAGACTGGTGCTAGAAACGCTGGGTTCTCCAATGAGACGATCAACGCTCGAGATAACCTCGTTAGGGTGTCCACGATTAGGCATATTGATCTTACCGCTTGGTATGCGCGGCACAATGCCAAATTCGGAGGGCTTTCCCCCAGAGAGTATTTGAAAGATAAAAGCTGGGAGACGAGGCGTAGAGTTGGTCTATATGCTCTCCGAAAATTCAAGATAATGCGGTGATCTCATGCCTAAATCTCTTAGTGCAATAAGTACATTTGAACTTGTTGAAAGTTTTCTGTCGATCACCCTCCAGCAGTATGAAGCGGAGCGGCATTATAAAACGCGGAAATACAATCGGTTATACGATGAAATGGAGACTGTGAAAGCGGAATTGAAGGGCCGTGCCGGTGATCAACGCCGCGCGCTTCTACCTTTGCTCCAGCATCCAAATGTGCAGGTTCGGCTCATGACTGCAATCGCCTTACTGGCTGTCGAGCCTGATCGGGCGAAGGCAACCCTCGTGGAAGTCAGCGATGCTATGGAAGTGGCTCAAGCAGCCGACGCAGCGATGATGTTGGAAGCCCTTGAGGAAGGGGAATACATTCCAAGTTGAAGTGATCTTGAGGCTGCTTGGACGAATGTTTCCGAAGATAATGAAAAGCGCCACCTGCTTCGATAGGTTTGATCAGGACAGCTGAGCATCTCGATGAACTGAAGACGTTTTTCTTCGCTCCGCAGGGGCAAGAGTGGTTCTATTGAGGTTGCGTGAGTTCGTGCTTGATCTGCATGGGACGTCCGCTGGTTTCTTTATCCTCTTTGCCGAAGCGTGAAAGGCCGTGAAAGACTTCATCGAGACTGACGGCGAGCTTCCCAAGAGCATTGAGTGGCTAGCAAGCGAAGATGTTCCGCTTGAGGCGTTTTCGGATTAGTAGCCGTATACGACCTGCATTTGGTCTTGCCGGAGGGGTCTTGCTATAATCGACCGCCCCAGCCGCGTGCGGTCTGTACGATCCAGTCGCGATAGAGTGAGAAGGGCGTAACGCCCGTCATGCCACCGCAACCGGCGGTGCCGTTTGGCCCGGTGGACCAACTGACGACACCGATCAGCACGCTGCGGCCTTGCTGATCCTCGAACACAGGCCCGCCTGAATCGCCGGTGCAGGCGCCAAGACCATCGCGCTTGCCGCCGGTCAGCGGATCGACCAGCCGAATCTGCAGTGTGCCGGGCTGGCCCGTCGTAACCAGGCTGGCCGCGCGGACGATGCCGCCGCTTTTGCCATCACCGCGTACGGTAACGCCGATGCCGGCGACGGTGAATCGGCCGCCGACGGCAATCGGGATGCGCGGCGTCCCGAGTTGTGCTGGCTGCCGTCCAGCGGCGACCGGGTTCGCAAGCCTGAGCAGCGCAACGTCGGCAGTGGCCCGATGCGCCAGCATGGTTTGCAGATTGAACTGCGGGTGGGTTGCGACTTGCGCCACGTCGCGCAACTGCGGCGTCCGCTGCGCGTCATATTCGACAATTTTATAGGTCGCGCCGCTCTGCACGCAATGCGCGGCGGTCAGCACGATCGCCGGCGCTATCATTGTGCCGCTACAGAAGTTGCCGCGCGAGCCGACGATGGTGACGACGCTGCGGCCGACGCCATCGGCGCTTGGCGCGCCGCCGCCGACGATAGCTGAGGCTGGGGATACCAGCAGCAGGCTGGCGACGACGGCAAAGAAGCTGGAACAGGATCGAAGTGCGCTCATGGTTCAGGGATGAACCTTGCCGCGCGCATCCTGTCAATCATTCACTTTACACGAGGACTTGATGTCTGCCTTCCTTCTGACGCCCCCGGCGACGGAGCCTTTGACGCTGGCTGAGGCCAAGCAGTTTCTTCGTGTCGAGCACACCGAAGACGATGCCATGATCGTCTCGCTGATTGTGGCCGCGCGAACACAGGTCGAAACCATGGCGCGCAGCGCTCTGATCGCGCAGACGTGGCGTTTCGTACGCGACGCATGGCCGCAAGATGGAAGGATCGCCCTGAAGCGCGGCCCCTTGATTTCCGTTCAGGCTGCACGGGTGCTCGACGGCGAGAGGGCGAGCATAGACATCGATCCCGAGACATTCGTCTTGGACAAAGCGTCGTGGTCGCTCGCGGCGCCAGCCTGGACGTTACCCATCCCCGGGCGACGGATTGCCGCCATTGAACTCGATGTTGTGCTCGGCTTTGGCACCACGGAAACGAGCGTGCCGGAGCCATTGCGGCAGGCGGTCCGGCAGCTGACGGCGCACTGGTACGACAATCGCGGCCTGATGCAAGGGGTGGCGGCGATACTGCCCGGACTCTGGCCGCTGATCGCTCCCTATCGGGCGCTGTCACTGTGAATGGCGCGACGGGGGAGTGCACAAATACCCTGCGGCAGGCCGTCCGAATGGCTCTTGTCGAGGATGGAGGCGTATCGGTGGTTCTCGGCGGGCCGTACATTTACAGTGACGTGCCGGTGAATGGCATCTATCCCTATGTGTCGCTGGGAGAGATCGAGCCCGCGGGCGACCGAGACGACGAGTGGCAGCTCACAGTGCATGCTTGGAGCCAGGGGCGTCAAGGCGATGCGCAGGCGATCGCTGGAGCTTTGCTTGGCGCTCTCGATGATGCTCCGCTGAGGATTGAACAAAACCGGTGTTTCGAACTGCGGTTCTCACTCGCGGACATTCGCCGCGAGAAGCGGCGCGTTTATCGCACTACCGTCGTGTTCAGGCTGCGGTCAGGCGAAGCAATTCTTGGAGGGAATAATGCAGACGAATAGCGCAGGTGATTTGCGCCGGCGTATCGCGTTCGACCGACGCGCATTGATATCTGACGGTTATGGCAACACGCAAAACGCGTTCGAAGAGCAATTCGTCGCCTGGGCCAAAGTCGAAGAACAGCTTGGTGCAGAGGTTATGGTTGGCGGATCGTCCCGAGATCGCCGACCTGTCCTGATCACCGTGCGTCAAGCCGCTTCGACGCGCGCAATCGCTGTCGACTGGCGGGCTCGAGATGTCATATCCGGGGCACATTACGCCATCCGCTCGATCGCTGACGTTGATGGCAAGGGCGAGTGGCTCAAGGTCTCTGCGGTTACAGACTTGCCGATCTAAAGCTCGCGGCGTGCGAAAAGCAGTTTGTTGCTTTGTCCAATGACACTCGAAAGCGGCGTTGAGCCGTACAATGAGGAATGATGAGCGGTTTCGACGAAGAGCTTCGGCGTTATCTGGAAAACCTGTCGGCCAAGCTGGTACGAGACATGTCGGCATTCGTCGCCGATGAAGCCGACGATTTGCGGGCAGCCATTGCGGCAAACATCCCGGCGGACGCTCCGTCCGAGCTTGCGGATTCGGTGCATGTGCGTCGAGGCCGGCAAGATCACACGTTAGACGTGACCGTCGGCGGAAACGAAGAGGAAAACCACGCTGCGCTCGCTGCTGAATATGGAACCGAGCGGAATGCAGCACAGTCCTATTTTCATGCGACGGTCGACGATTGGGCGGATGGATACGCGCGGCGAGCGGAGCAGGCGTTAGCGGAGGCGTTGTCGGAGCATGAGTGATACCGATGCGCTGTTGTTGTTGCAAAGGGCGATTGTCGATCGCCTCAAATCGTCTCCAGCGATTGTTGAGCTTGTCGGAGACCGTGTGTTCGACGATGTTCCCCCGGCGGCGTTGAAGCCATATATCTCCTTGGGTCCACGGCGCGTACTTGTTGAAGCCGCGGCAGAATACGAGGGATCAGACAGCCGCTTGCAGATCGATGGCTGGTCCGAAGCCGTCGGCATGGTGGAAGCGCAGAAGATTGGGTGTGCCGTGCGCGACGCGCTCCACAATGCTCCCTTGGATCTCGGGGATGGTCAGCGGCTGATTTCAATCGATTTTCAGCGTGCGAATTATCTCAGGACGCAAGACGGACAGACGAAGCATGCGGTCTTGCTATTCCGAGCACGCACCGAACCGTCGAACTAACCTTCATTTCTCACCTGTCATGCCCCGCGGGGCTTTTTTACGGAGGCCGACATGGCTAAGCCGACCACAAATCGTTGGTCGAAACTCTCGATCTGGCCAGGCGATGGAGCTGATCCGGAAGACTTCACGTCGAAAGTCTGCGGGCTGACCTCAAAAGGGATCGCTTTCTCGGCGGACACATCCGATGCCGTGGTCGGCGACTGCGATGATCCGGATGCGCCAACCTGGACGGAGAGGGTGACTCGATCGTTGTCCGCCGGCGTGAACGGTTCGGGACTTCAGGCCGATGAGACTTTTCCATTCTGGAATAATTGGTTTCTTTCCGGCGAGGCGAAGAACGTTCGTATCGTGCTCGACACGGCAGCGCCCGGCTATTGGCAGGGTCGTTTTCTGCTGACGAAGTATGAGGTCACGGGAAATCAGGGAGACGGAAAAATTCAGTCGTCGTTGTCTTTGGTGTCTGATGGGCCTGTCACATGGGCGAACGGCGCCCCATGAGTGCAAACGGAACGCGAACCATTGTTTGGTCCCATGGCGAGGATCAGTTCTGTATCGCGAAAGTCGGCTTGATTCTCGACCTTGAGGAGAAATGCGGAGCCGGGATAGCGGCGATCCTGCAGCGCCTGGCGGACGGTACATGGCGACTCAATGATGTGCGCGAGACTATTCGGCTCGGCTTGATCGGCGGCGGTATGTCGCCGGAGAAGGCGATGGCTGCGGTCAAAAATCACGTTGATGAAAATCCATTGGCTTCGAGTGTGCTGATTGCTTACGCGGTGATCGAGGCAGCGTTGGTGCCGCCGAGAGGGGACGACGTGGGAAAAGAATTGCCGGCGGAGGTGATGCAGGCCGGCTTTATCACTCCAATGGACGCCTCCGACGTTCGGAAATCCTGAGTTTGGGGCAGGGACTCGGGTGGACCCCACGACAGACCGATGACGCGACGTTGTGGGAGATCATCGCCTGCGTCGATGGTTATAACCGCGCTAACGGCATGGAGGAGATGCCCGCGATGATGGGGGAGGAGTTGGAGCATATGATCGAGCGACATCGTCTGATCGTTCGCTAGAGGAATAGCGATGGCAATACCTGCTTTGACGATTCCAGTCGGGATCGATCTTGCGGCGTTCGAGAAGGGGATGGAAGTTCTCAATGCCCTGACGCGCCAAAGCGCAAAATCGACCCTGGAACAGTACCGGCTCATGAATGTTGAGCTCGCTAAATCGAGTCAAACGTTGGCATCCCTTGGATCGGGAGCGACAGGGAAGAAGCCCGACGCTGAGGCGAAGGGAACAGAAGCTGTCAAGAAAGCTGCGGAGACACGGCCGCTGCTTGATTTCATAAAGGAAGCGCAAGCTGTCGATAAGGCACTCGAGAATGCTGCGGTTAAGGGACTGAAGAGTTTCGAAACCGGAATCATCGGCGTCGTCATGGGCACCAAAACGTTGAAGCAAGCCTTTAGCGAGATGGCGAAGGGCATTGCCGAAGACCTTATGCGTATCGCTATTCGGCGCGCGATAACAGGGCCAATTGCGAACGGGTTGCTTGGCGCGTTCGGTGGCAACTTTGTCAATGGATACGACGTTTCACTTACTGGGGGCGTTAATCCCTTTCCGCTTCCTATCGGCAGCAACGCCGAAGGTACCGACAATTGGCGAGGAGGTCTGACCTGGGTCGGCGAGCGCGGGCCGGAGCTTCTGAACTTGCCTCGCGGCGCGCAGATTATCCCGAATGACGTCGTTCGTCATATGGGAGGAGGCGTCACTGCTCCGGTCGCGATTTCGATCGACGCGCGCGGTGCGGATCAAGCGGGTCTTGCCCGACTTCAACAGCAACTCGCAAAACTGGAAATATCGTTGCCGTACAAGATCAGGCAGGTAGTCCAGGATCGACCGAATACGCGATGGTGACCGCAATGGCATTGAGTGAGCCTGTTGATTTCCTTGCTGACTGGCCTGGCTGGATCACGTCGTTCGAGCCGATGCATCGGCAAGAGCAATCGCGTGTCGCTGGCGGCCGAACCTATGTCAGGGACATGGGACAGCCGCTCTGGCGAATGACAGCACAGTCGAAGACGCTGACGCCAAACCAGCTCGATCACTGGCGCGCGAAACTGAACGCGCTCGGCAACGGTTTCGGCACATTCATCGGCTACAAGCTGTCCCGGTGCTATCCGATCCTGTATCCTAACGGCTCCTGGCCGACGGGTGGTGCGTTCTCCGGTGCGACGGCAGCTGTTCACACCATCGGTGGTAACAACAAGTCCCTGCGCGTGAAGCAGCTTCCGGTCGGTTACATCTTCAGCGTCGGCGACATGATCCGGATTGGCGCTGCGGATCTGTACGAGGTCATGGAGACAGCCGCCGCTGATGGCGCCGGTATTACGCCTCCAATTGAGGTGCGGCCACATTTCTGGCCGGGGACCGTTGTGGATGCGGTCGTGTCGGTCAAACGCCCGCATTGCATTATGGCGCTGGTGCCTGGCTCGGTTTCGGCAGATGCCGATTTGTCCGGCCGCGGTAGCATCAGCTTCCAAGCGGTGGAGGCACGCTGATGCGTTCGATCTCTGCGGAGAATTTGGCGGCGCTGCCGGCTCGCAAGTTGGTGCTTGCCGATTTACTTTGGATAGAGGTGCGGGATCGTTCGACCGGTGATCGGGTTGTGGAGGGACAGTGGTCCGGCGTCGGACAGCGCGGCATGCAGGTGATCAACCCGCGTACCGGCGGTGTAGAGACCCGCACGTTCTACGGCACGTATACGCTGACGGAGATTTCTGACATCCCGCTTGTGCATAACATCACCGTGCAGACCGTCACGGTGAAGATGTCGCAGATCAACGCGCGGGTCGAGGAGCTTCTGCGCCAGTACGATGCCCAGCAGGCACCGGTGCAGATCTTCAGGACGCTGTTCGATCCGGAGACCATGCAGCAGGTTGCGCCGGCTATGCCGCGCTTCCTGGGCTTTGTCGACAAGATCGAGATCAAAACCCCGGCCGAGAATGAGGACGGCGGTGTCAACCTGACGTGCAAGTCGCATACGCAGGAAATGACCCGGTTCAATACCGACACTCGTTCGCACGAATCCCAACAGTTGCGACTGCCGGGTGATGCGTTCTTCCGGGATGTGGCTGTCGTCGGTGATTGGGAGCATTTCTGGGGCAAGGTGAACGGCAAGCTCGAAACCTCGCCGGGCATCAAGGCGGCGACGAAGGGATGAGGCAAGCCACGCGCGCCGATATCGGCGCGATGGTGGGTCTCTTAAAGGAACATCATGCTGAGCAGGCATTCCCGTTCTCGTTTGATCCCGCCGCTGCGGGCGCCGACCTGACGCATGCGATTGGCGATCGGCATTGGCTGTGTCTGGTCGCCGATCGAAGCATGTTCCTGGGGCACTGTTATCGGCCGCCACTGGTATCGGTCATGGTCGCCAGTGAAATCATGCTGAAATGCAGTCGTCCTGGAACTCGGCGGCTGTTTGTTGACGCGTTCGAACTGTGGGCGAGGGAGCGGGGCTGCCTGCTTGTGACGCTCGCAACCACCCACTCCATTCCAGCCTTTGGCCGTCTGTACGGCCGCGACGGATATCGCCTCGCTGAGGCGCAGTTCATCAAGGTTCTCTGAATGCCAATTTTCACGGGTATTGGCGCGCTGATCGCTACGGTCGGCTCGTTCTTTGGCGCCTCCTTCTCCGTTGGCACTTTCCTGCTCAATGCTGCCGTAGGCGTCGGTCTGTCTTTGGTGTCGCGCCTGCTGGCGGGTACGGCTGCGCAGAACCAAGGGGCGCGCGTCGGTGGTGTCCAGGGCAAGCTTCAGGCAGCTGGCGATCTCGCACGTTCGTTTCCGTTGGGGTTTAGCGTTACGGCTGGATCGCTTGTCTATGCCAATACGTGGGGCAAGGACGGCGACACGCCCAACGCTTATTTGACGCAGGTGATCGCGGTCAGTGATCTGCCGACGACGCTGGCGCGGATCTATGCCAACGGCGTGTCGACAACGATTCTGACAGGTGAAGCGCATGCTGACTACGGCATTCCGGTCGAGCAATATCGGAAGGACGGCAAGGATCATCTCTGGATCAAGTTTCACGACGGCACGCAAACGACGGCCGACACGTTCCTCTCCAACTCCGTGGCGAGTGCTGAACGGCCATGGGGGCCAGACCGGATCGGCAAGGGCATCGCGTATGCAATTTGCACTGCGCTAATCAATGATGAACTGTTCACGGGCTTCCCTCAGCTCCGGTTCGAGCTCGATGGCGTCAGGCTCTACGATCCATCGCGTGATGACACTGCGGGTGGAACCGGCTCGCAGCGCTGGTCCGATCCATCCACCTGGGGCGGAGACGGCGATAACCTGCCGGCGGTGCAGGCCTACAACGTGCTGCGTGGCATCAGCTATGGCGGACAATGGCTTTACGGCTTGCAAGGGGTGTCGGCTGCTCAGCTACCAAGCGAAGCGTGGATTAACGCCATCAACGCCTGCCGCGACCCGATCGAGGGAGCGAGCGGACTGGAACCGAGTTACCGAGCGGGCATGGAGCTGCTCGTCTCGCACCAGATCGGTGATACCCTCGATGTGCTGATGACTTCATCTCAGGGGCGGCTCGCCGAGATCGGCGGCACCTACAAAATGCGCGTCGGTCCGCCTGGCGCTCCGGTCCTGATCTTCACTGACGAAGACATCATCTCCACCGAAGAGCAGACCTTTACACCGTTCTTCGGCTTGTCAGAGACGGTCAACGGCATCTCGGCGAGCTATCCGGAGCCGGCCGAGGGTTGGAATATGAAGGTCGCGCCACCGCTGCTGCGGACCGACCTCGAGGCTATGCATGGCGGCCGGCGCCTGCTGTCGGAGATCAAGTTCGACGCGGTACCCTACGTGGAGCAGGTGCAGCGTTTGATGAAATCGGCGCTGCTCGAAGCTCAACGCGCCCGCCGGCATACCTATAGCTTGCCCCCGATGTTCTGGTTGCTGGAGCCGGGCGATGTCGTTGCCTGGTCGAGCGCTCGCAATGGCTATGTCACCAAACTGTTTCGCGTCGACGGAGCGATCGACAAGGCCAATCTGGACGTGATCGTGGATCTGACAGAAGTCGATCCGTCAGACTATGAGTGGAACCACGCAACCGACTTCCGTCCAGTCCCGCGCAACCCGATCGTCTTCGTGCGACCGTCCGCACAGGCCGTGCTGGATTGGTACGCAGAAGGTGCCACGGTATACGATGCCAACGGTCTTGCTCGGCGTCCGGCGATCCTGCTGGAGTGGAACGGCACCGTCACCAGCGATATCGCCGCCATCCAGTTCGAGGTTCGCGAAGGCTTCGGAACCATGGAGATCGTCCATCGCGGGCGCTCCGAGAACGTCGCCGCAGGTTCGATCCTGGTCTCACAGAACCTGCTGCCGAATACGTCCTATCAGGTGCGCGGACGCTACATTCCGGGCAACCCACGCGACACGCTCTGGTCGGATTGGATCGCTGTCACAACGCCGAACATTCTGGTCGGCGGGAAGGACATCGTTCAAAGCCTGCTTTACCAGATGCAGGAGTTGCAGGACGAGATGGACCGGCGCATGTCGCTGGTCGAGAACGGCATGCAGACTTCCGCCAACTCGTCGGCCCGTAGCATCCGCGACAACACCCGGCTGCGCGGCCAGACGGTCAAGATGGTTGAGCGCGTTGAGCTGCGGGTTGATGATGCAGAGGCGTCTATCGAGGATGTGCGCGAGCTGGCGGTCAGCAATGAAGGCGCCATCGCCAGCCTGAGTACGAGCGTCGATGCTCGCTTTGCTACCACAAACGCGAACGTGACGATGAATGCCGAGGCAATTGCTGCGCTCGACTTCTCGTTCGGCCAGTACCAGGTCACGGTCAACGCGCAGCTCGGCAACCTGAGCAGCCGCGTCACCACAAACGCGCAAGCCATTGCTGCGCTCGACTATTCGTTTTCACAGTATAAGATCACGGTCAGCGCACAGCTCGGCAATCTGACCAGCAGCGTGACGGCCAACGCGACAGCCATTGCGCAGCTCGACCATTCGTTCTCGCAGTATCAGGTGACGGTGAATGCGCAGCTTGGCAATCTGAGCAGCAGCGTGACCACCAATGCCACGGCGATCGCCGGCATCGGCGCGCAGTACACCGTGCTGCTGGATGCCAACGGCTATGTGTCCGGAACCAAGCAGCTCAACGGCGGTCCGGGCGCGTCGTCGTTCACGGTGCTGGCCGACTTCTTCCAGGTTGCCAAGCCTGGGGTTGCGGGCGGCGCGCCGGTGCCGGTGATCACGCTCGGTACCGTGAACGGTGTGCAAAAACTGGCCTTGCGCGGCGACATGCTTGCCGACGGCACGATCACCGCGCGAAACATCCTGGCGGGCTCAATTACGGCCGACAAGATTCAAGCGAACTCCATTGGTACAAACCAACTTGCGGTGGGTGGCGTCGATATCACCAACCTCATCGCTGGTGCTGCAACGCAGGTCACGTCTCATGATGGCGGCGCGCTCAGTCTGACGGCGCCCGGGACGTTGTTCGATCTTGTTTCCAGTGGTCCAG